>NZ_WNJP01000200.1 GCF_009733735.1 Sandarakinorhabdus oryzae | reverse complement strand
CCGCCGGCACCTCGCTGCTGGCCCTGCTCGCCACCCGCACGGCCGAGGCGCGCCGCCCGGCCGCCGCCAGCCTGACCTGGATCATGATGATCGTCGGCATCGTCATTTCGGCCGGCACGGCGGGGGCCCTGCTCGATCCCTTCTCGCCGACGCGCCTGCTGCAGGTCGCCGGCGGGGTCGTCGCCGCGGCCTTCTGTGTCACCTGCCTCGCTGTCTGGGGCATCGAAGGCGCGCCGCAAGCCGAAGAAAGGCCCGAGGCGGCGCCGTTCGGCGACGCCCTCAAGGGCATCTGGCAGGATCCGCTCACCCGGCTGTTCAGCATCTTCGTCTTCTTCTCGATGCTGGCCTATTCGATGCAGGATCTGATCCTGGAGCCGTTCGCGGGCCTGGTGTTTAAGATGACGCCCGGCCAATCCACCAGCCTGTCCGGCGTGCAGCACCAGGGCGTGCTGGCCGGCATGATCCTGGTCGGCGTTGGCGGCCATGCCTTTGGCGGCAAAGCCGGCATGAAGCTGAAGCGCTGGATTGTCGCCGGCTGCCTTGCCTCAGCCCTCGCATTGGCCAGTCTCGCGCTGGCGGCGCAGGCCGGGCCGGGCTGGCCGCTGGCGGCCAATGTGGCGCTGTTGGGCTTTGCCAACGGCATGTTCGCGGTGGCCGCCATCGGCTCCATGCTGGAACTGGCCGGGCGCGGCGGGCCTGGGCATGAGGGCATCCGCATGGGCCTGTGGGGCGCGGCGCAGGCCTCGGCGTTCGGCATCGGCGGTTTTGTCGGCGCCTTTGCCGTCGATCGGCTGCGCACCGCGCTGCACAGCGACGGCCGGGCCTTCGAATTGGTGTTTGCTGCAGAAGCCGTGCTGTTTCTGCTGGCGGCCATCATCGCTTTCCGGTTGAATGACCGG
This sequence comes from Sandarakinorhabdus oryzae, assembly GCF_009733735.1. Classification (GTDB taxonomy): domain Bacteria; phylum Pseudomonadota; class Alphaproteobacteria; order Sphingomonadales; family Sphingomonadaceae; genus Sandarakinorhabdus; species Sandarakinorhabdus oryzae. The sequence continues at coordinate 3,608 of NZ_WNJP01000200.1, read as the reverse complement.
ATGGGCAGCACATCAACAGACACGGCGGGCAGGCCGGCAGCGGCGGAGGCAATTGCATGACCGATATGTTCGATTTCGTGGTGGTGGGTGGCGGCCCGTCGGGAGCGACAGCGGCCAATGATCTGGCGGTTGCCGGGCACAAGGTGATGCTGCTCGACCGCATGGGCCGCATCAAGCCGTGCGGCGGCGCGGTGCCGCCGCGCCTGCTCAAGGATTTTGACGTGCCGATGGAGCTGCTGTGCACCACCGCCAACAGCGCCCGAATGATCAGCCCCAACGATCGCAAGGTCGACATGCCGGTGGGCGAAGGCGGCTGGGTCGGCATGGTCGACCGTGATGTGTTCGACGAATGGCTGCGCGCCCGCGCCGCCAAGAACGGCGCCGACAGGCGGGATGGCACCTTCGAAGGGCTGGAGCGCGAGCCCGATGGCTCGGCCGTCGTGCTCTATCGTCCCAAGGGTGCCGCGCGTGGCTCCGATCCGATCCGCGTGAAGACGAAGATGCTGATCGGCTGCGACGGCTGCAATTCGTCGGTCGCCCGCGCTGCCCTGCCCGACGAGAAACTGCCGTTCGTCGCCGCCTATCACGAGGTGGTGGACAGCCCGCCGGAAGGCTTCAAGGGCTTTGAAGGCAATCGCTGCGACGTCTTCTACCAGGGCAAGCACAGCCCGGACTTCTATGCTTGGGTGTTCCCGCACGGCTCCAAGACCAGCATCGGCACCGGCAGCGCCGTGCAGGGCTTTGAGTTGCGCAAGGCCGTCGGCAAGCTGCGCGAAGAGCTGGGCATGACCGAGGAAACCTGCAAGACCGTCCGGGTCGAAGGCGCGCCCATCCCGCTGCGCCCGCGCAAGAAGTGGGACAATGGCAAGGATGTGGTGGTAGCCGGCGATGCCGCCGGCTGCGTGGCCCCCGCCAGCGGCGAAGGCATTTTCTATGCGATGACCGCCGGCCGCGAAGCCGCCAAGGCCGCCGCCGAAGCCCTGGCCAGCGGCGATCCCGCCAAGCTGGGCCTGGCCCGCAAGCGTTTCCTGAAGGCGCACGGCACCGTGTTCCGCGTGCTCGGCATCATGCAATGGTGGTGGTATCGCAGCGACACGATGCGCGAGAAATTCGTCAAGCTGTGCATGGACAAGGACATCCAGCAGCTGACCTGGGAAGCCTATATGAACAAGGAGCTGCAGCGCAAAAAGCCGCTGGCCCACGTGAAGATCTTCCTAAAGGACAGCGTGCAGTTGGTCACCGGCATCTTGTCGGGTGGCGGCGTGCGCGAAGGCAACAACGCCGGCAAACGGGCGCAGGCCTGAGCGAGGCGGCGCGGGAGGCCCGATGGCCCGATTGTCGGAACAGGCGTGGGTGCTGCCGGCCGCCGTTGCTGCGGTGGCCGCTGCCTTCACGGCTGCGGTCGGCGCCACCATCACCGATATCGGCCCTTGGTATCAGGCGCTGAAGCAGCCGCCGTGGGCGCCGCCGACCTGGCTGTTCGGCCCGGCCTGGACGGTGATCTTCGGCCTGTGCACTATCTCTGGCGCCACCGCCTGGCTGCGCGCCCGCACCCGCACCCAGGCCGAGAACATCATCGGCCTGTTTGCCCTCAACGGCTTTCTCAACTTGCTGTGGAGCTTCCTGTTCTTCCGCCTGCACCGGCCGGATTATGCGGCGCTGGAAGTGGGCATCTTGTGGAGCAGCATCGCTGCCTTGGTCATCGTGCTGTGGCGCATCTCACGACCGGCGGCGGCACTGCTGCTGCCTTACCTCGCGTGGGTGGGCTTCGCGGCCGTCCTCAACCGGGCGATCGTGGAACTGAACAGCCCGTTCTAGGCCAAGCCGGCTGACGGCGCGTCGCCGCCAGACTCGGCGCAGTGCCCGGCAGAACAGCTCCGACGGCGCGGCTCTGCCGCGCTTTTGCTGATATGTTACGCTCTTCAGACGGACTCGGCGGCTTTGCCGCCGGCCGTCCTGTCCGTCAGGCCCTGGTTTTCAGATAGGCGATCACGTCGGCCCGGTCCTGCGGCTGCTTCAGGCCGGCAAAGGCCATGCGGGTGCCGGGCAGATATTTCTGCGGCGCTTCGAGATAGGCGAACAGCACGTCTTCGCTCCAGGTGATGCCGCTGCCCTTGTTGGCCTTGCTGTAGTTGAAGCCGGCAATGCTGCCAGCCGGGCGGCCGACAACGCCATAGAGCGACGGGCCAACCCGGTTCACGCCGGCTTCGGCGACGTGGCAGGCCTTGCACTGGGCGAAGATCTTCTCGCCCTTGGCCGCATCGCCGGTGAGCGAGGCGTAGCTGACGCTGGCCACGGGTGCCGATGGCGCGGCGGCAGGCGGGGTGGCCGCCGGAGTCGGCACTTGTGCGGTAGCTGCGTCCGCGGCGGGGGCACTGGCGGGTTTGTCACCACTGCCACAAGCGGCGAGCAGTGCCGCCAGGGTGAGCAGCGGCATGGCAAACAGGAAATGGCGCATGGGGCAATCCTTGAACAAAATCAGATGCTCCAGTTTGCCACCAACTGAGGTTGCCTCAGCCTGAACAATGCGAGGCTTACTCCGGCTTGAGCGCCGCCGCCGCCGCAAACGGCCCCACCGCCAGCGCCACCAGGCTGGCTGCCGCCAGCAGGCGAAAGGCGCCGGCAACATCGCTGCCGACGCCGAAAATCAGCACCGGCAGCGCCAGCGGCAGCACGATCAGGCCGGCCAGGGCGCCGCCGCCTTTCAGGCCAGCGGTGAGTGCTGCAGCGATTACAGCGAGGCTGGCCAGCGCAGGGGTGCCGAGCAGCAGCGCGATGGCGAGGCGGGTGCCGTCATCAGCAGACAGGCCGAGCAGCACGCCGGCCACCGGCAGCGCCGCCAGCAACGGCACGGCAAAGCCCACCCAGTGGGCGAGGATGCGTGCGGCGCAGACCAGTTCGAGCGCGATGCCGCGGCTGATCAGCTGGTCGATGCTGCCGTCCTCCACATCCGGCGCCAGCAGCGTTTCCACCGGCAGCAGGCTGGCCAATAGCGCTGCCACCCAGATGATGCCTGGCGCGATGCGGGCCAGCAGGCGGGCATCGGGGCCAACGGCGAAGGGAAACAGCGCCGCGGTCAGCACGAAGAACATCACCGGCAGCCACAGGGCCGGGGAGCGGGCGATCAGCCCGAGATCGCGGCGGAGGAGCGCGAGGAACATCAGCCGAGCCTGAGCTCTGCCGTGTCGGCGAGGCCGATATCGCCGTGAACCGCTGCCACGATGAGGCCGCCGGCTGCCCGATGCTGGCCCATGGCAGCCGCCAGCAGGCCGGCGGAGGCCGCATCGAGCCCGGCGGTGGGCTCATCGAGCAACCAGCAATCCGCCCCGGCCGCGATCACCCGGGCGATGGCGGCGCGGCGCTTCTGGCCCGACGAAAGATGCCGGCATGGCACATCCACCAGCCCGGCGAGATTCATCGCTGCCAGCGCGCCGGGCAGGCGATCCCGCCCGCCATCCAGTTGCGCCCAATGCGCCAGTTCGGCCCCCAGCGTCTGGCGCGGTTTCAGCGCCACCTCGTGCCCGGCAAAGGCGCGGCGGCCGCCGCCCGACACGCTGCCGGCCTCGGGCCGCAACAGCCCGGCGAGCAGCCGCAGCAGCGATGACTTG
>NZ_WNJP01000020.1 GCF_009733735.1 Sandarakinorhabdus oryzae | reverse complement strand
TCGGTGAAGACCGCACTGCCGCTGGCCGGCAGGCGGCCCGCCATGCGGCGGCTGAATTCGTCGGCGTGCGCGCTGGCGGCAAGCCGGGCTTCCCACTGGCTGCGCGCCGCAGCACCGCGGGCGCCCAGCCCTTCCCACCAGGCCTTGATGTCGGCGGGGATTTCGAACGGGCCATATTCCCAGCCCAACGCGGCGCGGGCACCTTCGATCTCCTTGGCGCCCAATGGGCTGCCGTGGCTGCCGCTGGTGCCGGCCTTGGTCGGCGCGCCCTTGCCAATGGTGGTGCGCGCGGCGATCAGGCTGGGCCGCGGATCGGCCTTGGCGGCGCTGAGCGCCGCATCGATACTGGCAAAATCATGGCCATCACAGGCGACGACATGCCAGCCCGCGGCAGTGAAGCGGGCCGCCATGTCTTCACTGGACGACAGGCTGACCGGGCCGTCGATGCTGATCCTGTTGTCGTCCCAGATCACGTTGAGGCGACCCAGCTTCAGGTGGCCGGCCAGCGAAATCGCTTCCTGGCTGATGCCTTCCATCAGGCAGCCATCGCCGGCAATCACCCACGTGTGGTGATCGACCAGCGCATCGCCGAACACGCCGTTCAGATGCCGTTCCGCCATCGCCATACCGACAGACATTGCCAGCCCCTGGCCCAGCGGCCCGGTGGTGCATTCAACGCCGGGCAGCTCGGTGTTTTCCGGATGGCCGGCGCAGGGGCTGTGCCACTGGCGGAAGCGCTTGATGTCGTCCAGCGTCGGCTTCTCGTAGCCCGTCAGGTACAACAGCGCATAGATCAGCATCGAACCATGGCCGGCCGACAGCACGAAGCGGTCGCGATCCGGCCAGCGCGGCGCCTTGGGATCAAATTTCAGGTGATTGGCAAACAGCACGGTCGCGACATCGGCCATGCCCATCGGCATGCCGGGGTGGCCGCTGTTGGCGGCTTCCACCGCATCCATGGCGAGCGCCCTGATGGCGTTGGCGCAGCGCGAAAGATCGGTCATCGTGGCCGTTCCTGTTAACCTTGAACGCAATGGGCAATGGCCCCTGCCGTCGGGAGCGATTCCCGTCGATGCCGGCGGCTTTGGCCCACTGTCCGCGCGCCCGTCAACCATGCAGTTGCACCTGCCCCGGTGCGGCATGGTCACAAGGCTTGACCAAGCCTGACATAGCGTCTTATGAATGCCGTCCAACTAATTGAGTGCAAAAGGGGCGGGGCGATTTCGGAACTGATGAGCCTGTTTGCGCGACTCGAAGCTGCGCTGGCAGCGATCGAAACGCGCCGTGTTGCCGATGCGGCGGCGTCGGCGGCTGATCGCGCCCGGCTCGACCGCATCGAACAGGCGGCCGCCGAAGCCGTGCGCGCGCTCGACAATCTCATCGGGCAGGAGTGAGACGATGGGTCAGGCCATTCTCGCCATTTCCGGCCGCACCTACCGGATCAGCTGCCGTGATGGCGATGAAGAGCGGATCGCCCGGCTGGGAGACGAACTGGCCGCCCGCGCCGACCGACTGACCGCGTCGTTGGGCACCATGCCGGAAACCCAGTTGCTGGCGATGACCGCGCTGATGCTGGCCGACGAACTGGCCGATGCCCGCGCCGGCATTGCGCCGCCGCCGCAAGCAGCGCCGATGGTGGACATCACCCGCCTCACCCGCATCGTCGAACGGCTGGAAACGCTGGCGCGCACTTGAGGTTACGGCCCGGCAGGCCTATATCAGCGGGTGGCGGGCACTGCCCGGTACGAGCGAGCAAGCATCCCTGAGGCGATAATCATCCTATCGGGGGCTGGCACTGGGTGAGCCCTGGCTCACCAAAACTGGTTCCCACCTGACGTTTTGGCGTCAGAGGATCTTCAAGGCCAACGGCCCATGGTGGTCCCGCCAACCGACCATCCGGACATCATGTTGTGACCAAGACTGACCTGCGCCGCCACTATCGCGCCGCCCGCAAGGCCTTTGTTGCCGCCCTGCCCGCCAGTGAGCGGGAGCGGCTGGAGCGGGCGCTGGCTGACGTCGTCGCGCCGGTGATTGGCGGCTTCCGCATGACCGGCAGCTATGCCGCGGTCGGAGACGAGATCGACCCGGTGTGGATCGAAAAGCGCGTCGGCCCGCACGCCTTTCCCCGCATTACCGGCCCGGATATCCTGTTCCACCAGGCCGAATGGAGCGAACTGAAACCCGGCTTCCAGTCCATCCCCGAACCGCCGGCCACGGCACCGGTGGTGCAGCCGGATCTGCTGCTGGTGCCGCTGCTGGCCGTTACGCTCAATGGCGTGCGGCTGGGCCAGGGCCGCGGCTATTATGATCGCGCCTTGGCTGCCCTGCGCCGCAAACAGCCGGTGCTGGCCATTGGTCTCGCCTGGGAGTGCCAAATCGCTCCTGCCCTGCCGGCCGAGCCGTGGGACATGCCGCTCGACATGGTCGCGACACCGGAGCGTCTGGTCGATTGCCGTAAATCCCGATAAGGCCGGGCGCATGGATCTTGCTCCCCACCGCATTCCGCCCGAGCCCAGCTGGCGCAAGCCGGTCGGCATGCTTGGCCTGATCGTCTATCTCATCGTCTATGCGCTGGTGGTATCGGTGCTGGCCGACAATCTGGCCGGGGCACCGCGCATTGTTGAAACACTGGCCTATCTGGTGGCGGGCCTGGCCTGGGTGCTGCCCTTGAAGCCGCTGTTCCTGTGGATGAACACCGGCCGCTGGCGGACGAAATAGGCGCAGCAAGGCAACGGCTCGCAAAGCAATAAAAAACCGCGCCAAACCGATGGTCTGGCGCGGTTTTTTTACGCAGCGGATGGCCATATCCTGGTGGACAATGGCGCGAGTGACGGGGCTCGAACCCGCGACCTTCGGCGTGACAGGCCGACGCTCTAACCGACTGAGCTACACCCGCGTGCGCTGTGGAGCCGCGCTGATATGGAGGCGGGGCCAGCCTGTCAAGCAGAGTTTGGACTGCGATTTGCGCGCAGGTTGTGGACAATCCGGAATCCGCTAGGGAGAGGATATGGACATGGACGCCCCAGCCCCCAATCCCGAACGCGCCCCCGAACGCGCCGTCGCCCGCCTGCTCGGACTGCTCAACCTGGAAGAGGTGGAAACCGACCTGTTCCGCAGCCAGTCCACTGATGAGGGCTGGATTCGCGTCTATGGCGGCCAGGTGGTTGCGCAGGCACTGATGGCAGCGAGCCGCACGGTGGAGGCCGGCCGCCTGTGCCACAGCCTGCACAGCTATTTCATCCGCCCCGGCGATCCCAAGCTGCCCATCGTTTACAAGGTGGAGCGCGATCGCGATGGCGCCGGGTTCACGACCCGCCGCGTGGTGGCAATCCAGAAGGGCCGGCCGATCTTCAACATGGCCGCCAGTTTCCAGGTGCCGGAAGAGGGCCTGGAACATGCCGTGGCGCCACCGTCGGACGTGCCCCACCCCGAGACCCTAGAAAGCGATGCCGAATGGGCGCGACGCAACGCCCCGCACGCGCCGGAGCCGTGGCGCACCATCTGGCTGACCCGTGAACGACCGTTGGACGTGCGCGCGGTGGATGGCGACGATGATTTCTTCAACCCACAGAAGCGCCCGCCGCAGCAGCGCCACTGGGTGCGGCTGGCCGCGCCCATTCCGGCCGACGTGGCCGCCGATCCGGTGCTGCAGCGCTGCCTGTTCGCCTATGCGAGCGACATGACGCTGCTCGATACCTGCCTTGCCCCGCACGGGATCAGCTGGGCCAATCCGGCGCTGCAATCGGCCAGCCTCGATCACGCCATCTGGTTCAACCAGACGCCCGACATGAACGAGTGGCACCTGTTCGACCAGGATTCGCCGATGGCCGGCGGCGGGCGCGGCATCAATCGCGGCATCGTCCACGATATCCATGGCCGCCCGATTGCCACGCTGATGCAGGAAGGCCTGATCCGCTACCGGCCATGAGGCAGCGTCGCCCGCTCAGCCACCGGTTGAAGAAGCCGGCCTATCATTCGGCGCTGGGGCCAGGGCTGGTCACGGGCGCGGCCGACGATGATCCCTCTGGCATTGCCACCTATTCCCAGGCCGGCGCCGCCTATGGCTTTGCGCTGCTGTGGCCGGTGGTCCTGGCCTGGCCGTTCCTCACCGCGTTCCAGTTCACCTGCGCCGAAATCGCCCGCGTCACCGGCAAGGGCCTGGCCGCCAATCTTTCCGCCCATCTGCCGCGCAGCGCAGTGTGGGCGGTGGTGCTGATGCTGCTGGGCGCCAACATGTTCAACATCGCGTCCGACATCGCCGCCATGGCGGAGGCGGCGCGGCTGGTCACCGGCGTGCCGCGCCTGCCACTGATGGTGGGCTTTGCCGTGCTGTCGCTGGGGCTGCAGATTTTCGTGCCCTATCACCGCTATGTCGGCCTGCTGAAATGGCTGACCCTGTCGCTGTTCGCCTATGTGCTGGTGGTGCTGGTGGTGGGGGTGGAGTGGCGCCATGTGCTTGGCGGCCTGTGGCCCACCCTGCCCGCCGGCAGCGCCACCACGGTGGTTGCCATCCTGGGCACCACGATCAGCCCCTATCTCTTCTTCTGGCAGAGCGCCCAGGAACTGGAAGAGATGGGCCTTGAACATGCGCGGCCGCTCATCACCCACCAGCGCGGTGCCGCCATCGAGCTCAAGCGGCTGGTGAAGGACAGTGCCAGCGGCTTCCTCGTCACCATGACCATCTCGCTGTGCATCATCGCCGCCACCGCCGCCACGCTGCACGAAGCCGGGATCAACAATATCGCCACCGCTGCCGATGCCGCCGCCGCGCTGCGGCCCATCGCGGGCGATTTCGCCTTTGCGCTGTTTGCCCTGGGCATCATCGGCACCGGCCTGCTCGCCGTGCCGGTGCTGGCGGGTTCGGCCGCCTATGCGCTGGCCGAAGTCATGGGCTGGCGTGCCGGGTTGGAACTGAAGCCGCGTGAAGCCGGCGGCTTCTATGGCGTGATCTTCGTGGCCGTGGCCGCTGCGCTGGGGCTCGATCTGGTCGGCATCGATCCGATGAAGGCGCTGTTCTGGACGGCGGTGGTCAACGGGTTGGTGGCGGTGCCGGTGATGCTGGCGATCATGCTGCTGGCCAGTCGCCGCGCCGTGATGGGCGGCTTTCGAGTCAAGGGCGCGCAGGCCGTGCTGGGCTGGGGCGCGGTGCTGCTGATGGCGGTATCGGCCGCCGGCATGTTCCTCTTCTAATCCACATCCTGCGCGGCCGGCAGCGGGGGAAGATTGTCCCCGAACTGGCGGTCGCGGAACACGGCGGCGAACTTGGCCTCGTCGATGCCGCCCTCCCAGCGCGCCACCACCACGCAGGCGACCGCATTGCCGATGAAATTGGTCAGCGCCCGGCATTCCGACATGAAACGATCAATGCCCAGGATCAGCGCCATGCCGGCCACCGGCACGGACGGCACCACCGACAAGGTCGCCGCCAGCGTGATGAAGCCCGCCCCCGTCACGCCCGCCGCACCCTTCGAGGAGATCATCGCCACCGCCAGCAGGGCCAATTGCTCACCAATTGACAGGTCAATTCCGCAGGCCTGGGCGATGAACAATGCCGCCAGCGTCATGTAGATGTTGGTGCCATCCAGGTTGAAGCTGTACCCCGTCGGCACCACCAGGCCCACCACGGCGCGCGGGCAGCCGGCGCGCTCCATGCGGCTCATCAAGCCAGGCAGCGCGCTTTCGGAACTGGACGTGCCCAGCACCAGCAGCAGCTCGGTCTTCAGGTACGCAATCAGCGTCAGGATCGAAAAGCCCGCGCGCCAGGCGATGAATCCCAGCACGGTGAGCACGAACAGGATCGCCGTGCCATAGAAACAGGCGATCAGCAGCGCCAGATTGGCAATGGCCCCCAGCCCGAACTTGCCGATGGTGAAGGCAAAGGCCCCGAACGCGCCGATCGGCGCCGCCGCCATGAACAGCGCGGTCAGCCGGAAGAGGCCGGACTGGCCGGCGGCCAGCACGGTCAGCAACGGTTCCGCCGGTGGCCCCACCAGCGCCAGCGCCGCGCCCAGGCTGATCGCCAGGAACAGCACTTGAAGCATGTTGCCCTCGACGAAGGGCGACAGGATGGAATCCGGGATGATGGCAAGCAGGAACGGCACGATGCCGCCTTCCCCGGCCTTCTTCACATAGGTGGCGACCGCACCCGAATCGAGGCTGGCCGGATCGACATCCAGGCCATCGCCCGGCCGAACCACATTGGCCACGATCATCCCGATGATCAGGGCCAGTGTGGACACGGCGAGGAAATAGACGAAGGCCTTGCCGGCTACCCGCCCCACCCGGCCCATATCACGCATGTGGGCGATGCCGGTGACGATGGTGAGAAAGACCAGCGGCGCCACCACCAGCTTGACCAGCTTGATGAAACCATCGCCCAGCGGCTTGAGCGCCACCCCGGTTTCAGGCGCATAATGGCCGATCAGGCCGCCAACGATGATCGCGGCCAGCACCTGGGCATAAAGATGCCGCCAGATCGGACGCGGCGTGGATGTGGCGATGTCCCCCATGCCGGCCACCCTATCGGCGGTGTTGCCGCATTGCCAGCCTGTGTGGCGATGTTATGCCTTTGCCATCACAGGAGGGACTCATGGCCACGCTCACCCGCCCCGAAGGCACCGAAACCGAAGATCTGGCGCTGTCGCGCCGCGCCGTGCTCATCGCCGCCGGCTATGCCGCGTTCGACGTCGCCGCCAATGCCGAGCCGATCCGCACGCCCGACACCGGCCTCGTCACCGGCTGGGAAACCCTGCCCGGCGGCCTGCCCGCCTTCGTCGCCCGCCCCTCGGCCAAGGGCAAGCATCCCGCGGTCATCGTGGTGAACGAGATTTTTGGCGTGCACGAATGGATCAAGGATGTCTGCCGCCGCTTTGCTCAGGCCGGCTATGTCGCCATCGCGCCGGAATATTTCTACCGCGGCGATCCCGATCATGTGCTGGCCAGCAGCATGGATTTCGCCGTCATCCGGCCGATCGTCGCCAAGGCTGGCCTCGAACAGGTCATGGGCGACACCAGGACCACGATCGACTGGCTGGGCAGCCGGGGCTTCGTCAACAAGAAGAAACTGGCGATCACTGGCTTCTGCTGGGGTGGTGGCATCACCTGGATGGCGGCGTCGCGCTTCCCGGAAATCAAGGCCGGCGGCGCCTGGTATGGCGGCTTGAAGGGCAACCCAGGCCCGGAAGGCCGCAAATTCCCGATGGACGTGGTCGCCGATCTGAAGGCGCCAGTGCTCGGCCTCTACGGCGCGCTCGACAAGGGCATCCCGGTCGCCGACGTGGAGGCGATGCAGGCCAAGCTGAAGGGCACCAAGAGCAGCATCATCCTCTACCCCGATGCCGATCACGGCTTCCTCGCTGATTACCGTCCCAGCTACAACGCGGCGGCCGGCAAGGATGCGTGGGCGAAGCTGCTCAAGCATTTCAAGGCCAACGGCGTGTGATGCGGGCGCTGCTCGCCGCCCTGCTGCTGGCCACTACCGCGCAGGCGGCACCCACGGTGCAGCAGGCGCCGCCGGCCAGCGACAATCCCACGGCCATGGCGACCGGCGCCCATCTCGAGGCGGTGTGCAGCGATCGCGCCAACACGGCCCGGCAATTGATCTGCCTGTCGTGGATCAACGGTGCGTCGCAGGGCAATGGCTGGTTCAAGAGCCTGAACCCGGTATTGCTGCCCGACTATTGCCCGCCCAATCTCAACTTCAACCTGGTCCAGTATCGCGACATCGTGCTGGCCCATATCGGCAAGACCCGCACCGCCCGCAATGACCCCGCTATCGTGGTGTTCCGCCAGGCGCTGGCCGGCGCCTATCCCTGCAAGAAGGGCTGAGTGCCGCCATGGGCTTTGACCTGGCCAAGGCGCTGCACAAGAAGGCCGAGGTGGAAACCGCCCGGCTGCAGGCCTTCACCTTCCAGCAGCGTGCCCGCGCCATCAGCCTGATTGCGAAGGACCATGGCCTCAATCCGGCCGCAGTGGCGGGTGCGCTCGCCGTGTGCCCGGATGCGGAATTGATCGACCGCCTTGCCGCAGCAATCGGGCTTGCGCCTGCCGCCACTGCCGCCGCCTTCACCCAAGCCCTGGCAACGGCCCGGCAGCACCTGGTGGCCGAACAGGGCGATCCCACCCCCCACCGCCTGGCCTGAAGCGCCAAACTGCCCCCAATAAGCACGAAAAATTCGGGGTGGCCGGCCCGAAGCGCGCGCGGTACCCCTCACCCATGCGCCCCGGCTTGCACGCCCTGACCGAAAAGGAACGAGAGTCATTGCGCCTGCTGGGGCAAGGCCATGACGCCAAGAGCATCGCCCGTCACCTTGGGCTTTCGGTCCACACAATCCATGAACGGCTGCGCGATGCGCGGCGCAAGCTGGGCGTATCGAGCAGCCGGGAGGCGGCCCGCCTGTTGCTCGCCGCAGATACGGCCACCCCCGAAAAAGTGACGGACAGGGAATTGGGGGACGCCGCGCCGACCATGCTGGCGCAGGTTCAGGAGCACCAGATCGCTGGCCACAGCCCGTGGCCGCGTTGGAAGACCGGAGCCGTTGCCATGTCCGCCATCCTTGCCGCCATCGCCCTTGCCACCATGTCCGCCCCCGCCGCCGCGCCGCCGGCGCCAGCCGCCGCTGCCACGGAGTCTGCTCCGGTGACAGCTGCTCGCCAGTTCCTCGCACTCGTTGATGCCCGGGATTGGGATGGCAGCTGGAATGCCACCGGCCAGGCCTTCAAGGCGCTGAACAGCAGCGCGAAATGGGCCGAGGTGGCGGCCAAGGTGCATGGCCCCCTCGGTGCGCCCAGCGGCCGAACCCTGGTCAGCGCCGAATATGCCCCGGCGCCGCCCTATGGCTATTGGGTGGTCAAGTTCCGCAGCCGCTTTGCCGGCAAGCCCGACACCATCGAGACGTTATCACTGGCGCAGGAAGGCGACGCCTGGCGGGTGGTCGGCATCACCGTCGAATAGGCAATGGTCAGGCAGGCCGCGGCCAAAGTCACTCCGCAGTGACGCGGGTTCCCACGAAGCTGGTGGCAAACGGCCCGTCGATCAGCTTGTGATCGCCATCATAGAAGCGCGCACTGCCGCTGCCTTCAAGGCGATTGCCCTTCACTTCCAGGTCGAAGCTGATCTCGCCAATGCCGATGAACCTGTGCGTGGCGCGATCTGCGGTGATCTCGACGAACTTGCCGATCACCCGCTTGCCGACCAGTTTCCACACGCCCTTGCCGTCACTGTCGCTGGTTCGCGGGTTGCCGGCGTCAGGGTTGGCCTGCTGCATGGTGCCATCGGCATTGAACACGTACATGTGCCAGGGGAATGGCGCTGCGCTGTCCTTCACCAGCCAGACGCCGACAATGGCAGGCCGTTCCCTGGCCGACGCACTTGACGTGATGAACAGCAAGGCGGCAGCAAGGGCAAATCGGATCATCGTGGCAGGCTAGCCGGCAAAGCGGCACCGGACCACTGCGAATTCAGTCGTCAAACCCGACAAACCGCGCCGCCTCGTCGACGCTCTTGCGCTCGGACACCACGGCGTTGGCCGGGAAACGCTCATCCGGCCAGCCAATCGCGATCGCCTTCATGATCACCTGGTCATCGGCAATGCCGGCATGTTCGCGCACCACCGGGGATTGCATGATGCCCTGGCTGTTGATCACGGCGCCCAGACCGCGCGACCAGGCGGCGTTGACCAGCGCGGTGGAAACGGCGCCGCAATCGAACGGCGTGTCGTCGCTGCCGGCCAGCACCTTGTCATAGGTGATGATCACGCACACTGGCGCATCGAACTGGCGGAAACCGCGCAGCACCCAGTCCATCCGGGCCGGCGCGTCGTCGCGGGCGATGCCCATGGCGCTGAACAATTGCTTGGCCACCCCGATCTGCCGTTCGCGGTGGACGCCCTCGAACGCGGTGCCGGTGCGGAATTCGCGGCTGTGCGGGATGCCGGCCATATTGCGCTCGGTGTTGCCAGCGCGGATGCGATCCAGCGGCTCGCCGGTGACCACGGTGAAGTTCCACGGCTGGGTGTTCATCGACGACGGCGAGCGCATCGCCATGGTCAGGATTTCCTTGATCAATTCCTTGGGCACCGGCTTGTCGAGGAACCCCCGGATGCTGCGGCGACCCAGCACCACTTCGTCATAACTCATCATGCGTGCACTCTCTCCGCGATGGCCTGGCCGGCGGCATGGCCAGAGGCCCAGGCCCACTGGAAATTATAGCCCCCCAGCCAGCCGGTAACGTCCACCGCCTCGCCGATGGCGAACAGCCCTTCAATGTGATTGGCCGCCATACTGCGGCTACTCAGCCCGGCGGTGTCGATGCCGCCCGCCGTCACTTCCGCCTTGGCAAAGCCTTCGGTGCCATCGGGGCGGAAGGCCCAGGCCTTCAGGTGCTGCATGGCAGCGACGAGGGCGTTGTCCTTGTGGCTGGCCATCTCACCGGGTAGCCCCAGCGTGTCGGCCAGCGCCGTTGCCAGCCGCTCCGGCAACGCGCTGCCCAACACCGATTTCAGGCCCGCCTTGGGGCGCTGGCGCTTGGCGCTAATCAGCCAGTCTGCCGGCGCATCGGGCAGGAAATCGACCGCGATCGCCTCGCCGTGCCGCCAGTAACTCGACACCTGCAGCATGGCCGGGCCGGACAGGCCCTTGTGGGTGAACAGCGCCGCTTCGCGAAACGCCGTCTTGCCGGCCTTGGCCACCACCTCGGCAGCGACCCCGGCCAGTTCGCGGAACAGATTCTCCGTCTGCGGCAGCGTGAACGGCACCAGCGCCGGGCGCGGCGGAATGATCTTCAGCCCGAACTGCTTGGCCAACTGGTAGGCAAAGCCGGTCGCGCCCAGTTTCGGAATCGCCGGCCCGCCGGTGGCAATCACCAGGTTGGGCGCGGTATGCACGCCGGCGCTGGTGGTAACGGCGAAGCTTCCATCGGCGTGTGTCACATCGCTGATGGCAGCACCAAAGGCGAAATCGACACTGCCAGCGGCGCATTCGTCCATCAGCATGGCAACAATCTGCCTTGCCGAGCCATCGCAGAACAACTGCCCCAGCGTCTTTTCGTGAAAGGCAATGCCATGCCGCTGCACCAGCGCGACGAAATCTGCCGGCGTGTAACGCGACAGGGCGGAGCGGGCGAAATGCCTGTTCTCGCTCAGATAACGATCCGGCACCGCGCCGATATTGGTGAAATTGCAGCGGCCGCCGCCGGAAATCAGGATCTTCTTGCCCGGTTCCTGGTTGTGATCGATCACCAGCACACGCGCGCCCATCTGCCCGGCGGTGGCCGCGCAGAACAGGCCAGCCCCGCCGGCGCCCAGAATGATCGCATCATGCTGCATGGGGGCCGCGTAGCGGGTGGCGGCGGCCAAGGGAAGGCGTTACGCTGCCACGCATGATCGACTGGAACCTTGCCGCCGAAGCCGCCCTTCCCGACATGACCGCGCTGCGCCGCGCTATCCACGCCGAACCGGAGCTGGGCCTCGACAACCCGCGCACGGCCGAAAAGATCATGGCGGCACTCGCCGGCCTGCCGCTCGAGATCCGCACCGGGCCTTCAACCAGCGGCATCATCGCCACGCTGAAAGGCCCCGCCAACGGCCGCACCGTGCTGCTGCGCGGCGACACCGATGCGCTGCCGATCCCAGAGGAGACCGGCCTCGATTTTTCCAGCACCATCCCCGGCGCTATGCACGCCTGCGGCCATGATGCGCATGTCGCCATGCTGGCCGGCGCGGCGCGCATGCTGTGCGAACGGCGGGAGCAGTTGGCGGGCAGCGTGATGTTCATGTTCCAGCCCGGCGAGGAAGGCCATCACGGCGCCCGCTACATGCTCGACGATGGCCTGCTCAACCCGCTGCCCGATGCCGCCTTCGCGCTGCACATCATGCCCAACGCGCCGTGGGGCGTTGTCGGCGGCCGCACCGGCGCGCTGCTCGCCAGCAACGACAAGTTGCGCATCATCGTCACCGGGCGCGGCGGCCATGCCTCCATGCCGCACGACGCGCTCGATCCCGTGCCCATCGCCTGCGAAATCGCGCTGGCGCTGCAGACCTTCGTCACCCGCCAGGTCAGCGTCTTCGATCCCGCCGTCATTACCATCGGCCAGATCAGTGCCGGCACCACCGACAATGTCATCCCCGAAACCGCCCTGCTCTATGGCACGATGCGCACCCTCAGCGCCGCCACACGCCAGAAGCTGCACGACGGCCTGCCCCGCCTGGCCCAGGGCATCGCCGCCGCTCACGGCGCCAGCGCCACCGTGGAGATCATCCCCGGCTTCCCGGTCACCAACTGCGACGGCCGCGCCGTGGCGCTGGGCGAAGCGGTGACGAAGCGCCTGTTTGGCGAGGACGCCTGGCAGACGCTGGCCAACCCGATCATGGGCGCCGAGGATTTCGCCTATGTGCTGGAAAAAGTGCCCGGCGCGATGTTCTTCCTGGGCGTCGCCGAGCAAGGCGCTGACTGGCGGGCCTGTTGCGGCCTGCATTCCAATCACATGCACCTCGATGAAAGCGCCATGGCCCGCGGCGCCGCCCTGCACGCAGCCATCGCCGAAACCTATCTCGCCAACGGCTTCGGCTGAAAACTCGCCTGTTGCAAAGCGCCGCCGCCGCGCTATATCGGCGGCCCTCCCGAATGGGAGGCCGGATTTGGTGCGGGGCAGTAGCTCAGATGGGAGAGCGCAGCAATCGCACTGCTGAGGTCAGGGGTTCGATCCCCCTCTGCTCCACCATTTCCACCCCGCCGCCACCGTGCCTTGGGTAGCTTCCCTCAGGCCCCGGCCTGCCCACAGGTAGAAGCCACAACGCGCGATTGTGGGCCAAATCTCTATCCTGCCCCGCAACACCATCCTTGCGAGGCCATACATGCTCATCGAAACCATCATCATCCTGATCGTCGTCGGCGTCCTGCTCTGGCTGATCAACAACAAGCTGCCGATGGATGGCACCATCAAGTCGATCATCAACATCGTGGTGATCATCGCCGTCATCGTCTGGCTGCTGCGCGCGTTCGGCATCCTCAGCCTATAGGCCTGGCGATCGTCCCGCGACGTGCTGCCGCTTGGCGCTGCAAGGCCCAGGCGCTACACCCGCCGGCGTGAACACCGCCACCACCTTTGCATTCGCCGTCCTCTCGATGGCGGCCATCATCGCCGTCCGCTACCTCGCGGTGTCGGGCGGCTTTGCCTGGCTCACGCGGGCGCGTGGGCTTCAGGCCGGCCCGGCCGATCCCGACAAGCGCCAGCGCCAGATCAGCGCTGAAATCCGCTGGTCGCTGATCTCCGCCGTCATCTACGCCATCCCCGCCGGCCTCGCCATCGAGGCCTGGCGCGGCCACGGCCTCACCCAGATCATGGTGAGCGTGGACACGCCCCTGCAGGCGGCCTGGTGGCCGCTCTCCATCCTCACCTATCTGTTCCTGCACGACAGCTGGTTCTACTGGACCCACCGCTGGATGCACCGCCCCGCCCTGTTCAAGGCCGCCCACGCCGTCCACCACGCGAGCCGGCCCCCAACGGCCTGGGCCGCGATGAGCTTCCACCCCTGGGAAGCCATCTCCGGCGCCATCCTCATCCCGGCGCTGATCTTCCTCATCCCCATTCACATCGGCGCGCTGGGCGTCGTGATGGCTGTCGCCACCATCATGGGCGTCACCAACCACATGGGCTGGGAAATGTTCCCCAAATCCTGGGTCAACGGCTGGTTCGGCCGCCACTTCATCTCGGCCAGCCACCACGAGGCCCACCACCGCCACTACAACTGCAACTACGGCCTCTATTTCCGCTTCTGGGACAAGCTGTGCGGCACCGATCGCGGCCTTGCCAACTGGTCCACACAGGCCTAATCCAGAGCCATTCCCCGGGGTGCCGCAAGTGCGGCTGAGAGCGCGACGCGCAACCCGCTGAACCTGATCCGGTTGACACCGGCGGAGGGAGGGATTGGCCGCTGTTATCGTCTGGCCCGCCCCCCATCCGTTTTCTTGGAAGGCGCGCGACCATGGCCGATATCAATTCAAAGCTGGAAATGCCGGTCACCACCGGGCCGCTGCCGGGCAGCCGCAAGATCTACGTCGCCGGCACCATCCATCCCGATATCCGCGTCGCCATGCGCGAAGTCGCGCTCGATCCGTCGGCCAAGGAGCCGCCGGTGCGGATTTACGACTCGTCGGGCCCCTACACCGACGCCAATGCCACCATCGACATCGCCGCCGGCCTGCCGCCGCTGCGCACCCCCTGGATCGAAGCCCGCGGTGACGTGGAACGCTACCCAGGCCGCGAAGTGAAGCCCGAGGATAACGGCGTTGCCAACGTACCGGGCGGCAAGGCCGACGTCGCCGAATTCCCCAACGTCGTGAAGACCCCGCTGCGCGCCAAGGCCGGCGCCGCCGTCACCCAGATCGCCTATGCCCGCCGCGGCATCATCACGCCGGAAATGGAATATGTCGCCATCCGCGAGAATATCGGCCGTGCCCAGCGCGACGGCCTGATCCGCGACGGCGAAAGCTTTGGCGCCGAAATCCCCGATTATGTCACGCCCGAATTCGTGCGCAGCGAAATCGCCCGTGGCCGCGCCATCATCCCGGCCAACATCAACCACCCGGAAGCCGAACCGATGATCATCGGCCGCAATTTCCTGGTGAAGATCAACGCCAATATCGGCAACTCCGCCGTCGCCTCCTCGGTGGCGGAAGAGGTCGAAAAAATGGTCTGGGCCGCCCGCTGGGGGGCAGACAACATCATGGACCTGTCCACCGGCCGCAACATCCACAACACCCGCGAATGGATCCTGCGCAACAGCCCCGTGCCCATCGGCACCGTGCCGATCTACCAGGCACTGGAAAAGGTGAACGGCGTCGCCGAGGACCTGACCTGGGAAGTCTATCGCGACACGCTGATCGAGCAGGCCGAACAGGGCGTCGATTATTTCACCATCCACGCCGGCGTGCGCCTGGCCTATGTGCCGCTCACCGCCAACCGCGTCACCGGCATCGTCTCCCGCGGCGGCTCGATCATGGCGAAATGGTGCTTGTCGCACCACAAGGAGAATTTCCTCTACACCCACTTCCGCGAGATCTGCGAGATCATGCGCGCCTATGATGTGAGCTTCTCGCTGGGTGACGGCCTGCGCCCCGGCTCCATCGCAGACGCCAACGACCGCGCCCAATTCGCCGAACTCGAAACCCTGGGCGAGCTCACCAAGATCGCGTGGGAGCACGACTGCCAGGTGATGATCGAAGGCCCCGGCCACGTGCCGATGCACAAGATCAAGGTGAACATGGAAAAGCAGCTGGAAGAATGCGGCGAAGCCCCCTTCTACACGCTCGGGCCGCTCACCACCGATATCGCGCCCGGCTATGACCACATCACCAGCGGCATCGGCGCCGCCATGATCGGCTGGTTCGGCACCGCCATGCTCTGCTACGTCACGCCCAAGGAGCATCTCGGCCTGCCCGACCGGGACGACGTGAAAGTCGGCGTCATCACCTACAAACTCGCCGCCCACGCCGCCGACCTCGCCAAGGGCCACCCCGCCGCCCAACTGCGCGACGACGCGCTGAGCCGCGCCCGCTTCGAATTCCGCTGGCGCGACCAGTTCAACCTGAGTTTGGACCCGGAAACCGCCCTCGCCTACCACGACGAGACCCTGCCGGCCGAAGGCGCGAAAGTGGCCCACTTCTGCTCCATGTGCGGGCCGAAATTCTGCAGCATGAAAATCACACAGGACGTGCGCGATTACGCGGCCAAGCAGAACAGCGCCGAGATGCTGGAAGCCGGCATGGCAGAAAAGAGCGCCGAGTTCCGGGCGAAGGGCGGGGAGATTTATCTCCCAGCGGCGGAGTAAAAGAGGGGCCTCCGGCGGGCAGGGGCTGAGCCCCTGCACCCACTTTCCTTTGGGCGGCTGCCGATTAGAACAGCTCTCCTGAATTGGCAGCTGAATATCCACCGTAGCCAGGAGGCTGTACGTCCTCGAGGCCGAACGTGAAAAAATGCTTTCGGGCGGCGCGCCATCCCCTGACAAGGCTCGGAACACGCGCCTCCGGCGGCTCACCTCCCCTCCAAACGGACAAGTTAAGCCAATCTCCCGTTGCCAGTGCCCTGTTACTTGGATTCGGACAGGCCGCCTTGTATTTAGTAGCTAAAATCTGATTTCTAGTAACCATAGCGCGTCTAAGCAGGCTTAGCATTTGTCCATCGATTTCGCGAAAGGTCGAGGGATCATCTATAAGACAATAGAAGCCCATAAGCCCCTTCATTCTCGGAAGCTTCAGCCCGTCTTGTATGAATGCGGCCAGATCAGCTTCAGCGAGCCCGCCATATAAATAGTTACGCATTTCATAGATGCAGCCCAAAAGATCCCAATCATAATCCGGCGCGACTCCAGCTCTTTCTCTATTAAAGCCAACATGTAAATAATGCACGAGATAGAGGTTTATCAGTCGCGATATTTTAAATATAACCTTTCGCTTCACACGATCCGGAACCGTCAAACCGTCATTTGTAAAACGATAGCCCAAATAGTCAAAACCAGAAAATGTCCTAATTTCGCCTTCAGATGGCGCAATTATCGCTATACCGGGGGATTTCTTTTTATTAATTACGAGACCACTTTTTCTACAATGTAGCGAAAAGCACTTTTCAATTTCTTGGGCCTGTTCATAATTATTGCATAACGCAACGACATCGTCTGCAAATCTAACAAATTTTCCGGCAGATGAGGTTAGAGCTGTATCGAGCTCATGGTTTGCCAAGTTGGCTAGCAATAGCGAAACCGAAGAACCTTGAGGAGTTCCAGTGTGCTTACGAGCGAAGACGCCTTTACCGTAATCTTCTCGGTCAGCATATCGATGGTAGATGAATCGTTGAAAAATATGACGCTCATGAGGCGTTAAACTTATCAATGATGCGTCATCAATCTTTTTCTTCAGGTACCAGCTTGGAATGTTATCAAAATACTTTTCAAAATCAATCTGGACAGCAAATAGCTGAGATTCGGGTTCAAACTCCCGAAGCGATATAATAGCGTCAAATACGTTTTTATCTGGATGATACGCAAACGAAGAAGGCGAAAGCCGCTTGATGTTTCTAGAACGAGTGCGACGCAAGACGACATTAGCCAAAGCCGCATCCGGTATGGAAAACGCCATTACATGACGCTTTGTGCCATCTGGCTTCGGCAGTGCAATTCGCATAGCAGGGCTAGGCTCATATGCTTTTTTAAGGACCTTGTACCAGATAACTTTGGCTAGAAAATTAGCATTGCGCGAGCAGTAAGCTGGGTCGAAGTGCCGCGACAAAAATGGCTTGGCCGTCTTCAAAGAGATCCCTGGCGTAGTGCCAGTTCTCTTTTCAAATTGATCACGATATTTCTGTTCGATTTCCGCTTGTTTTTGAATTTTATAGAACGCCTTCCTAGATAGACGTTTTATCTCCGTTCTCAACGCATTCTGCATGTTTTTTCTCGGCGGGAATTCGACGGCGGGGCAGAAAGTCAGGGTGTCCGCTAAGCTTTAGGCCCAGCGTCGCCAAACCTGTTTCCAGATTTGACGCCGTCGGCACTTTGAGTGCCCGGTACTTTATGCGCCCCGCCGCCTCGGCTACTACGCCACTGTTTCCAAGACTATTTGCTCAGCCCAGCAAGTCAAGTAGTGTCTTTATCAAATTTGCACCGGCTATTCCAACGACACCAAACTCAGGTGACATTCTCCTCAATTCCTACACTCCTAGGCCTACAAGGGTGCGCCCAATGCCGGCGCCAGCTTGTACTGAGTGGCAGGCGTATCTCGCCTGCTCTCCTGCGTTCCGGTTCAACCACCGCTGATACAGGCTGGCGCTCGCAATAAGGGCGGTGCCAGAAAAAAGCGGGGCCCCGCATCAAGTACGGAGTGACGAGATTAGGGAGATGGCCGTGCAAGGTGGAGCGATGGCCTGTCCTACACGCGTCTGGCGCGGTTATACTGCCGGCGGCGCACAATCGACGCGACACTGTTCAAAAACGTCCAAACCAACACGAAGTGTAAACTGTGTAAACTACAAATCCGCCAGACGCGCCGCTGGAGACGGTGCGCCAACCCCAAAGCGAACGGGCGCAGGGCCTCAAGTCCCTGCCCGCCGGAGGTCCCTTTTTCTGAACCCGACTACCGGCCCTGCGCCTGCTGCACCACGTGGGTCAGTTCATGCGCCAGGAGTTTGCGGCCTTCGGGCGTGTCGGGTGAATAGGCGCCGGTGGCGAAGTGGATGTCGGAGCCGACGGTGTAAGCCTTGGCGCCGGTGCCGTTGACCAGGGCCGAGTTGTTGAGGACACGGACGTTGGAGAAATCGGCGCCGAGTTGGGATTCCAGTGCTGCCCGGGCCGCATCGGGCAGCGGGCTGCCGCCGGCGCCGAGTTGGCCCATGCCGTTGCCATTTCCAGCCATGTCTCATTCCCCCCAATTGGCGCGCCCCCGCGCGTTTCGAGGGCAATTTACTGCAAGCCGCTGGAAATGCGAACCGGGAAATTGTGGGTTCAGGCCGCCGCCCCTTCGCGCATCTTTTCCTGCACCACCAGTTCCTGGGCGACGAGTTCCGACACGCGGGGCATCATCGCCACGAACGGCGTTTCGCGGGTGAGGCCATATTCGGCGCGGACCTCGGCCAGAGGGCGGTGGATCTGGTTCTCGAGATCGATGAACTGGATGGATTTGGCCTTGCGGCCCAGCGCCCAGCCATCGGTGATGGCGTCCATCGCCGGCTGGATCAGCCAGGGATCGACGAGCGTGGCGTGGCTGATGATGACGGAGAGGGTCATCGCCGAATAGGGATAGTCCATCTGGGCCAGCTGGAAGGCCTGCAGGGCGAGTTCGTGCAGCGGATTGGTGGTGTAGCCGGTGAGGACATGGTGGAGATCGTGGGTCTGGTAACCGCGCAGCACCTTGTATTTGAGCACGGCCGGCAGCCGGGCGAGCTTGCCGCTGGCGTCGAAATCGGCGGTCAGCTCGGCGTAACCGGCAGCGAGTTTTTCGGCGAGGCCGTTCGCCACCATATGCTCGCGCCAAGCCGCGCCCAGCGTGCCGGGCGCACAATCGGCGACCTGGGCAAGGCTGAAATCGGGCGCCATCCAGCCGGCGGCGGCCAGTGGGCCATGCTCGGGGTGTTCGGTGATGGCGGCGACATATTTGTCGATCGCGTCCTGCGGTGCGGTTTCCCACCATTCGTTGAAGAGGAGGTGTACGCCATAGCGATAGAAATCATCGACGGCAGTGAGGAACTTCTCGCCGAAAACCCGGTCCACCTTGTGCATGGTCATGTCCTTGTTCTTGGCCAAAGCCTGACACGCGATCGGTTTGGCCGCAAGCATTGGCCTTGCGGCGCTTAAGGGTTATGCTCCGCCCCATGGCGAGTGTCGGACGATTTGCCCTTGTGGTGCTGGCGGCATTGGCGGGCTTCATTGCTGCCAACATCGTGTTGGGGCCGTGGCTGGGAATGGCGGCGGGCGCCGGGGTGGGTTTTGCTGCCTGGGTCGGCACCGCCAGCCGGCATCCACTGGTGCGCGGGGCCGTGCTGGGGGCCGGCTGGTGCGGGCTGATCGGCTTTGTTGGCGGATTCTTCGGCCCGATGCTGCTGACGCCCGATGCCAACCAGGGGCCGATGCTGGGCCTGTTCATCACCGGGCCGGGTGGGGTGGTGATCGGCGGCCTGTGCGGTGCGCTGATCGCGGCGGGCAAGCCAGGGTAGCACGAATTCCGGGGGGAGACGGCACATGCGGCGCATCATCGTTCTTGTCATGGCAGCCAGTGCCTTGGCGACACCGGCCGGCCTGCTCGCCCAGGCCCGCCGGCCGGCGGCCAAGCCGGCGCCGATTGTGCAGAAGGTGATCCCGCCCAAGGCGGTCTATTGGCTGTCAGCGCAAACGATGACCGGCTTTGGCATGGGCGGGAACATGCCATCACCCGGCGACATGATGCGCATGGCGATGAGCGGGCAGCAGCCCGGTGCGATGGCGAAATCGCTGCAGCTCGATCTGGGTGGCAAGCTGCCGGTGAGCGCGCCGCCGCCGCTGGCCCGTCACCTGATCCCTGGCGGCATGAACATGGGCGACATCCTGTTCCTGAAAACCCCGCCCCGCCCGGTGGCCACCCAGGCCGAGCCGACCGATTTCGAGCCGCCCAAGGGCCGGCTGCTGCTGTTCTGGGGTTGTGGGGAGACCGCCCGGGCCGGCCAGCCCCTGGTGTTTGATTTTGCCAAGATGGCCGCCGGCCAGGTGCCGCCAAACCTGTTTGCCGGGGAACGGGTGCGCATCGCCCGCGGGCCGTCGGCGGCGACTTGGCCCAATTATGGCCATTGGCCCAATGATGATCGCGCCAGCCGCCAGGGCGTGCCGGCCAATGCTTCGCTGATCGGCGACCACGCGGTGCGCGGCAATTATATGCCGGATATCGATTTCAGCCTGACCAAGGATTTCATGGGGGCGCTGAACCTCGATCAGAAGAAGCTGCCCGGCGGCGCCATCGGCCTCAGCTGGAACCAGCTGCCCGAGGCGACGGGACATTTCGCCAGCTTCATGGGCGGCGAAGGCGATGACCCGGCCAAGGGCGCCACCGTGGTGTTCTGGTCCTCCTCGGAAGGCCAGACCTTCATCTCGGCGCTGGGCGACTATATCGCCCCGGCCGAAGCCGCCCGCCTGATCAACACCAAGCAGCTGATGCCGCCCGCCCAGACCAGTTGCAGCATCCCCAAGGAGGTGCTGGCCGCGGCGCCCAATGGCCTCGTCAGCCTTGTGGCCCATGGGCCGGAAGAGAATTTCCTGTTCCCGCCGCGCCCGGCCGATCCGAAGATCGCCTGGGATCAGCAATATGCGGTGAAGGCGCGCTTTGTTGCCCGTGCCGGTGGCCCGGCCGGGATGAACATGGCGGAGATGATGGGCGGTGATGATCGGCGCGGTCGTTCCAGCCGGCGCGGCGCCAAGCCCAAGTGTGAGGCCAAACCGACAGCAGGCGATGCGGTGGGCGGCGTGATCGGCGGGCTCTTCGGCAGCCGCAAGAAGAAAGAGGATTGCGATCCCAGTTGAGCCGCTTGGCAAGCAGAGGCGCCAATGCAATCATGGACTTGATGCTGATCCGACTGCGCCTTCTGCCAGCATGAGTGACGACGCTGCCTCTTCGGCTGGCCACCGCGAACGGCTGCGCCAGCGCCTGCTCGCCGGCGGCGGCGATGCATTCCATGATTATGAGCTGCTGGAATATCTGCTGGCGCTGGCCATTCCGCGGCAGGACACCAAGCCGCTGGCCAAGCGGCTGCTGGGCGAGTTCGGCAGTCTCGCCGCGCTGATCGCGGCCACGCCTGAAGAACTGAAGCGTGTCGAGGGGCTGGGGGATAGCGCGGCGGCGGCCATCAAGTTCGTCGAGGCAGTGATGCTGCGGGCACTGCGGACCCGGGCGCTCGACCGGCCGGTGCTTTCCGGCTGGCAGGCGCTGCTCGATTATCTCCACGCCACGCTGGCGCAGCGGCCCACCGAACAGTTCCGCGTCATCTTCCTCAACAATCGCAACATCATGATCCGTGACGAGGTGATGAACGATGGCACGGTGAACGCCGCGCCGGTCTATCCGCGGGAGATCGTCAAGCGGGCGCTCGATCTGGGGGCGGCGGCCGTTGTGTTGGTCCACAACCATCCGTCGGGCGATCCGCAGCCGAGCCGCGATGATATCCAGATGACCAAGGCGATCATCGAGGCCGGCCGCCACCTGGGCCTGACCGTCCATGATCATGTCATCATCGGCGCCACCGGCCATGTCTCGATGCGGGCGCAAGGTCTGATCTGACCTCTACGCAATAATATCCTTGCGCCGGCCGCGGCCAGTTCGCACAACAATTCCCAGACGATGGATGGAGGCGCAATGCAGGCCATACCGGCCTTTGACGAGATGTTCGGCAGCGGTGAAGGCTATGACAGCCGCTCGCCGGCCGGGGTGACGGCTGCCTATCGCGCCATCCGGCAGTGGATGGCCGACAGTCCGCCCGAGCTCATGGCGGCCCGCCGCGCGCAGGCCGAGCTGTTCTTCCGCCGCATCGGCATCACCTTTGCCGTCTATGGCGATGCCCAGGCCACGGAACGCCTGATCCCGTTCGACATCGTGCCGCGCATCCTGACCCGCGCCGAGTGGGACCGGCTGGAACGCGGCCTGAAGCAGCGGGTGCAAGCGCTCAACATGTTCCTGGCCGATATCTATGGCCCGCGCGAGATCCTGAAGGCCGGCGTCGTCCCCGCCGAACTGGTGCTGATGAACCCGGCCTATTGCCTGCACATGGTCGGCCGCAGCCCGCCCGGCGGCGTGTGGGTGCATATTGCCGGCATTGATCTGGTGCGCACCGGCAGCGACGATTTCTATGTGCTGGAGGATAACGCCCGCACCCCGTCCGGCGTCTCCTACATGCTGGAAAACCGCGAGGTGATGCTGAAACTGGTGCCGGAATTGTTCGACCAGGTGAAGGTAGCGCCGGTCGAGACCTATCCGGAAAGGCTGCTGGAAACGCTGGCCAGCGTGTCCCCGCGCAAGGTCCGGGCCGGCCACCCGACCTGTGTGCTGCTCACGCCCGGCCAGTACAACTCGGCCTTTTACGAACACAGCTTCCTGGCCGACAAATTGGGCATCGAGCTGGTCGAAGGCAATGACCTGTTCGTGCGTGACGACATCGTGTTCATGCGCACCACCGAAGGCCCGCAACGCGTCGACGTGATCTATCGCCGGGTTGATGACGCCTTCATCGATCCGCTGGTGTTCAATCCGGATTCGATGCTGGGCGTGCCAGGCCTGATGGCCGCCTATGCCGCTGGCAACGTGACGCTGGCCAACGCGGTCGGCACCGGCATCGCCGATGACAAGGCGATCTACAGCTACATGCCCGAGATCGTGCGCTTCTATACCGGGGAGGAGCCGATCCTGGCCAATGTGCCGACCTGGCGCTGCCGCGAACCCGAAGCACTGATGTATGTGCTCGATCACCTGCCGGAACTGGTGGTGAAGGAAGTCGATGGCTCCGGCGGCTATGGCATGCTGGTTGGGCCGCACGCGTCGAAAACCACGATCGCGGCCTTTGCCGCCAAGCTGAAGGCCAACCCGGAGAAATTCATCGCCCAGCCGACTCTGGCGCTCTCCACCTGTCCCACCGCCACCGATGGCGGCGTCGCTGCCCGCCATGTCGATCTGCGGCCCTTCGTGCTGACCGGCGCAGATGGCGTGCGCATCGTGCCGGGCGGGCTGACCCGGGTTGCCATGACGGCGGGATCACTGGTGGTGAACTCGTCACAGGGTGGTGGGACGAAAGACACGTGGATCATCGACGGATGATGACATGTTAAGCCGCACCGCCGGGAACCTCTACTGGATGGGCCGCTATGTCGAGCGGGCCGATTTCACCGCGCGCCTGATCGAGGCGACGCAGCGGCTGGCTGCCCTGCCCTCCTCCTATGGCGGCGCCTCCAATGCCTGGGAATCGGCGCTGGCCGCCGCCTGCCAGATCGCTGGCTTTGCCGCCACCGGACAGGCCATCGACGAGCATGAGGTGACCGAATATCTCACCCTCAACGCCGCCAACAGCTCGTCGATCCGCTCCTGCCTGGAAGCCGCGCGCTCCAACGCCCGGGCCGTGCGCACCGCGATGACCGAGGAAGGCTGGGAGGCGATCAACACTGCCTGGCTGGAGGTGAGCCGTTACGGCACGCATCTTTCCAGCCGCGAAACGCTGGCCCAGCTGATCGAATATGTGAAGCACGCCATCGCGGCCTTTGATGGCGCCAACCACCGCACCATGCTGCGCAGTGATGCCTTCTGGTTCACCAACCTCGGCGCCGCCATCGAACGTGCCGACAATTCGGCGCGGCTGCTCGATGTCAAATATCACCTGCTGCTGCCGCGCGACGAGCCGGTGGGCGGCAGCCTCGACTATTTCCAATGGACGACGATCCTGCGCACCGTCTCCGCAATGACCGCGTACCGCTGGGTGTACAATGACAGCGTCAAGCCGTGGCTGGTCGCCGATCTGCTCATCCTCAACCGCCAGATCCCGCGTAGCCTGGCCGCCTGTTACGACGACATCTTGCGCCACCTCGATCTGCTCGCCAGCAAGAGCGGCCGTCGCGGCCCGGCCCACCGGCTGGCCAGCGCTGGCCATGCCAGGCTGGCCGGCGGCACCATCGACAAGATCTTCGCCCGCGGACTGCACGAGTTCCTGACCCAGTTCATCGCCGACAACAATCGCCTGGGCGAGGCCATCGCCGAACAATATCTGTTCTAGGGTTTAGGGTCCAAACTCAATGAGAGATCGGGTCGGCATGGGCAGGAGATGCGATATGGCTAGGCGAGGGCGCGCAGGCGGGGCTTCGCCCCCCGGCAAGCGACCGCAACGACGCCATATCGCTTCTCCTGCCCACCCTATGGGCGATGTCAGGAGGCCCGATAGCGCGCTCGTTCGATTGCCGGGTAGCTCTGCTACCCGGCTGCACTCACTCACTCCTATCGGGCCTCCTGACATCGTGACGACCCGATCTCTCATTGAGTTTGGACCCTGACGATGCGCATTCGGGTCGATTATTCCACTGTCTATGAATATGCCCAGCCGGCCAGCAACGTGTTGCAGCTGCTGCGCGTGCAGCCGGCCGGGCATGAAGGCCAGCATGTCGTCAACTGGCGCATCGACAGCGATTGCGACGGGCATCTGAAGCGCGGCGAGGACGCCTTCGGCAACATCACCCACATGTTCTATCCCGATGGCCTGATCCAGCGGCTGGCGCTGCACGTCTCGGGCGAAGTCGACACCCAGGAAAGCCACGGCGTGCTGGCCGGCACGTTCGAGCCGCTGCCGGCGATGGCCTTCCTGCGCCAGAGCGAGCTGACCAGGCCCGACGACGCGTTGCTGGCGCTGGCCCGGCAGATTGACGCTGGCGACGCGCTGGCCAGCTGCCATCGGCTGACCGGGCTGCTGTACGACGGCATGACCTTTGATGCCGACGTCACCCACAGCCACAGCGATGCGGCCCATGCCTTCGCCATCAAGGCCGGCGTCTGTCAGGATTATGCCCATATCTTCCTCAGTGTGGCGCGCAGCATCGGCATCCCGGCGCGCTATGTCTCTGGCCACCTGGTGCGCCAGGATGGCCTGATCACCCAGCCGGCCGCCCATGCCTGGGCCGAGGCGCTGATCCCGGATCTGGGCTGGGTGGCGTTCGATCCCACCAACGGCATGTGCGCCACAGAGGCTTACTTACGCGTTGCCGTCGGCCTCGATTATCGCGACGCTGCCCCCATCCGCGGCGCCCGGCGCGGTGGCGGCACCGAGACCATGAACGTCGCGGTGACAACACAGGCGTCTGGACAGGCCAGCGGCCGCCACCCCGGCCTGGGCGAACTGGGCCAGCAGACCCAGGAACAGAGCCAGAGCTGACACGCCGCGCTTGCCGCCGGCCCGGCCAGGCGGCAGACTTTGCCCCCATCCATTCGCCCCATTCCACAGCAACCCCGGACGATCTCATGACCTATTGCGTTGGCATTCTCGTGCGCGAAGGCCTGGTGCTGATGGCAGACACCCGCACCAACGCGGGCGTCGACAATATCTCCACCTATCGCAAACTGCGCGTGATGGAGCATGGCCCAGACCGGGTGATCATGTGCGCGTCGGCCGGTTCCCTGTCGGTCACGCAGAGCGCGCTGTCGCGCGTGGCGCTGGGCGTGGTGATGCCAGACACGGGCGAGAAAGAAATGCTGGCCGACGTGCCCACCGTGTTCCGCGCCGCGCAACTGGTCGGCCAGGCGCTGTCCGACGCCAAGGCCGAGATCGACCGGGTGGTGAAGGATGACAATATCTACACCGATGCCACATTGCTGGTGGCCGGCAGCATCGGCGGGCGACGGCCGCGCCTGTTCCAGATCTATGGCGCTGGCAATTTCATCGAATGCCAGTCCGACACGCCGTTCCTGCAGATTGGCGAGACCAAATATGGCAAGCCGGTGCTCGACCGCATGCTCACTCACGAAACGCCGATCGCGGAAGCCATGAAGATCGCGCTGATCAGCTTCTCTGCCACCATGCGCTCCAACCTCGCCGTCGGCCTGCCGATCGACATCGCCACCATCCGCACCGGTGTCTCCGATCTGGAGCTGATCCACCGCATCGAGGCGGACGATGATTATTACAGCGAATTGAACAGCCGCTGGTCGAACGCGCTGCGCGCCGCCGCCGCCGCCATCCCGCTGCCGCAATATGCCAGCCAGCCGGAACAGGAATTGCGCAGTTAGAACATATCACCCAACCGGCTGAAATCACTGTGTTTCATCAGATGAGAAAGAGCGGATTGCGACGGTCTGCGTTTTTGACATTCTTGACAGTTCGTGCAGGATTTGACTTTGCATCGACTGGTTTTTCACAAATTTCCGATTCCGGGCGCGTTGTTCATGGGCTTGGCGTCCCCCCTCTCAGTTCTGCCAGAATTGGCGCGTGTAGGACAGGGAGCAGGCGTTGCGACGTTGGACGTCAGGCGCTGGCCGGTGCGGTGCCCGGCTTGTAGCGCCACAGCATGACCGCCAGGACCAGGCCAAGGCCGGCAATGCCCGTCATGGCAAGATAGCCCGGCGCGCCCAGCCGGTCATACAGCGGGCCAGAGATCAGCACGGCCGCGGCATAGGTCGGCGCATTGGCAACGCCCATGTAGATCATCTGGGCCGTCGGCGCACGATCATCGCCATAGATGGTCTGGATGAAGCGCATGCCGCCCAGGAAGGTGGCGGCAAAGCTGAGCGAATGCAGCAGTTGCAGCGGCAGCAGCAGCCAGAATGGCGGCAGTGCGGCCAGTGCCGTCCAACGCACCACCGCACCGATGCCGCCGGCCACGATCAGCGTTTCCGGCCGAAACCGCGCCGACCATTTCGCCAGGAAGATCAGAAAGCCGACCTCTGCCAGCGTGCCGATGTTCCACAGCACCGAAATCTCCTTTGAGGACATGCCCTGCTGATTGGCCCAGACCAGCGATCCCGACGTGTAAAGGAAACCGGCGCTGGCCTGGATCAGGCCGGCGGCAAACACGAACAGCGAGAAGCGGGGATTGCGCAGCATGCCAAGTCCTGCCGAAAGCCGCTCGCCAAACGGCTGCTCCAGTTCGGCGCGGGCAAGGCGCGGCTCGCGCGGCATGGCGGCGCTGCCGGCAATCATGAAGGCTGAAATCACCAGCATGAACGCCCAGATCGGCCAGAACGCGCCCGTCCAGTCGTTCAGGACACCCACAATGGAGGTGCCGACAACGAACGCGGCCGACGCCAGCCCGCGCGCCAGGCCATAGGTTGGCTGACCCTTGCGCGTCAGCCGCAGCAATGCGGTTTCGACGACGGGAAGCAGGCCCCAATAGGCGATATCGAGCACCAGAATGACGGCAAAGACGGCCACGAACCCAGTGAGGAAATAGAGCAATGCAAAGCCGGCGGTGAGCAGGATCGTGAACATGAACAGCGGCGCCCGCCGGTCACTGCGGCCATCGGCCCAGGCCGCCGTGACCGGACCGGCAACGGCGCGGCTGAAGCCGGCAATGGCCAGCACCACACCGATCTCGGCGCCGGAAAAGCCATGCACCTTTTCCAGCCACAGCGGCAGGAACGGGATCAGGCAGCCGAACCCGGCAAAGAACAGGCACGACAACAAGGTGGCGCGCACGCCATCAGACGAGAGTTTTGCGGGCGATGATTCGGTCATGACGTTTGATGGCAGGCCGCAATGAACCTGTCATCTGTAGGGCGTGACATTCACTGCGGCACCAGCCTAAGCTGCGGCAAACAACGCAATTGGGGAGACCATCCATGGCCCTGCCGGCCCTTTTCGACCTCACCGGGCAGACCGCCCTGATCACCGGTTCCAGCCGCGGCATCGGGAAGGCCATCGCCCACCGCATGGCCGAACATGGCGCCAATGTCGTCATCTCCAGCCGCAAGGCCGATGCCTGCGAAGCCGCGCGTGACGAGATCAACGCCGCCGTTGGCCGCGAGGCCGCGATCAGCGTGCCGGCCAATATCGCCAGCAAGGAAAGTCTGCAGGCGCTGGTCGATGCCACTGTCGCCAAATGGGGCCAGATCGATCACCTGGTGTGCAACGCCGCGTCCAACCCCTATTACGGCCCGCAGGGCGGCATTTCCGATGAAGCCTTCACCAAGATCCTGCAGAACAACATCGTCTCCAACCACTGGCTGATTTCCATGGTCGCCCCGGCCATGCGCGCCCGCAAGGATGGCACCATCACCATCGTCTCCTCCATCGGCGGCCTGCGCGGCTCGACCATCATCGGCGCCTATTGCATTTCGAAGGCCGCCGACATGCAGCTCGCCCGCAACCTCGCCTGCGAATATGGGCCCGACAATGTGCGCGTGAACTGCATCGCGCCGGGCCTGATCAAGACCGATTTTGCCAAGGCGCTGTGGGACGATCCCGATACGCTGAAGCGCTCCACCGCCACCGCACCCTTGAAGCGCATCGGCGTGCCTGACGAGATTGCCGGCATGGCGGTGTTCCTGGCCGGCAAGGCTGGCGCCTTCACCACCGGGCAGAATTTCGTGATCGATGGCGGCGTGACGATCGCCTGACGCGGCTTAGCGCCGGTCGTAGTAGATCTGCCCCATCAGGCCGAACAGCCGGATGGCGTCCGGCGGCGACGGGTCGTTGTTGAACTCGCGGTAGAGCGTGTCGACATTGACGGCGATGCGCTCGACGTCCTTCCAGGTTGCATAACGGCCCAGCCCGATGTCGCGTGCGGCATCGGCGGCCGACAGGCCGGCGGCATGGCGGGCGCGGGCCTCGTCGCGGATATAGGCCAGGTATTCCGCCACTTCGCGCACGCCGGCCTTGTCGGTGAGCGGGCCATGGCCAGGCACGATCACGTCAACATCCATCGCGATGATGCGATCGCAGGCGGCGATCCAGTTCGACACCGGCCCGGCCCACATGATCGGCGTGCCCTCGATGAACAAGATGTCGCCGGTGAACACGGTGCGCGCCTGCGGCACGTGCACCAGCACGTCGCCGGCCGTGTGTGCCGGTCCAACTTCGATCAGGTCGACCGCCCGGCCACCGACGTCCAGCCGGTCATGCCCGCAGAATGTCCGGGTCGGCGCGCGCTCGTGCACGCCGGCGAAATCGAACGGGGCGAACACCTCGGCAAAATAGGTGCCGGCCACGCCCAATTGACCGGCCGCGCCCGCCGCCTTCATCTGGGCGAGCAACGCCGGCGAAAACGCCTCCATTTCGCGGGCCGATGCTTCCGATGCGATGATCTCGGCATTGGCAAGCAGGTGGTTGCCATGGGTGTGATCGCCATTGGCGTGGGTGTTGACCACCTGGCCGATCGTGGCCGCGCCAAAGCCGGTGGCACGTTCCATGCCGGCCAGCATCTCGGCGGTGAGCTGGGTGTCGAACAGCGTATCGACCAGGGCCGCCGCCCCGTCGCCGAGTGTGCCTTCCACGATCAGGCCGGCGTTGGACCAGCCCCAGCCGCCATCAGGCTGCAGCCAGGCGAACAGCCCGTCGCCGATCTCGTGCAAGCCCCGGGTGAAGCCGGTCACGGCAGCGGTTCCAGCTCAAAGCTCATCGTCACCTGCACGGACAGCGAAATTTCGCCCGGCTGCACCGGCGGCGCGGCACCCGATTCGGCCATGGCGGTGCGCAGCATCGGACGTGGGCCCGGCTCTGGTCCGGCGCCGCCTTCGCTGATGCTGGTGATGCGCTTCAGCTTCAGGCCGGCGGCTTTGGCGTAAAGCTCGGCCCGGGCCCGGCCACGGGCGACCGCGGCGGTGCGGGCTTCATCCAGGGCGGCATCGGCGTTGACCAGCCCGAACTCCGGGCCCTGCACCTCGTTGGCCCCGGCCTTGATCGCGGCATCGACCAGCTTGCCGGCATCGGCCAGTTTCGTGGTGCGGATGCTGATGGCGTTGCGGGCCTGATAACCGGTCAGGACCGGCGGCTGTTCGGGCTGATAGCGATACTGCGGGTTGAGGCTGAGCCCGGTGGTCTGGACATCCCTCGTGGCGATGCCGGCGGCTTTCAGCGCGGCGAGCACGGCCGTCATGCGGTCGGCATTGGCGGCCATGGCCGCGGCCGCCGTGGCGCCCATGCTCACCACCCCGGCGGTCAACCGCACCTGGTCGGGCGCCCGCGCAACGTCGGCACTGGCCGTCAGCGTCAGCGTTGCG
>NZ_WNJP01000002.1 GCF_009733735.1 Sandarakinorhabdus oryzae | reverse complement strand
GCCCAGCTGGCGGTGGCGGCGAGCGGGCGCGGCAGCGCGGCGCGGCCCTCGGCGATCTGCGGCGCCATGGTGGCGTCGTCCGCCCCGTCGCCCACCACCAGCGGCAGCGTCAGCACCGCTTGTTCCGGTACGCATTGTTCGTGGCTGCACACCAGCCAATCGACCTGCACCTCGATGGGCAAGGCGCTGCCCGGCACCATCCCGGCCGGCACGGCCAGCTCGGTCAGCAGGATGTTCCGCTTTTCATAGACATGGTTCATCAGGCCCGACACCACCAACGTGCCCGGCACCGGATATTTCAGCTCTGGCGGGGCGGAGACGCCGGCCGGCAGTTTCCATTCCACCCGCGACGGCGCGCCGGCATCACCGGGGTTCAGCCAATAGGTGTGCCAGCCCGCCCTGGGGGTGAGCACGATGCCCAGCGGCACTGGCTTGCCGGGCGCCGGCGTGCGGCTTTGCGCAATCAGTTCCACCCGCGTGTGCGGCTGGTCGCTGACCGGCGCGGCGAGTGCCGGCACGGCCAGCAGGGTGAGGATGATGGAGAGCAGGGCGCGAATCATTGCCGGCCTTTTGACAGCCTGCACGCCCAAGGGGAAGGCCAGCGCCGATTGGCCGCCCCCAAGGCCGGCTTTTGGTCACGCGCAGCCTTGCCAGCCAATGTTGGCCCGTGCAGTCTGTAATCATGTTCAAGATTGATCGCAGCGCCAACCGAATCCAGCCGCTTTCCGGGCGCAGTTTTTCCGAACTTGGCTTTCGCGAGCGCGAACATCTTCAGGAATGGATAGTTCAGCAGCCGGATTGCCTTGGTGAACCACTGCTGATCATCCAGAAGGAATTTTCCGGCTTCGATGGCACGTCGGAACGGCTGGACGTGCTGGCACTGGATCGCAACGGCCAGATTGTCGTGATCGAGAACAAGCTTGATGATTCCGGCCGTGATGTTGTCTGGCAGGCGATGAAATACGCGTCCTATTGCTGGGAACTGCGAACCGATCAGATCGTCCAGGTTTATCAACGCTTTCTGGACACTCAGGGTGGAGGCGATGCCCGTGCGCGCATCGCAGAATTTCTGGATGCCAGTGATGTGGAACAATTGCTGCTCAACAAGGGCGCTTCGCAGCGTATCATCCTGATTGCCGCGCGGTTCCGCCGCGAGGTGACATCCACCGTGTTGTGGCTGCGCAACTTCAAGCTGCAAATCCAGTGCATCAAGGTGACGCCGCATGCTTTGGGTGACGACCTGTTCCTCAGCTTCGATCAGATCATTCCAGTGCGCGATACCCAGGACCTGATGATCGGGCTGGTTGGCAAGGCCGAGGAGGAATTGGAAGTTTCAGGCAATGAACGCCAGAGGGAGCAGATTTATCGCGCCTTTTGGGGCCAACTCGTGCCCGTCTTGCGGCAAAGATCGTCACGATTTACCAACGTAAACACGTCAAATCAGAATTGGATCAGCTCCAATAGCCGGGGTATTGGTCACAATCTCGCTGTTTCGGGCAACTATGGTCGGGCAGAGATATATATCGACACGCAAAATGGCGAATTGAATAAAATGATATTCGACCAGTTATTTGCAAGTCTGGCCTCCACGCCGGAGGCATCGGGTTTGGTTTGGGAGCGCCTCGATCATCGGCGTGCATCGCGCATCAAGCTTGAAGGCCCGGGCAACATCTATGACCGGGAGACATGGCCCGACATGATCAGCTTCATGGTTGAAGCCATGGTGAAGCTCGAAAATCTGGTTGTAGAACCCTTGCGCTCGATCCATCGCAGCTGATTTCCCCTTAAGGCGATTGGCATAGGACGCTGCCGGGAGCGGCTCCGGGCTGGACACAGCCACCCAGAGCCGCTGCGCCGATCAGAACCTGGCGATCAGGGCCACGCGGGCGGTGCCGTTGCGATAGGGCAGGCCCACCTGGTAATCGACACCGTTCAGGGCAGCGATGCCGCGCACGTTGCTGTTGCCGGTGGCCAGCACCGACTGGCGGCCCAGATCGGTGTAGAGATATTCGCCGCGCAGGCTGATGGCGCTGGTCAGCTTGAACTCGGCGCCGGCGCCGATCGTCCAGCCCCAGCGCGCCTGGTTGCGTTCACCGGTCCAGGCCACGGTGGGGGCGCCGTTCACCACCACATCGGCATTGCCGCGCGTGTCGGCCACGGCCACGCCGCCGGTGGCATAGAGCAGCAGGTCTTCACCCAGGGTGGTGCCCAGCCGGGCGCGCAGCGAGCCACTGGTGCGGATGCGGCGGCTGGCGCTGGTGGTCAGGCCGTTGGGCGCCAGATCCGGGATGGCCGCGCCGGAGAAGCTGGCGCCGCCACGGGTGGTACCGAACAGCACGTCGGCTTCGAGGCCATAGACCAGCGTGCCCGACGAGCCGTTCCAGCCGGCGAGCACGCCGCCCCGGAAGCCTTCATTGTCGTCGAGCGACAGCGATGACGGCACGGTGCCGGCCGGCAGCGCCTGGAAGGCAGCGGTGCCTTCGGTCGGCGCGTTCTTGGAACCGTGCAGCTGCAGGCTGGCCACGGCGCCGGCATAGACGCCGTCGAACTTGGTTTCAGCCAGAGCGGGGGTGGCGGCCAGTGCCAGTGCGGCGATGGCCAGTTTCGAAACATTGTTCATTGTGAAGGACATGAGACGCTCCAAATGGGGGGTTGGAAATGCGCCCGTGACCAAATTTTCCTGAAGCCCAGATGAACCGAAGAGGGCGTGCGACGAACCGATGATTTTGAACGACAAGCCGTTGTTAATGAACATAATATCAGTATTTCTGAACGGCCTGTCGCGTACCGGAGGCACAATGAAAAACGCCGGGGTGTTGCCACCCCGGCGTTGATCTTGAACCGATGATCCGGATCAGCGCTTGCTGAACTGGAAGCTGCGGCGGGCCTTGGCCTTGCCATACTTCTTGCGTTCGACAACCCGCGGGTCGCGGGTCAGGAAGCCGGCCTGCTTCACCGGGGTGCGCAGGGCGGGTTCATACTTGGTCAGCGCCTGGGCGATGCCGTGCTTCACGGCGCCGGCCTGGCCGGAGAGGCCGCCGCCAACCACGGTGGCGACCACGTCATACTGATCACGGCGCTCGGCCACGTCGAACGGCTGGTTGATGACCAGGCGCAGCGACGGACGGGCGAAATAGACGGTCTGGTCACGGCCGTTGACCGTGATCTTGCCGGTGCCGGGCTTCAGCCACACGCGAGCGATGGCGTTCTTGCGCTTGCCGGTGGCATAGGCGCGGCCCTGTGCATCGATTTCCTGCTCGCGCAGCGGAGCGGGCGGGCCGCCACCACCGGTGTGCGCGGTGTTGACCGGGGCTTCGGCGTCGAGATTGCCGAGATCGGCGAGGGACTGGCGATTGTCAGACATGCTCTACTTCCTCAACCAGCGATCGTGGTGTTCTTGCGGTTCATCGACTTGACGTCGAGGACTTCCGGCGACTGGGCGACATGCGGATGTTCGGTGCCGGCGAAGACGCGCAGGTTGCGCATCTGCTGGCGACCCAGCGGGCCGCGCGGCACCATGCGCTCGACCGCCTTGATGATGACGCGTTCCGGGAAACGGCCTTCCAGGATCTTGGCCGGGGTGGTTTCCTTGATGCCGCCGGGGTGGCCGGTGTGGCGATAATAGACCTTGTCGGTGGTCTTCTTGCCGGTGAAGCGCACCTTGTCGGCGTTGATGACGATGACATTGTCACCGCAATCGACGTGCGGGGTGTAATTCGCCTTGTGCTTGCCGCGCAGGCGGTTGGCGATGATCGAGGCGAGGCGGCCGACAACCAGGCCTTCCGCATCGATCAGCAGCCACTTCTTTTCGACTTCCGCCGGCTTGGCCGGCGCCGTGATACGGGTGAGCATGGCGTTGATTCCGTTCTTCAAAATGCGAAACGGCCGAGGCATTGCGGCCCCGGCGTCGGGCTGCCATATGGTGGAGAGCGGACTGCAGGTCAAGGAAAAACCGGGGTTTTTGGCCTATGGTATCCTGATACCGTATCGGTTCAGGCCCGATCCAACACCAACTTGAGCCGTTGCTGGAGCGGCGCGATGGCGTCGCTGGCGGCCAGAAATTCACCAACGGCAAGCAGTTGCGGGCTGTGGCCTTCATCCCCGAAGCGGATAGAGGCGACCTCGGCCCTGGCAATATGGGCGGCGAGGAACCAGCCGGTGCCGCCGGGCGGGTGCAGGGAGGGAAACGGCCGCGCCCACCACAGGCGCGATTCGGGCAGCCGGAGCCCGAACTCCTCGTGCAACTCCCGCAAAACGCAGCCAGCCGGGCTTTCATCGCCCTCGCGGCCGCTGCCGGGCAGATCGATCAGGCCTGGCCAGGGGATGCCGGGCTTGTGGTCACGCCGGTAGGTGAGGATGTGGCCGTCAACCAGGGCGGCCAGCTTGGCGCCGGCGAAATCGCCGCCGTCCCACTGTTGAATCACGGGGAAATGATCACAGGCTGTGGGCCTGAAGGTGGCCGAGCATCGTCACCTCGAGCGTCTTCTCGTGTGTCGCCTCCAGCACCACCTCCGGCGCGAAGCCGGCCACGCGCGCCTCTTCCCAGCGGCCGGCACACAGGCACCAGCGGTCGCCGGGGTTCAGGCCGGGAAAGCCATATTCCGGCCGCGGCGTCGAAAGATCATTGCCGACCGACCGGCTGAAGGCCAGGAACTCTTCGGTCACCACCGCGCAAACCGTGTGAAGGCCGCGATCGGCTTCATCAGTGTTGCAGCAGCCGTCGCGATACCAGCCGGTCAACGGGTCTTGGCTGCAGGCGGCGAGCGGCCCGCCCAGCACATTCCTGGCGGTCATGCCCGGCCCCTTCTTGCCCAATGCGCGGCCCAGACCGTCGCCATCACCAGCAGCGCCGCGCCGGCCTGGTGGGCAACGCCAAGCCAGACCGGCACGTGATTCAGGATCACCGAAACGCCCAGAACGAACTGTGTCAAAACCAGGCCAGCCAATGTTACAGCCGGCCACCCGCCGCCCGCTCGCCAGACACGGCCAGCCACCAAAAGGACACCAAGGGCAACGAACCAGGCCAAACTGCGGTGGATGAACTGCACGCTCACCGGATCGGCGACCGCGTCCATGGCGCCATTGAGGATGCCCGGCGGCACCAGCGCGCCCAACATCAAGGGCCAGGTGTCGCTGGCATGGCCGGCCCGCAGGCCAGCCGTGAACGCACCCCAGATGATCTGGACGGAGAGCAGCGCGGCGAGCGGCCAGACCCAGGCGCGCGGCCGGTCGTGGCGGGGTTCATCGCCGTCAATGAGATCGAGCGCGGTCCACAGGCAGCCGGCCATGATGATGAAAGCATTGCACAAATGCACCGCCAGCCGCTCAGGCGCGACCTCGGTGCGATCAACAAGGCCGGAAGCGACCATCCACCAGCCGATCGCCCCCTGCAGCCCGCCCAGCGCGAACAGCGCGAGCAGTCGCGGCTTGTAACCGGCTGGAATCTGGCGACGAATCCAGAACCAGAAAAGCGGCAGTGCAAAGGCCAGCCCGATCAGGCGGCCGAGCAGCCGGTGGACATACTCCCAGAAAAAGATGTTCTTGAACGCGGCCAGGCTCATGCCGCGGTTCATCAACTGATACTGGCTCGACTGCTGGTAGAGCGCAAACTGCTGATTCCACTCGCTTTCCGTCAGTGGCGGCAGCGTGCCGGACACGACATCCCAACGCGTGATCGAAAGGCCGCTCTCGGTCAGCCGGGTGATGCCGCCGACCACGACCATGGCAAACACCAGGGCCGCAATGCCGATCAGCCAAGCGGCAACGGCGCGTTGCCCTGCCTTGGGGCGGGTATCAGAACGGGGAAGGGAGGCGGCAAGACTGGCCATGCCGCCTCCCTAATCGCAATGGCGCCGCCGGCCAAGCCCGCGCGGCGTCGCATCAATCCTTCTTGTCGGGATCGACGTAACGGAACGGGTCGGTCATTTTCGGCTTGGTCGGCAAGGGCTTGGCTGGCAGCGGCTTGTCGGCATTGGCCGCTTCCCACAGCAAGCTGGCCAGGATCACCGAGGCTTGGCGCAGGTCTTGCGGGCGCAGGTGATCAAAGGTGTCGACGCTGCTGTGGTGGACAGTGGTCTCGTAATCGAGCGGGTCCTGGATGAACTGGAACGCCGGCAGGCCCATGGCGGCCATGAACTCGTGATCGGTGCCGCCGGTGGGGCTGGCAACCACCTTGTCGGCCCCCATGCTGGCAAACGGCGCCAGCCATTCCTGCAAGGTCGGCACGGCGGCAAAATTGCCCTCGGCGTGGATGCCGCGCACCTTGCCACCGCCATTGTCGATGTTGAAATAGGCTGCCAGCAGGTTGTAATCGGCTTTCTTTTCAATCGGATACTGATTCATCCGGAAATCATAGGAAAGCCGAGCCTTCACCGGATCCGGGTTGGCCGGCCGGCTGGCAAGGTGGCGCTCGATATAGTTGGAAGAGCCCCACAAGCCCTGCTCCTCGCCCGACCACAGCGCAAAGCGGATCGTGCGCTTGGGCTTCACCTTCAGCGCGGCGAGGATGCGTGCCGCCTCCATCACCACGGCCGAGCCGGCGCCATTGTCGGCGGCACCATCGGCGGCCACCCAGCTGTCGAGATGGGCGCCGGCCATCACGTAGCCAGCCTTTGGGTCACTGCCCATTATGTCGGCCAACACGTTGTAACCATTGGGATCGCTATCATCGAACTTGACCTGCGAATTGATGGTCAGCGTTACGTCACCCGTCTTGGCCAGGCGGGCGAGGCGGCGATAATCCTCGGCGGTCAACTCCAGCCCAGTCAGCTTTGGCGTGTCGCGATGCTGATAGCCTTCGCCGTGCAGCAGGCCATTGTCGCGATAGCTCATGCGCACCCAGCCCAAGGCGCCTTCCTTGGCCAGGAATTCGTCCAACTGCTTGCCGAACTGGATATATTTGAACCAGCCATCGCCATCATCCGGCGAGGTCACTGGCTGCTGATATTCGTCGAGCTCGCCGATCGCCTTGTCGTCCAGCCGCTCGAAACCGGGCTTGGTGGCATCGGCCGGCGTCCGTGGGAGGCTGATGGCCACGATCTTGCCTTTCAGCTTGCCGGCCCACTCAGCAAAATGCCGCGGCTTGCTCATCGGGGCGACCACCAACGGCGCAGTGATGCCGCCGGTCGGCGTGGCCGGCGTCCACGCCACCGGAATGGTGCGCAGGCTCATGCGGCGCGGCGATTCAAGCGTGACACTGGCGCCTTCGATCGACCAGCCACGGCCAAAATCAAAGCCTTCGGTGCGCACGTTGCTCAGGCCCCAGGTCTTGAACTTGTCCTGGGTCCAGCGTTCGGCCATCCGCATGCCGGGCGAATTGGTCATGCGCGGGCCGATCCGGTCCGTCAGGTAGGCAATGGTTTCGACCACTTCGCCGCGGTTCATGCCTTCATCCGTGATGCGCGCCACCATGGCGAGATCGGGGGCGGCAGCAGCAGGCATGGCGGCACTGGCCAGCATCAGGGCAACGAAAGCGCGCATCAGTCGGTCTCCAAGCGGTGATGCGCTTGGTCTAGGCCGGCGCTCCTGGCATGGCAACGGGGCCGGAATGCGTAACCGAAATGGCTTGCACGATACAATGTGATAATGTTACATCTCTTGGCATGACGAAGCTCGCCTCCAGCCTGCTCGACCGAATCGCCATCGGGCTGTCGGGCCTGTGCCTGCTGCACTGCATGGCGGGCTTCGTGCTGCTCAGTCTGTTCGCGCTCACCGGTGACTGGCTCGATCACAGCGTCCATGTCGTCGGCCTGGGTCTTGCCATGCCGCTGGCTGCGGTGGCGCTGTGGCGCGGCTGGCGTCGTCATGGTCGCCTGCCAATCGGCGCCTTGGGATTTCTGGGCCTTGCCATCATGGCCGCATCGCTGGCTGTGCGCCATGGCCAGATGATCGAAATGCTGGTCTCCATGGCAGGGGTCAGCCTGTTGGCCGCGGCGCACTGGCAGAATCTCAAGGCGCTGCGCACCGCCTGAGCCATGGGCTGACGCACCATCTTGCGCCGGCGGGGCACAAGCCTGATATGAACAGCATGGCACATCCCGCCCACAGCCACGGCCAGCACCACAGCCGCGCCGATCTCGCCGCTGCCGCTCAAGCCCGCCTGACCGGCGCCGGCGAACAATGGACCCCACTGCGCGCAACCGTGTTCGACGCGCTGGCGCGTTTTGACCGCCCGGTCTCGGCCTATGATGTGACCGATGCGGTCTCGTCGGCCGCCGGCCGGCGCATTGCGGCGAACAGCGTCTATCGGATCCTCGATCTGTTCGTGGCCAACAATGTCGCGTCGCGGGTTGAGAGCGCAAACGCCTTCATCGCCAATGCGCATCCTGATTGCCCGCATGATTGCATCTTTTTGGTTTGCGATCGGTGCGGCGGGGCGACTCATGTCGATGATGACCGGATTACCAGCGAAGTGCGCGCTGCAGCGCGGGCAGCGGGCTTCACACCGGTGCGTCCGGTGATTGAGGTGCGCGGCATTTGCGCCAATTGTGCCTGATTTCAAGGCGATATCGAACGAATGCTGGCATTGGACGGCGCCGCTGTCAGGCCAGCATGACAGTCTTGATGACAGCGCCTGCCATAATCGCTAAGGGCAAACCCTTAAGTCTTTCAGCACGCGAGCCGTCCTCATGAAGCTTGAAACCCCGCTTCTCGACCAGGTCAACATACCGGCCGATCTGCGCCGGCTGGAGCCTGGCCAGTTGCGGCAGCTGGCCGATGAATTGCGGCAGGAAATGATCCACGCCGTCTCTGTCACCGGCGGGCATCTGGGCGCGGGCCTGGGTGTGGTCGAGCTGACGGTTGCCCTCCATTATGTGTTCAACACCCCGGACGACAAACTGGTGTGGGACGTCGGCCACCAGGCCTATCCGCACAAGATCATCACTGGCCGGCGCGACCGGATTCGCACCCTGCGCCAGGGTGGTGGCCTCAGCGGCTTCACCAAGCGCAGCGAGAGCGAATTTGATCCGTTCGGTGCCGCGCACAGCAGCACCTCCATCTCGGCGGCGCTGGGTTTTGCCATCGCCAACAAGCTGCAGAACAAGCCGGGCAAGGGTATTGCCGTCATCGGTGATGGCTCCATGTCGGCCGGCATGGCCTATGAAGCGATGAACAACGCCCGCGAGGCCGGCAACCGGCTCGTGGTCATCCTGAACGACAATGACATGTCGATCGCGCCGCCCGTGGGCGCGCTTTCGGCCTATCTGTCGCGCCTGCTTTCCAGCCGCAAGTTCCTGGAATTGCGCGAATATCTGAAGCAGGTTTCGGGCAAGGTGCTGCCGCCGCCGTTGAAGAAGGCCGCTGCCCGGGTTGATGAATATGCGCGTGGTTTCGCCCAGGGCGGGGGCACGTTGTTCGAGGAACTGGGGTTCTATTATGTCGGCCCGATCGACGGTCATAATCTCGATCACCTGCTGCCGGTGCTCGAAAATGTCCGTGATGCCGCCGAAGGCCCGATGCTGATCCATGTCGTCACGCAAAAGGGCAAGGGCTATGCCCCGGCCGAGGCGTCGGCCGACAAATATCATGGTGTCGTCAAGTTTGACGTCGTGTCAGGCACCCAGCACAAGGCTCAGCCCAAGGCGCCGGCCTATCAGAACGTGTTCGGCGACATGCTTATCGAGGAAGCCAAGCGCGACCCGAGCATCGTCGCGATCACGGCCGCCATGCCGTCGGGCACCGGTGTCGATCGCTTCGCCAAGGCCTTCCCGGAGCGCAGCTTTGACGTGGGCATCGCCGAGCAGCACGCTGTCACCTTCGCGGCCGGCCTCGCTGCCCAGGGCATGCGGCCGTTCTGCGCGATTTATTCGACCTTCCTGCAGCGTGCATACGACCAGGTGGTGCATGATGTCGCCCTGCAGAACCTGCCGGTGCGCTTCGCCATTGATCGCGCCGGCCTGGTTGGCGCGGACGGCGCGACCCATGCCGGCTCGTTTGATGTCACCTATCTTTCGACCCTGCCCAACATGGTGGTGATGGCCGCCGCCGACGAGGCCGAGCTGGCTGATATGGTGCACACCGCTGCCGTTTATGACGCTGGCCCGATCGCCGTGCGCTATCCGCGCGGCGAAGGCACCGGCGTTGCCATCCCGGAAACCCGCACCCGCCTGGAAATCGGCAAGGGGCGAATCGTGCGGCAAGGGAGCAAGGTGGCGATCCTGT
Source organism: Sandarakinorhabdus oryzae (assembly GCF_009733735.1). Classification (GTDB taxonomy): domain Bacteria; phylum Pseudomonadota; class Alphaproteobacteria; order Sphingomonadales; family Sphingomonadaceae; genus Sandarakinorhabdus; species Sandarakinorhabdus oryzae. Next base: position 43,313 of record NZ_WNJP01000002.1, on the reverse strand, counting down.
CGCTGGGCACGCGCCTGGCTGAAGCGTTGGCGGCTGCGGGCACGCTCGACGCCAAGGGGCTTTCGACCACCGTGGCCGACATGCGCTTTGCGAAGCCGCTCGACATGGCGCTGATCCGCAAGCTGGCAGCCACCCACGAAGTGCTGGTGACGATCGAAGAGGGCGCCATCGGCGGCTTTGGCGGCCATGTGCTGACGCTGGCCAGCGACGAAGGCCTGCTCGATGCCGGCCTCAAGATCCGCACGTTGCGCCTGCCTGATGTCTATCAGGACCATGACGCCCCGGCGAAGCAATATGCCGACGCCGGGCTTGATGCCGCCGGCATCGTGCGTTGTGTGCTCGACGCGCTCCGGCACAACAGCGTTAACGCCGTGGATGAGGGCGCGGTCCGCGCGTGATCCGCACAGCCGTCCTGGCCCTGTTGCTGGCAACACCAGCAGCGGGACAGGTGGACCGAACCTGGCACTATATCCGCAGCAATGACGATGGCAGCCTGCCCGAGGCTGTGCATGTCCATGTGCCCGCGGCAGGCCAACTGGCGGTGATGAAGGCGGTTTCGCGCTGCACACGCGCCGCGCTGGTGACCGCGAGCATCGATCAGGCCACCGGGCAAGCCAGTGAGCTGGTCGGTGGGCAACAGGGCCGCGATGGCAACCAGCAGGCCTTTGCCTGGTTCCGCGAGGATGGTGCCGGCCAGCTCACCGCCCGCGCCGCCCTGCCGGATGGCGAGCTCCGGCTGGCAACGCTGGTCGGCACGCGGCCCTGGCATTTGTATGATTTCGATTTCGCCAGCCTCACCCTGTGGCTGGCCAGCCGGCCTGACCGGCGGGCGGGCTTCCGGATTGGCCTGCCGCTGCTGCTGATTGCCCCTCGGGGACCAACTTTGGCAGACCTTGGGGCAATGGATGGACATTTTCTGGGCGAGACGCAGGCGATGGGCCGGCCGGCGCTGCTGTTCCAACTGCGCGGTCCGGCACTGGCCGGCAAGACCGGTACGCTGCTGGTGGATGCCGGGCAGGGCCATATCATCGAAGCTCGCCTGCCCATCCCCAACCATGATGGCTATCGCGATTTCCGCCTGCGCCTGACCGGTGTCAGCGACGGCGCGGCAGCGTGGGCGGAAACCCGTGCGGCGCACTGGCGCGGCTGCAGGGCCGGTTGAAACTCCCCTCGACCGGAACGCCGCCAACCCGTAAAGCCCGGCGCGTGCACGCACCCGCCGCCCCTTCATCGCGCCAACCGAGCTTGGGCGAGATCCTGCTCCTGGGATCACTGACCGCCTTTGGCGCGGTGACGATCGATCTTTATCTGCCAACCCTGCCGGCCATCGCGCGCGATTACGGCACGTCCGCAGCGGCGGTGCAGTTGACGCTCTCCACCTTCTTCGTTGGCATGGCACTGGGGCAGCTGTTCTTTGGTCCGCTCAGTGATCGGATCGGACGCCGGCCCACCATCTTGATCGGCTGTATCGTCTATGTTGCCGCCAGCCTGTTCTGCGCCTTGGCACCCAACATCGAGGCGCTGGTTGCCGGCCGCTTCTTCCAGGCGTTGGGCTGCTGTGCCGCCATGGTCACCTGCCGGGCGATTGTGCGCGACCGTTATGACCATCGCGATTCAGCCCGTATTTTCAGCCTGTTGATGCTGGTCCTGGCGATCGCGCCGCTGCTGGCGCCCAGCATCGGCGGCTGGATCGCGATAGCGGCTGGCTGGCATGCCGTCTTTTACGTCTTTGTTGGCGTTGGTCTCGCCATTGCGGCCGCGGTCGGTCTGCGGCTGGAGGAAAGCCGCTCCATCGCCACGGCCCAGGCGGCGCGCGGGCAGGATGTGCTGTCTGGCTATGCCAGGCTGCTCGGCCAGCGGCGCCTCATCGGCTATCTGCTGGTCGGGGCGGCCAATGGTGCCACATTGTTCAGCTATATCGCCGCCTCGCCGGACCTGGTGATCAATGTGTGGGGCTTTTCCGAAGGCCAGTTCGGGTTGGTGTTTGCCGCCATCGCTGTCGGCATCGTCGGGTCGAGCCAGGTCAACCGGGCGCTGCTCAAGAGGCGATCGCCCGATACCATTCTGGCCTGGGCAACATTGGGGGCAGCCGTGGCCGGGGCGGCGCTGTGGCTGGTTGTCGACGCACCGCTGGTGATCTTTCTGCCGGTGCTGTTCGTGGCGCTGTCGTCGAACGGTCTTATCGCGGCCAATGCCTCGGCCGGCGCGCTGAATGTCGATCCCCTGCGGGCTGGTGCCATTTCCGGTCTGATGGGCGGCGTGAACTTCGGCATCGGCGCCCTGGCATCAGCCTTGGGCGCTGCCATGCATGATGGCACTGCACGGCCGCTGGCGTTGAACGTTGCCGTGGCCTTGCTGGTTGCTGCCGTGGCGTATCACGGCCTCGCCAAGCCGCGATGAACGGCCAGGCGCTGAGCCCACGCGCGCTGTTGCTGGCGCTGGCGGTGGTGACCGTGTGGGGCAGCAATTTTGCCGTGATCGGTGCCACCTTGCACAGCCTGCCGCCGCTGCTGTTTGCGGCACTGCGCTTTGCCGCGGTGGTGTTCCCGCTGATCCTGTTTGTGCCGCGGCCGGCCGTGTCGTGGCGCATCCTGGTTGGCTATGGCCTGGCCATCGGCGTGGGTCAGTTCGGCCTGCTGTTCATCGCCATCAACGGTTATATTGCTGCTGGCCTCGCCAGCCTGCTGATCCAGTCCCAGGTCGTTTTCACGATCGCGATGGCAATGATGACCAGTGGCGAACGGCTGAAGCCCTTGCAGGTGGCTGCCCTGGTGCTGGCGCTGGGCGGCGTCGCGGTGATCGCTGGAAACACCGGCGGCGAAGTTACCGTTACGGGCATCGCCCTGGTGCTGGGGGCCGCTTTCGGCTGGAGCCTGGGCAACATGGCCCAACGTGCGGCCGGCAAGGTTGATATGCTGGGCTTCATCACCTGGTCGTCACTGTTTGCCGTGCCGCCGTTGGCCGGCCTGGCACTGTGGTTTGAGGGCTTGCCAGCAATCGAAGCTGCGCTCCATGCTACCACGCCAACGATCTGGGCTGCGATCGCCTGGCAGGCGGTGGGCAACACGCTGTTCGGCTATGGCGCCTGGGGCTGGTTGCTGGCCCGTTATCCGGCGACCAGTGTCGCGCCGACGTCGCTGCTGGTGCCAGTGTTCGGCATGGCCTCAACCGCAATCTGGCTGAACGAACCACTGCCGCCGTGGAAGCTGCTGGCCGCCGCGCTGATTATTGGCGGCCTGGCGCTCAACCTGTTGGCGACCCGTCAGCCCGGCAAACGGAAGTTGTAAGGCTCGGTCTTCGCTGCCGCGGCAATCCACGCCGGGCGCGACTGCAGGCGCTTGGCATAGGCCGCCACATTGGGGAAATGCGCGCCCAGGCCCTGCACCGTGGCGATTTCCGCAATAAAGCTCATCATGATGTCGGCGCCGGACAATTCGTTGTTCACCAGCCAGTCGTTGCCGCCCAGGCATTGACTGAAATAGGCGACATGGGCGCCAATCTGTTCCTGGATGCGCGGCTGCAGCGGCGCTGCAGCCTCGCCCAGGCGGGCCGTGTAAAGCGCCAGCAGGAAGGGCGTCATCGCCGAGCCTTCGGCAAAGTGCAGCCACATCAAATAATCCTCATGCGCGTCCGTGCCTGGCGTGGGCATCAGACGGCCATTCCCGTGCTTGCGGATGATCCAGTCGGTGATGGCGGCCGATTCGAAGATGATCTTGCCGCTCTCTTCAATAACCGGGCTCTTGCCGAGCGGGTGCACCGCCTTCAGTTCGGGTGGGGCCAGATTGGTTACGGCATCGCGGCTGTAATGCTTGATTTCATATGGCGTGCCCAGTTCCTCCAGCAGCCACAGGATGCGCTGGGAGCGGCTGTTGTTGAGATGGTGAACGATGATCATGGCAATGGCCTCCGCAATCGAATCGGGTTAGGCGCACATCATGGCGATAAGCATCCCGGAAGACGAACTGGTTGAATCGTTCGTGCGCTCGAGCGGACCGGGCGGCCAGAACGTCAACAAGGTGTCATCGGCCGTGCAGTTGCGGTTTGACGTGGTGGCGTCTCCCAGCCTGCCGGACGAGGTGAAGGAACGGCTGCTGCGGCTGGCCGGTCGGCGCGCCACTGGAGACGGGGTGATCGTGATCAGCGCCAACCGCTTTCGCGACCAGGTGCAGAACCGGGCAGATGCGCGGGCGCGGCTGGCGGAACTGGTGGAAAAGGCCTGCATCCGGCCGGTCGTGCGGCGGCCGACACGCCCAACGCTGGGCTCGAAGCAGCGTCGGCTGACTGCCAAGACAGTGCGTGCCGGCATCAAGGCAGGCCGAGGCAAAGTGACCCCCGATGCGTGACCGACAGGGAATCTACGCTCTTCAAATTGCCGCGGGTGCGCACTAACTTGGGCTTGCTGCCCCGATTGCCCGAAAGGAATTCCACATGGCCGACAACAGCGAGAATCTCGAGACTCTGCCGACCGTCACTGAATCCGTTGAAGCTGCCGCCAGCCGGATCGAAAAGCTGAAGGGCGAGCTGAAAGACCAGGCCGACAAGGCCATCGGTAAGGCCAAGGAAACCGCCACGGCCGCTTATGACAAGGCTGCCGCAAAGGCCAAGGAACTGGCTGATATCGCGCCGGAAAAGGCGCGCGAGGTCAAGGAACGCGCCCAGAAGGTCGCCGAGGAGGGCACCGCAAAGGTGCGCGCCACCGTGCAGGAGCAGCCGCTCGCCGCCCTGGGCGCCGGTATCGCGCTGGGTTTCGTCGTCGGCTGGCTGCTGAGCGGCCGCAAGAAGGACTAAGCACGCGAGCGCCGTATCGGCGCTGCTGATGGGGCCTGATCCAGCTCAAGGCGAACATGTCGGAGTGCGTGCCGACACGTTCGCCTTTGCCTGAGTGACGTTTGCTGCGGGCTTAGTGATGCCCTTCCGGCGGCTCCTGCATGAGCTCGACCAGAACGCCCCCCGTATCGCGGGGGTGAACGAAGATCACAGGCACGCCGTGCGCACCCATGCGCGGTTCGCCTGTGCCCAGCACCGTCGCCCCGCGCGCCCGCATCGCATCGCGCGCGGCAATGATGTCCTTCACTTCGAAACAGACATGATGCTGCCCGCCATTGGGGTTCTTCTTGAGGAAACCATGGATCGGCGAGTCCGCCCCCAGCGGCTCGATCAACTCCAGCTGGCTGTTGGCAACATCGATGAAGGCGACGCGCACACCTTGGGCCGGCAGGTCGAAAGCGGCACTGGAAACGGTGGCGCCGAACAGCCGGCCGTACATGTCGACGGCATCTTCAATCGACGGGCAGGCGATGCCGACATGGTTCAGGCGGCCCAGCAGCAGCGGCGACAGATCGGACATTTCGCGCAGTCTCCTCGATGGATCGGCTCCCCCTTGCACGGCCGCCAAAAGCCGGCAAGCTGGGGATATGGTCTATATTGTCATCAACGCCGTCCCCATCGGCCTTGCCACCTTGCTCGCTCTGCTGATCGCCCAATTCGTTGATCGGCCCAAGGGGCCGGTCAGCTGGATGGTTGCCTTCATTGCCTCTGCTTGGTTGGGCGCGATCCTGGCCGGCGCGTTGATCCTGGCGCCGCCCAAGGCGCCATTGTGGGTTATGACCATCGGTTCAGCAGTGGTGATCTGGGCCGGCTTTGTGGTGCCGGCGCTTGCGACGTCGCTGTTGATGGCCGGCCAACGCTGGGGCCGCGTCGGCCGGGCCAGCCTGTGGTGGCTGCTGGTGATGGTGGCGCAGGCCGTGGTGATGCGGCTGGTGGGCCTCACCCCGCCGCCTGGCTAAGCCAGCGGTGAGGGTAGCGCATGGCCGCCAACGGGTTTAGGTTGCGGCCCAGAATTGGGGGACCAGCCGTGTCGGTGGCGAGGGCAAATCGAATGGCGAAGGGGGCGCAGGCGTGATCGCGCTGAACGACGTCGGCCTGTTCAGCCATCTGCTCGCGCTGGTGGCCTATAGCGTCTTGTTCGTGGCGGCGCTGACCAAGCAGCGTCGTGGCGCCAATGTCTGGTTGGCCGGTGCGGCCCTGGCCACAGCCTTGTGGGCTGGTTCGTTCGTTGCCACGCTTCTCTTTGATCCCGGATTGCAGCCATGGATTTCACGGTTGCAGACGATCAAAGTGGGCGCCTGGATCTGCCTGTTGCTCTATCTGTTACGGCCCACCTGGCTGGGCGGCGAAGGCGAAGCGCGCTCGGCTTTCTGGGTGGGCGGCGTGCTCGGCTTTGTCATGGCCCTGCAGTTCGTCATCGATGTCACCGGTTCCAGCCAGGGAGCGCTGGTGGGCGAAGGCGGGGTCGTCTCCAGCCTGTTTCTCGTAATCCGTATTGCGGTGTCGGTCACCGGTTTGGTGCTTAGCCACAACCTCTATGCCGCGTCCGGCGGCGGCCAGCGCTCCGGCTTCCGCTTGCTGGCCATCGGCCTGGGCGGCCTGTTCATATATGATCTGAATTTCTACACGCTGGCTTTCCTGCTGCCACCGGCGTCGCCTGATCTCTACAACATTCGTGGTGCCGTGAATGCGGTCCTGGTGCTGTTGTTCCTGTTTGCCACACGTGACAGCTGGGTGAAGGGTGCCCGCGTTTCGCGCAATGTGGCTTTCCAGACCGTCGCCTTCTCCGGGGTCGGTTTCTACCTGATCGCCATGTCGCTGCTGGCCTATGCCCTCAAGCTGGTGGGCGGCGACTGGGGCACACTGCTGCAGGTCACTTTCTTGTTTGCAACCATCATGTTGGGCATGGTGGTGCTGGTGTCGGACCGGTTCCGGGCCTGGCTGCGCGTGACGATTGCGCGCAATTTCTATCGTTACCAATATGATTACCGCAACGAGTGGCTGCGTTTCATCGCCACCGTTTCGGCCCCAGGCGATGCCGAAGGCCTGCCCGAACGCGTGGTGCAGGCGGTAGCCAGCGTTCTCGATGCGCGCGGCGGCTGCCTGCTGGTGCCCGATGATGACCGTCTGCTGCCCATCGCCACCTGGCAGATGGCCGATGGTCCCCCGGAAGCGCTGGCGGCGGACAGTCCGCTCGTGGCCTGGGTCCGGCAGGACCGGGTGCTCGATCTGGACCTGCTGCGCGAAGGCGAACTGGCCGACGCGCCTGACTTGCCAGCCTGGCTGGCCACTGACCGGCGTTACTGGCTGGTGCTACCGGCTTTCAACCGCGATGCCCTGGCCGGCGTGCTGCTGATCGGCCGCAGCCTGGTGCCGCGCCGGCTGGGCTGGGAAGACGAGGAACTGCTGAAGACCCTTGGCCGCCAGGTCGGTTCCTACGTCGCCGAAAGCCGCGGCCAATCCGCGCTTGAGGAGGCCCGCCGCTTCGAGGAGTTCAACCGGCGCTTTGCCTTCATCCTGCACGACATCAAGAACCTCGTCAGCCAGTTGTCGCTGCTGGCCCGCAATGCCGAACGCCATGCCGACAATCCCGAGTTCCGCGCCGACATGGTGGCGACGCTGAAGGAATCGGTCGGCAAGATGAATGCGCTGCTGGCCTGGCTGTCGCAGCGGGCGCAAGGCACGCCAACCAGTGACAGTGACGTGGCGGTGGCGCGCCTGCTCTCCACCCTGGTGAAGGCGCGGCAGGGCGCCTGGCCCGCGCTCAGCCTGCACCTGCCCGATCTGGCGGAGCGGCTGCTGGTGCGCGGCGATGCGGCCCGGCTGGAACAGATGTTTGCCCACCTGCTGCAGAATGCCATTGATGCCTCGCCGGCCGGCGCACCAATTCGCATCGATCTCGCTGTGGCAGGACCCGACCTGGTGATCACCCTGGCTGATCGCGGCCACGGCATGTCGGCCCGCTTCATCCGGCAGGAATTGTTTCAGCCGTTTACATCAACCAAGCCCGGCGGGTTCGGCATCGGCGCCTATGAAGCGCGCGAGATCGTGCGCGCCCACGGCGGACGGCTTGACGTGGCCAGCCGCGAAGGCGAAGGCACAAGCTTCACCATCACCCTGCCATTAAGTGGTCAGGACATGCCCGGCGAGACCGCGCTGCTGGTGGAAGGGGGACAGGCGTGAGCGACAAGCCGAAGCTGCTGGTGGTGGAAGACGATACCGGCCTGCAGCGCCAGCTGAAATGGAGTTACGAGGACCAGGAGGTGATCCTGGCCGGCGACCGCGAAGCGGCGCTGGAAGCGCTGCGCACCCATCAGCCGGCGGTGGTGACGCTTGACCTGGGGCTGCCGCCCGATCCCGACGGCGTGTCCGAAGGTTTTGCCACGCTGGAAGCCATCCTGGCCACCCGCCCGGCCACCAAGGTGATCGTGGCGTCGGGCCACGGCGCGCGTGAAAGCGCCCGCCGCGCCATCGCGATGGGGGCGTTCGATTTCTATCACAAGCCGGTCGATATCGACGAGCTCGGCCTGATCGTGCGCCGCGCCTATCACGTCGCCGAACTGGAAGCCGAGAACCGCCGCCTGGCGGAGGCCGGCAACACCGGCGACAAGGTGCTGGGCGGCATCGTCACTGCGGCGCCCGAGATGATCAAGGTTGCCCGCATGGTCGAACGGGTGGCCACGGCCAATGTGTCGGTGATGCTGCTCGGCGCGTCGGGCACCGGCAAGGAGCTGCTGGCGCGCGGCCTGCACAATGCCTCGGCGCGGGCGGACGCAGCCTTCGTCGCCATCAACTGTGCCGCCATCCCGGAAAATCTGCTCGAATCCGAGCTGTTCGGCTATGAGCGCGGCGCCTTCACCGGCGCGGTGAAGACCCAGCCGGGCAAGATCGAGATGGCCGAAGGCGGCACGCTGTTCCTCGATGAAGTCGGCGATATTCCGCTGCCCTTGCAGGTGAAATTGCTGCGCTTCCTGCAGGAACGGGTGATCGAACGCGTCGGCGGCCGCAAGGCCATCCCGGTCGATGTGCGCATCGTCTGCGCCACCCACCAGGATCTGGATGCGATGATTGCCAGCGGCCGCTTCCGCGAGGATCTCTTCTATCGCCTCGCCGAAATCGTCGTGCGTATCCCCAGCCTGAAGGAACGGCCCGGTGATGCCGTGCTGCTGGCGCAATATTTCATGACCCGTTTTTCGCGTGAAAATGGTCGTGAATTCAAGGGGTTGATGCCAGACGCCATTGCCGCCATCACCGATTGGCACTGGCCGGGCAATGTGCGCGAGCTGGAAAACCGCATGAAACGCGCGGTGATCATGGCTGAAAGCGCCCGGTTGACCGCGGCCGATCTCGACCTCGTCAACAGCATCGATGAAGCCAGCCTCACCATCAAGTTTGCCCGCGAGGCGGCCGATCGCCAGGCCATCCGCCGCGCCATGGTGCGGGCCGATGGCAATGTCAGCCTGGCGGCCAAGCTGCTCGGGGTGAGCCGGCCGACCCTCTATGACCTGCTCAAGCAGTACGGCATGGAAAACGCCGCCTGAGGGGGTTGCATCGGGCAGCAATAGCCCCTAAGCCCCGCCACGGCTCGGAGCGTAGCGCAGCCTGGTAGCGCATCAGACTGGGGGTCTGGAGGTCGCAGGTTCGAATCCTGTCGCTCCGACCATTTTTCCAAAGACCCTTTTCATACCAGTCATTGGCCGACGGCGGCCGCCACGCTGCTCTGTCCTACAGGAACCTATTTGGTTATTCTCTTGCCTTCCCTCACACCGGAAGGCCCCTCCCATGTCGATTCTCAACGCCCTGATCGCGCCGGTTGCCGGCCTGCTCGACAAGATCATTCCCGATCCCAAGGCGCGCGATGCCGCCAAGCTGGAACTGGTGAAGCTGCAGAACAGCCAGGAACTGGAGCTGCTTTCCACCCAATTGTCCGCCATCGTCGCCGAAGCCGGCAGCAATGATCCGTGGACCAGCCGGGCGCGGCCCAGCTTCCTCTATGTCATGTACGCGCTGCTGATGTGGTCGATCCCGATGGGCATCATCGCCGCGGTGCGGCCGCAGATGGCCAATGATATCGCCACCGGCATGACCCGCTATCTGAATGGCCTGCCCGAACCGCTCTATGCGCTGTTCGGCACCGGCTATCTTGGCTACACCGCCGCCCGCCAGTGGGGCAAGGTCAAGGGCGTGGACAAATAGGCTTACGCGCCAGCGCGATAGACCTGCGCCAGCCGGGCATATCCCGAGGCGCCGGCGCGGTTGCCGGCGATCTCGCCTTGCGTCAGGCTGCGCAGAAATTTCGCTGGGCGCCCGGCCCACAACTCGCCGGTCTTCACGGTCTTGCCGGGCGTGAGCAGCGCGCCCGCGGCCAGCATGGCGTCCCCTTCGACCGTTGCCCCATCGAGGACCACCGATCCCATGCCGATGAAGGCCCGGCTTTCAAGGCGGCAGCCGTGAATGATGCAGCCATGGCCGATCAGCACATCGTCACCAATCTCGGTGTCAAAGCGGCCACCGGTAACGTGAACGATGCTGCCATCCTGGATGTTGGTGCGTTGCCCCACGTTGATGCGGCCAACATCGCCACGCAGCACGCAGTTGAACCAGACCGAGCTGCTGGCGCCGATCGTCACCCGGCCGATCACCTGCGCGCCGGGGGCGATGAACACGTCATCGGCCAGCTGTGGCCAGTCCGAACCAAATGGGTGCAGGCTCACGGCGTTTTCACATAGACGATGTGCGGCCGCAGCCGGTGGCCAGGGGGCAGTTCGGGGTGATCGAAATCGAGATCGCTGCGCCGTTCCATGCCCAGCCGCTCCATCAGGCCCCAACTGCGCGTGTTGTCGGGCACGGTGAAGCTGGTGATCTGCGCCAGGCCCAGCACGCCAAAGCCGTGATCGAGGCTGGCCTGCGCTGCTTCATGGGCATAGCCCTGACCCCAGTGCGCATGCGCCAGCCGCCAGCCGATCTCGATCTCGCCTGCGATCGGGCAGGGGAAGCTTACCGTCTTCAGTCCGCAAAAGCCGAGGAACTGTCGGTCCGATTTGCGCTCCACCGCCCAGAAGCCAAAGCCGTGCTCGCCAATATGGTTCATGGCGCGGACGGCAGTGGCCTTCGATTGCGCTTCGTCGACCAGTGCCGGAAAATGCGCCATCACCCGTGGATCCCTGCCCATCGCGGCAAAGGGCGCGAGATCGGCATCGATCCACGGCCGCAGCCACAACCGCGCGGTTTCGATGGCCGGCTTCACCGTCATGGGAACAATGGCGCCTGTTCCAGCCCCATGGTTTCGGGCAGGCCGAACATCAGGTTGAAATTCTGGATGGCCTGGCCGGAGGAGCCCTTCACCAGATTGTCGATGGCGGCAATCACGATGGCGCGGCCCGGCACGCGATCGGCAAAGACGTTCAGCACCACATGGTTGCTGCCGCGCACCATGCGGGTGGCGGGCGCGACGCCGCTGGGCAGCAGATGGACGAACGGCTCATCGGCATAGGCATCGGCGAGCAGCTCGCGCAGATAGTCCGGCCCGTGCGCCGTATCGACGATGCAGGTGACCAGCTCGCCGCGGTTCATCGGGATCAGGTGCGGGGTGAAGCTGATCTTCACTGGGCGGCCGGCGCGCAGCGACAATTCCTGCTCCATCTCCGGCATGTGGCGGTGATGGCCGATGCCATAGGGATGCACGGCTTCGGCCACCTCACCAAACAGGTTGGCTTCCTTCAGGCTGCGGCCGGCGCCAGACACGCCCGACAGCGCGTTGACGGTGATCCTGTCGGCCGAGATGGCGTGTGCGGCCACCAGCGGCAGCAGCGCCAGCAGCACGGCCGTGGGATAGCAGCCAGGGCAGGCGGTGATCCGCGCTGTGGGCAGTGCGGCCCGGGCAAATTCGGTGAGGCCATAGACGGCTTCGGACAGCAGGGCGGGCGCCGGGTGGGCACCACCATACCATTCGGCATAGGTGGCGGCATCCTTCAGCCGGAAATCCGCCGACAGGTCGATGATGCGTGGACCCGTGATGGTGGAGAGCAGCTCCGCCGATGCCGCGTGCGGCAGGCAGCCGAACACGGCATCGATGCGGCCAAAGTCGATCGCGTCGGCCTTCACCAGCGCCGGCAGCTGCGGATAGGGCGCGAAATGCGGCCAGATCTGCGCCATCGTCTGCCCGGCCTTGGCGTTGGCGGCCAGGGCCGCGATCTCCATGCGCGGATGGGTCAGCGCCAGGCGCACCAGATCGGCCCCGGTGTATCCCGAAGCCCCCAACACCGCGATGCGCAGCCGTTCCGTCATGCGCGTCGGTTACGCGGCTGCGCCCGGCGGCGCAAGTCGGCCGGTGCTTGACGCGCTGGCGCTGCAGGCGCAGCCTTGGCCCTTCACTCGGGGGAGAGGATCAGATGGAGATGACGCGGCGTCGCCTGCTGGGGCAGGCGGGAGTGTTGCTGGTGGGCTCAGGCCTGGCAGGGCGAGCACTGGCTGCCAACCCGACCATGCCGATGGCGATGGGGCCGTTCTATCCGGTGCAGCAGCCAAGTGATGCCGACGCCGATCTGGTGCAGGTGGCCGGCCGGCCCGGAAAGGCGACTGGCAAGCTGATCGAGGTGTCGGGCCGCGTGCTCAACATGAAGGGCGAGCCGGTGCCGGGCGCGAAGATCGAGGTGTGGCAGGCCAACGCCGCTGGCCGCTATGCCCACAAGAGCGACACCAGCAAGGTGCCGCTGGATCCCAATTTCGAAGGCTTTGCCCGGTTGGTGGCGGACAAGGATGGCGCCTATCGCTATCTCAGCATCGAGCCCGGCGCCTATAATGTCGGCCGTAGCTGGCGCGCCAAGCATATCCATTATCAGGTCGATGGGCAGCTGAACCGGCTGGTGACCCAGATGTATTTCAAGGGCGACCCGCTGCTGGGGCAGGACGAGACACTGGCGCAGGATCTGAACCAGAAACTGAATGGCCCGATGCCGCCGCTGATCTTTGGCCAGGCGCTGGGCAGGCGCGCCGATGGCGTGGAGCGGTTGGGATTTGACATCATCCTGATCGACGGCTGAGGCGCGTGGTTGTCAGGCTGATCCCGGCCAGCCCGGCCGACATCAATGATCCGCCGCCGGCCCTGCAGCGCGGGGTGGAGCGTTTCTATCCGGATGTCGCCGCCGGCTTCACGCATCTTGACGCCGTACTTGCCATCATGGGGGCCAATCCGCGGCCGTCGCCCTGGGCGGACTGGTGGGCGCTGGACAGCAGCGACGCCATTGTGGGCCTGTGCGGTTTCAAGGCATCGCCGGATGCCGATGGCGTGGTGGAGATCGGCTATGGCAGTTTCCCGCTGGTGGAAGGCCGCGGGGTTGCCACGGCCATGGCCGGCGGGCTGATCGCGATCGCCCAGGCCAACGGCGCCCGCTGCGTGATCGCCCACACGCTGGAGCGCGACAATGCTTCGGCAACCGTGCTCACGCGCAATGGCTTTGCCCTGATCGGCAGGGTGATCGACCCGGAAGACGGCGAGGTTTGGCGCTGGGTGCGGCGCTTCGACTGACCGGCGTGCGCCGGCGTGATGAGCACCCCGGCAGGCCAGCGGCCCGCCGGGGTGAGGTCTTCAACGATTGTCGAGCTGGCTGCGCACGCGGGCGAGGCCGAGCCGCGAGATGCGGTACGGCGCCCCGCCGCGTGATTCGACATAGCCGCGCCGTTTCAGCCGCTTGAACAGGGAGAGGCTGAGACCGGCGAAGCAGGCGCCATCGCGGGTGAAGCACAGGACGTCGACGATGTGGCCGTCTTCCCGGCGATGGTGAATGCTGCCGCCCTGGGCAAGCAGGTGCAATATGCGCTGTTCGCTGCGCGAGATATCCATGGTGTCTGGCTCTTCTGCAAAATGTGCAGGACGCCGCGCCGAACCCGGCGGGGCGATGGCGAACCAACAGCTGCGGTGCAGCTATCGGTCAGCAGCCAGAAACAATCTCGCGCATATCCACTCCAGAAGTGGACGTTGCCTTATCACGGCGAGGCGGCAAGGCCAACCGCCCGGCTGCCATTGACATTGCACCGCAAAGCGCCGCTGGTATCTGCCAATCTGCCAAAAGGAAATTCGTGGCAAGAAATCTGGCAGTCGATTCAGCCGATGAAGCAGAAATAGCGGTAAGGGCGGCAGCAATCCGTTACGGCGGCCGCGTTGGAACGCCCGGCGTCATCATCATGGGCGTCGTGCTGGTTTTCGTACATTTCTGGTTCCGGACGCGGGTCCAAACCCATTGGCATCTTGATGCCTGGGTGCTCTTCATGGGCGGTCTGGTCTTGTTGTTTCTTGTCGCCATGGCCGCCTTTACATGGGTGCGGCCGAATGATCAGGACACCGTGTCCTACTGGTACAAGTTCGGCAAATGGACCCAGACCGGTTTCAACGTCGGGATTGCCGCCAGCCCCTGGGTGTTGCTGCCGGGCGGCGATGTCGCCCTGCAATATTTCACCACCATGATGTATGTCTGGTACATCGGCGTCGCCACGCTGACGAGCAATGCCGGCGTGCCGATCGGGCGCTGGGAAGTGGTGCTGATGACGGTGTCATTGGCCGTCTTCGCGCTCAGCCAGGACACGTCCTATCGCATCCCGGTCGCGATCCTGATCAGCGTGATCGGTCTGACCATGCTGGGCCTGCGATCGCTCGTACAGCGCGCCCTGGGCGCCGCCCTGGAGGCGCAAGCGCAGAGCGCCCGGTCAGAGGCTGCCACGCAGCGCGCCCTGGCCATCGTCGCGGCCGAGCGCGATTCCAAGACGCGCTTCATCGCATCGGCCACGCATGATCTGCAGCAACCGCTGGCTGCTGCCGGTTTCCATTTTGAATCAAGCCTGCAGCTTGGCCCACAGCAGGATCGCGCCGTGGCGGGCGTGCGCTCCTCGCTGGCATCGGCCAGCGAATTGATCGGCCTGATGCTCGATTATCTGCGGCTGGACGCCGGCGCCGTGAAGCCGCGGCCGCAGCCGGTGCCGCTGGGTCCGTTGATGCGGGCGGAAGCGTTGAACCTGGAACCAGCCGCTGCAGCTGCCGGTATGACCATCCGTATTGCACCAAGCAGTGCCATCGTCGTGGGTGATCCGGCCATCCTGGCACGGGCGATCGGCAATCTGCTGGCCAATGCGGTGCGCCATTCCGGCGGTCGTCACGTGTTGATCGGCACGCGCCGGCGCGGGGCGCTGGTTGATCTGTGGGTGATTGATGATGGTCGCGGCCTGCCCGACGGCTGGAGCGCCTGGCTGTTCGCCGATTATGGCACCGGCGCGGTGGCCACGGCACGCATGGGCCTGGGCCTGGCGTCCGTGCGCCGGCAAAGCGAATTGCTGGGCGGTTCCGTTGCGCTGGAACCGCGCTGGCGACATGGCGCGGCGTTCAGGCTCTCGTTGCCAAGGGCCTGATCCGCCGCGCCAATCGGGTCAGAAGGTGAAACGCAGGCCAGCGCCGAAGCTCTGGCTCTTCTGCCGGCCGATATCAAAGCCCGACGCGGCATCATATTCGATGCGGGCGCCGCTGGCGTTGCGGAAGCGGTAATCGAGGGTGATGGCCACCCCGTTCGCAACATGGAAGGCCGCACCGGCACCCAGCTGCCAGGCAAAGCTGGCCTTGCCTTCGCCATCCACTTCAAATCCGGCCACGCCGATACCACCGCCAACATAGGGCGTGATGCCCTTGGCGACGGGGAAATCGACCCACAGATTGGCCAGGCCCGAGGCTCGGCGCACCTTGCCACCATCAAAGCTGATGGTGTTGCCGGTGCCGCCGCACGAAGCGGCTTCGAGATAATCGCAGATGTCGGCGATGTCGCCGGCGTCAAGCGTGACCGGGCTGCCGTTCAGGGTCAGCACTTCCAGCGACTTGATCGAATTGCGCGTGTAGCTCACCTGCACGTCGAAGCGCACGCGACCGAAATCATAGCCCAGCGTGGCGCCGAATTCGGCCGCGGACTTGAAGCGCAGCTTGCCGTCAACGCGGTCCTGTGCACCCGTGCCGCCGAACGTGCCGCCGGCATCATAATAGCCGATGTCGGTGCTCTGAAGCGTGGCAACGCCCACGCCGCCAGCGATATAGAAGCCCTTCTTGTCAGTATCTTCGGCAGCGGCGGCGGTCGCCACCATCGAAACGGCGAACGTCGCCAGCAACATCTTGGTACGCATGCAATAATCCCCCAATTGGTGGCCCGGCCGCCCGTGTTGCGCCGGATGTGGCCCTTCTAGGCGGGCAGCGGGGGCGACACATCGCCCGTCTGGTTCGCCCAGATGGGCGATGGCTGAGCCACCACAACCCGCCTATAGAGCGACGTGAATGAGCCAATCGGGCGGGTCGGGAGTGTGAATTGCCGCAAAATTCTTCGGATCCCACCCCCACCTCCAGACCATTGAACCGCTGCCTGATTGCCGATGATCACCCGCTGCTGCTCGATTCCCTGGCGCTGCTGATCGGCGCGCGCTGGCCGGCGGCCGAACTGTTCACTGCCGGCAATTTCCCGGAGGCCGTGGCCCAGGCGGCGCGAGCGCCCGATCTGTGCATCGTCGATCTGATGATGCCTGGCGCCGAACCGCTGGCCGGCGTTCTGGCCTTGCAGGCCGCCGCGCCAGACGCCCGGCTGCTGATCGTGACCGGCAGCGACGATGATGCCCTGATGCTGGAACTGGTGGCCAAGGGCATTGCCGGCTTTGTGTCGAAACGCTCGCCCGCACCGCTATTGCTGGCGGCCGTCGAGCTGGTGCTGGCTGGTGGGCGCTATCTGCCGGATCGGCTGGCCACATTGGCGGTGACGACCGCCAATCGCCGCCAGGATGGGCAGGTGACGTCACGCCAGATCGAGGTGTTGGTCCTGATCGCGGCGGGCTTGACCAACAAGGCCATCGCCAAGGAACTCGGCCTGTCTCCGGCCACGGTGAAGACCCATGTCGCCATGGCCATCGCCGCCGTGGGCGCGACAAACCGGACGGAGGCCGCCATCCGGGCGGCGGCGGCCGGGTTGATCCAGCCCGTGGTTACGCCCCCATGAGCCGCGCCGCCAGGGGCGCGTGATAGGTGAGCACGCCGTTGCAGCCGGCGCGCCGGAAGCTCATCAGTGCTTCCAGCACGCCCTTGTTGCGATCGAGCACGCCGGCCGCAATGGCGGCTTCCAGCATCGCGTATTCGCCCGACACCTGATAGGCGAACACCGGTACGTCGAACGCGTCGCGGATGGCGCGAATGATGTCGAGATAGGGCATCCCCGGCTTCACCATCACCGAATCCGCGCCCTCGGCGATATCGAGCGCTACCTCGCGCAGCGCCTCGCGGGCGTTGGCGGGATCCATCTGATAGGTCTTCTTGTCGCCCTTCAGCACGCCGCCTGACCCGACCGCGTCGCGATAGGGGCCATAGAAGGCCGAGGCATATTTTGCCGAGTAGGCCATGATCTGGGTGTTGTGGAAACCATCGGCCTCCAGCCCGGCGCGAATGGCAGCGACACGGCCATCCATCATGTCCGAAGGCGCGATGATATCGCAACCGGCGCGGGCCTGGTTCAGCGACTGGCCGACCAGCATCTCCACCGTGGCATCGTTCAATATCTCGCCATCATGGCCGAGCAGCCCGTCGTGGCCGTGGCTGGTGTAGAGATCAAGCGCCACGTCGGTGAGCACGCCGACTTCGGGCGCGGCGTCCTTGATGGCGCGGATGGCGCGGCAGATCAGATTGTCGGGGTTGAGCGCTTCCTTCGCATCCTCGCTGCGCCGATCCGGGCTGGTGTGCGGGAACAGCGCGACGGCGGGAATACCCAGGCTGGCGGCCTCTTTCGCCGCCTTGGCCAGCCGGTCCACCGAAAGGCGCGACACGCCGGGCATGGTGCCCACCGGCGTTTCCACGTCCTGGCCTTCGGTCGGGAACAGCGGCCAGATCAGATTGGCCGGCGACAGGCTGGTTTCGCGATGCAGATCGCGGCTCCAGGCGGTCATGCGGGTGCGGCGCAGGCGGGCGGCGGGGAAGCTGGCGTGAGTCATGCCGGTGGATTAGCCCGCTGTGGTCGCGCTGTCACCCTCTCGCCCCTGCCATCGCCAGCAGTCCGGCCCCGGCAGAAGCGATATGGTGCCGGCTTGTCAGGCGATGACGTGAGCGCGCCGACGGCGATTGGCCGCGCCGGTCAGGCCGAAGCCGGCGATCAGCATCGCCCAGCTGGCGGGTTCGGGCACGCCTGTGCCTTCGCCTTCGCCGATGAAGCTGTAGCGCACGTTCTGAACGCCACCGTTATAGGCATCCGGCCCGAAGATCAGCACGATCGGCTGGTTGAACCCGGCGCTGATGTTGAAATTCACCGTCGTCAGGCCCGAGGCCTGGGTAACGACCGTCCCCGTGGCGAAGGTGACGCTGTTGTTGAAACGACCCCACACTTCCCAATCAATA
Source organism: Sandarakinorhabdus oryzae (assembly GCF_009733735.1). Taxonomy (GTDB): domain Bacteria; phylum Pseudomonadota; class Alphaproteobacteria; order Sphingomonadales; family Sphingomonadaceae; genus Sandarakinorhabdus; species Sandarakinorhabdus oryzae. The sequence continues at coordinate 25,093 of NZ_WNJP01000002.1, read as the reverse complement.
GGGACCTCGGCATTGGGCCAGCCGCCGAAATCGGCCGACAGCAGGGTGATGGTGCCAGGGCGGTTGACGAACAGTGCCACCGCGCCGCGGGTTTCCAGCGACGCATCCTCGACATAGGCGGCCGAACTGCCGCTGTAATCCCGATTATAATAGTTCAAGCCACCATCAACGGGGACATATCCGGGCGCCAGACGCAAATTCTGCACCGTGACGTCGGCATTGCTGCCGAACAATTCGCTGATCGGGTCACCATCGTTGACGCAGCCGCCGGCGCAGGACGCAGCGGAGTAGGTGAGTGTGTAAATGGTGCCGGTGGCCGGCGCCGCCGCGGCCATGCCGATGGCGGCGGCCAGAAGAGTGAAGCGCATGATGTCCCCCTGATGCAACGTTTACTCATTGGCAGCTAAACGTTAATCTTGGTTACGTCAAACGGCGTTTTGCGCCGGAAGGCTCGGCTGGCTGCAGCCCCTGCCACCCCCGACAGCTTGACCTTCTGTGCCGCCGTGGCACGGGTGGGTCATACAGGAAGGGGAGTGACGAATATGGCCGGGCCGCTGCAGGGGATCAGGATCATCGAGCTGGCCGGGATCGGGCCGGGGCCATTTGCCGGCATGATGCTGGCCGATCATGGCGCAGAGGTGATCCGGGTCGATCGGCCGGGGGCCCGGATCGATGCGCGCGATCCGTTGCTGCGCAATCGGCGGGTGATCGGCGTTGATCTGAAGAGCGCCGAAGGCAAGGCCCTGGTGCTGGACCTGGTGAAATCGGCCGATGCCTTGTTCGAAGGCTTCCGCCCCGGTGTGACCGAGCGCCTGGGGCTGGGGCCAGCGGAGTGCCATGCGGTCAACCCGAAGCTGGTCTATGGCCGGATGACCGGCTGGGGCCAGTTCGGGCCCTATGCCAATGCGGCCGGGCACGACATCAACTATATCGCGCTGGCCGGCGCCCTGCATGCCTATGGCCGGGCCGGCGACAAGCCGACGCCGCCGATCAACATGGTCGGCGATTTTGGCGGCGGCGGCATGATGCTGGCCTTCGGCATGGTGAGTGCGTTGCTGCACGCCAAGACCACGGGCCAGGGCCAGGTGATCGATTGCGCGATGACTGATGGGGCTGCCGCGCTGATGGCGATGATCTGGGGCTTCCGTGCCAACGGCATCTGGAAGGACGAGCGCGGGGTGAACCTGCTCGATACCGGCGCGCACATGTATGACACCTATGAATGCGCCGACGGCAAGTGGATCAGCATCGGCAGCCTGGAACCGCAATTTTATGCGCTGCTGCTGGAAAAGACCGGACTGAAAAATGACGCCGATTTTGGCCAGCAGATGAATTCGGCGCAGTGGCCGGCGCTGAAAGAGCGACTGACCGCGCTGTTCAAGACGCGCACCCGTGATGAATGGTGTGCCGATATGGAGATGACCGACGTGTGCTTCGCGCCGGTGCTGAGCATGAGCGAGGCGCCGCACCACCCGCACAACGCGGCGCGGCAGACCTTCGTGGAAGCCGACGGCGTGATGCAGCCGGCGCCGGCGCCACGCTATTCGGCGACAGTGAGCGACGCGCCGCGCATGACCAAGGCTGCTGATACCGACGCGATCCTGGCCGAGCTGGGCTATGATGCGGGCAAGGTGGATGCGCTGAAGGCGGCCGGGACGGTGAAATGAGGGTGAGGCGTTGACCCTCGCGCCGTTCGCCACGCACTGGCAGATCTCGCGCGGCCGCCTTCACCCGGAGGCGCCCTCGGCGACGCGCAGCCCGTTCGCGCGCGATCGCGATCGGATCATTCACAGCGGCGCGTTCCGGCGGCTGCGCTACAAGACGCAGGTGTTTGTCGCGCCCGATGGCGATCATTTCCGCGTGCGGCTGACCCACAGCCTCGAAGTGGCGCAGATCGCCCGCAGCCTGGCGCGGGCGCTGAACGTGGACGAGGACCTGACCGAGGCGCTGGCGCTGGCGCACGACCTGGGCCACCCGCCGTTCGGCCACAGCGGCGAGGATGCGCTGGAGCGGGTGATGGCGCCGTGGGGTGGCTTTGATCACAACGGCCATGCCCTGCGCATCGTGACGAAACTGGAATGCCGCCACCCGGGCTTCGACGGCCTCAATCTGACGTGGGAAACGTTGGAAGGGCTGGCCAAGCACAACGGCCCGATCTTTGAGCCCGGCTGGGCGCTGGCCGGCGTGGATGCAGCCTGGCCGCTGGACCTGGCCAGCCACGCCGGTCTGGAGGCGCAGATTGCCGCCATCGCCGACGACATCGCCTATGACAATCATGACCTGGACGACGGCATCCGTGCCGGACTGTTCGAGATTGACGAGGTGGTGGCTGCCGTGCCGTTCGTTGCGGATTGCTGGGCAGCCGTCACCCGGCGATGGCCCGGCATTTCGGCGCGACGGCGCCTGGTGCCAGAACTGGTGCGCGAGCAGATGGGGCGGATGGTGACCGACTTGCTGGCCACCACCCGCGGCCGGTTGGCGGCGATCGACGCCCAGCGAGTCGAGGATATTCGCGGTGCCGGCCACACCATCGCCGGCCTGTCCGCAGCGCTGCAATCCGAGGTGCAGTTGCTCAAGACGTTCCTGCGCGAGCGCATGTATCGCGCGCCGGCCGTCGCCCGGCTGCGCGACCCGTCGGAAGCGGTGGTGGAAGGGCTGTTCGCCGCCCTGCACGCCGATCCGGACCTGTTGCCCGGCGACTGGGCTGCGACCTGTCCGCCCGGTGAGCCAGCCCGCGCCCGCCACGTTGGCGATTTTGTGGCTGGCATGACCGATCGTTACGCCCTCAAACTGTACGAGGAGATGCTGGGGCCATCTCCGCTGCCAAAGGAAATGGTGACATGAGCGTCGAAGGCTGGACCCACCCCAAATTTGCCCATGTGAAGGATGCGCTGGCCGCCGCCGTGGCGCGCGGGGACGATATTGGCGCCAGTTTCGCCGCCACTCTGAATGGCGAGCCGATTATCGACATCTGGGCGGGCTGGGCCGACGAAAGCCAGACGCGGCCCTGGACCCAGGACACCATCGTCAACGTCTATTCCACCACCAAGACGATGACGGCGTTGACCGCGCTGTGGCTCGCCGATCAGGGCCAGCTGCGCTTCGAGGAGCGGGTCAGCCATTATTGGCCGGAGTTCGCCGCGGCCGGCAAACAGGGCGTGACCGTGGCCCAGCTGATGAGCCACAGCGCCGGCCTGTCCGGCTTTGCCGAACCGATGCAGCCCACCGATATTTATGATTGGGATCTGTGCTGCGCCCGGCTGGCGGCGCAATCCCCCTATTGGGAGCCGGGCACGGCCGCCGGCTATCACGGCCTCACCCAGGGCTGGCTGGTTGGCGAAGTGGTGCGGCGCATTACCGGCAAGTCGCTGGGCACCGTGTTTGCCGAACAACTGGCCGGGCCGCTGGGCGCCGATTTTCACATCGGGCTCGATGCCGCCCACGATGCCCGCGTCGCCGATCTGGTGCCACCGCCCAAGGGCGCCAGCATCACCGACGGTCCGCAATCGGATCTCGCCAAGAACATGGGCGGCAACCCGCCTGTCGATCCGCTGGAAACCCGCACCCGCGCCTGGCGCGCGGCCGAAATCCCCGCCGCCAACGGCCACGGCAACGCCCGCTCGGTGGTGGCGGTGCAGACGCTGATGGCGAACGGTGGCGTCGCCAATGGCAAGCGCCTGCTCAGCGAAGCTGGCGTGCGCAAGGCGCTGGAACTCCAAATCGAAACCCCGTCCGACCTCGTGCTCGGCATGCCCGTCCGCTACGGTATGGGCTATGGCCTTTCCAGCCCGGCCCGGCCGCTGCCCAACCCCAACACCGTGTTCTGGGGCGGCTATGGCGGCTCCCTCGTCGTCTGCGACATGGATGCCAAACTCTGCATGTCCTATGTGATGAACAAGATGGCCGGCACGACCTTGGGCGACATGCGCGCCGGCATGCTGATGGCCGGCGTGTGGGGAGCCTTGATGGCATGAGACAGGCTTTCATCGCGCTGGCATTGCTGGCGGCACCGGCAGCCGCGGGGGAAGATCCACACAAGTTGGCACTGGCGGCGGGGTACAAGGCGGCGTTTGTCTGTTCGGGGCGCTGGAATGCCGGGCAGGACGACGCCAGCATCACGCGCGATGATCTGACCGGCATCTATCCCGAATATCAACCGCTGGTGGGCGGGTTGAAGGCCGAGGTGGACGAGGGCGCGCGAACCGTTTCGGTGAGATATGCGCCGGACATGCCGCCGCGCATTGCAGTATGGCGGCCGTTGCTGGGGTGCGCACAACTGCCGCCCGGCGCCGGTGCCGAAGCGCTGGCCGCCGTGCCGCGCCTGGTGCCGGGCTTGACTGCGCCTGACCTGGTGGCGACGGATGCGAAGCCGTGGCCGCTGGGTGATGCCGGCGCGGTGCAGCCGCTGAAGAAGCGCAAGGCACGGGCGGCGCTCGATGCAGCGGTGGAGACAGCCTTTGCCAGCGATCGCACCACGGCGGTGATCGTGCTGAAGGACGGCAAGATCGTTGCCGAGCGTTATCGCGCCGACTGGACAATGCACACGCCGCAGCGCACCTGGAGCGTGGCGAAATCGCTGACCGCGACGCTGGTGGGGCGGGCGGTGCAGAAGGGGCTGGTGGACGTGGCGCTTCCAGCACCGGTGCCGGCCTGGCAGCAGCCGGGCGATCCGCGCGCCGCCATCACCTGGAGCCAGTTGCTGCGCATGAAGAGCGGTTTGTGTACGGCGGGGCCGGGCAATCGCACTGATGAAGTGTATCTGGGCGGCGCCCAGGTGGCGCAGACGGCAGCAGCGATGCCGCTGGAGCATGCGCCGGGCAGCCACTTCAATTACAGCAACAATGACATCTTGCTGGCGGCGCTGGCGCTGTCGCGCACGTTGGCCAAGGAGGGTGGGCGCCACGCGGCGCTGGCCTTCCCGTTCACCGAGCTGCTGTGGCCGTTGGGGATGACGCGCACCACGCCGGAAACGGACTGGCGGGGCGATTTCGTGCTGTCGAGCCAGGTGTGGATGACGGCGCGCGATCTGGCACGGCTGGCGCTGCTGTATCAGAACGGCGGCAAAGTGGGCCTTGGGCAGGGTGGCCAGCAACTGCTGCCGCCGGATTGGCCGGCCTTCGTCGAGCGCGCCGATGGTCCACAGCCGGTCAATCGCCCGGAAGGCTATGGTGCCGGCTTCTGGCGCTGGGGTGGGTTGGGTGGCCACGACGGCGTGTCGCCGCTGCCCGCCGGCACCTACGCGATGAACGGCAACCGCGGCCAATATGCGGTGATCGTGCCGGGGCAGAACATCATCGTGATCCGGCGCGGATTCGATCTGCCATCTGCCCCATTCCCCATGACGCGCTTTGCGGCCGACGTCGTGGCGACGCTGCGTGAATAACCAAATAGGCACTTTTGTAGTTGACAAGCGTGACGCTTTTGGTTATCAATACGGCATGCCTGCGGAATCGGCCACGGAACATCCGTGATGCTGGCCAGCCGCGGCCCCTGCTGGACCAATTTCATGTGCGATGCGTCTTCGGCGCCGGCGATGGCTGGCGACACCTCTCTGGCGGTTGAACTGGCCGCGCCGGCGCCGGCTCGCAAGTCGCGCGACTATTCGTCGGAACGGCAGCGGGTGCGCTATCGCCCTGGCACGCGCGAGGCCCGGCGGCTGGTGGGCAGCAAGAAGGACCGGATGCTGTTTCTGGAGCAACTGGCGCGGCATGGCGATCCGGCCATTGTCGCCGATCAGATGGGCTTGCCTCTGCTGGTGCTGCTGCGCCAACGCGATGCTGATCCGGCCTTTGCCGCCGAATGGCGGGCTGCGGTCAACTATGCCTGGGAACGGGTGGAATGCCGGGTGCTGGCGTTCCTGCTGGGCCAGGGCGGGGATGACGAGGCAAAGCGGGCCGGGCCGATCGACACGCGGCTGGTGCTGGCGATCCTGACCCGGCGCGATCGGCCGGTGGTGCATGGCGGCGCCACTCGCCCGCTTGAAGGCGCCAGTGTGGAGCGCATGCGGGCGGAACTGCGCGCGCTGGCCGGGATGAGCGGCGGCTGAGACAGGACAAGTCTCTGAGTTTCAATGACTGATCACCTGCTGGGGGCAGCCGGAGTGCCTGCGCATGACCGATGCCGACCAGGGCGAGCCCCTGATCGATCTGTTCCGGGGTCTGGACATCAAGGACCGCCGGAAGTTTGTGTTGAGGCATGGCGAGGCGTTGGTGTTGGACCGGTTCCTCGGCGCCGGCAGCCTCCGGGCGGCACAACAGCCGCCACCGGGTGACTGGGGGATCTGGGTGATCCTGGCCGGGCGCGGCTTCGGCAAGACCCACGCCGGGGCGCACTGGGTCCATGCGCGCGCGCTGGGCCCACGCCCGCGGCGCATCGCGCTGGTGGCGCCGACGGTGGATGTGGCGCGTGCGGTCATGGTGGAAGGCGAGTCCGGGTTGCTGGCGCGGCTGCCGCCTGGCGAACAATTGACCTGGCAGGCCAGCGCCAAGCGGCTGCGATGGGGCAATGGCAGTGAGGCTCGCCTTTATTCCGGGGCTGAGCCCGATGCCTTGCGCGGCGGACAGTTTGATTATGCCTGGGGCGATGAATTTGCGCATTGGGCCGGCGGGGAAGATACGCTGATGAACCTGCGGATGGCCACCCGTCTGGGGGCGGCGCCGCAATTGTTGCTGACAACGACGCCGCTGCCGCTGGCCTGGCTGAAGGCTCTGATTGCCGAGCCCGACGTGGTGGTGACACGCGGCACGACGGCCGACAACAAGGCCAACCTGCCACGAACCTATCTGGCGCGAATGGAGCGCCGCTTTGGGGGCACCGCGACTGGGCGGCAGGAACTGGCTGGCGAGATACTGGACGATCTCGATGGTGCCTTGTGGGGCCGGGCCCTGATCGATCGGCAACGGGTGGCGCAGGTGCCAGCGACCGTGCGGATCGTGGTGGGCGTTGACCCGCCCGCGGCCGGCGGCACCTGCGGGATCGTCACGGCCGCCCTGGGCGTTGATGGCCGGGCCTATGTGCTGGAGGATGCCAGTGTGACCGGCCAGCGCCCCGAACAATGGGCGCGGGCCGTGGTGAAGGCGGTTGATCGCTGGCAGGCTGACCGCGTGATTGCCGAAGTGAACCAGGGCGGTGCGATGGTCACGGCGATGCTGAAATCGGTGGACGCTGCCTTGCCGGTGCTGGCCGTGCGCGCCAGCCGGGGCAAGGTTGCCCGGGCCGAACCGGTCGCGGCGCTCTATGGCGAAGGCCGGGTGGCACATGCCGGGGTGTTCCCGGCGCTGGAAGACCAGTTGTGCGGCCTGCTGGCCGATGGCCGCTATGCCGGGCCAGGGCCTTCGCCCGACCGCGCCGATGCCTGTGTGTGGGCATTGACGGCGCTGCTCCTGGGGGATCGGGCCGGACTTCCGGCAATTCGTAACCTCTAACCCATAAGGTTATACAGTCATGCGATTGCCGTTCTTGCGGACCAAGTCCGCTGCGCCCGGCGCAGGGCCGCGCATTCCCAGCTGGGCGATGCCGCTGGTAGAGGAGGGCGGCAGCTATGCCGGCCAGGTGCAGGCGGCGTTCCTGGCCAATCCGGTGGCAGCGCGCGCCATCCGCATGATCACCGAAAGCGCTGGCGGCGCCCCTGTGGTGAGCGAGCCGCGCGCTCACCCGGCGCTGGCCCTGCTGCACAGCTGCGGCTTTGGCGCTTCGGGTCCCGGCCTGCTGGAAACGCTCGCTGGCCACCTGCTGCTGCATGGCAATGCTTATGTTGATGTGGCGGTGGGCGCCGATGGCCTGCCGGCGGCATTGTTTGCGCTGCGACCCGAACGGGTGAGCATCGAGGTGGACGGCGAAGGCTGGCCAGCGGCGCATGTCTATCGTGCCGGCACGGCCACGCGGCGTTATCCGGTCGGCGCCCATGGCGGCCTTTTGCATATCCGCAGTTTTCACCCGACCGATGATCATCACGGCGCCGGCTGCCTGGGCGCCGCATCAGCGGCCGTGGCCGTGCACAATGCGGCGACACGCTGGAACAAGGCGCTGCTTGACAATGCGGCGCGCCCCAGTGGCGCACTTGTGTACCAGCCTGGTGATGGCTCGGTGTTAAGCCCGGACCAGTTCCAGCGCCTGAAGACGGAAATGGAAGCCGCCTTTGCCGGCGCCGCCAACGCCGGGCGGCCGATGCTGCTGGAAGGTGGGCTGAGCTGGCAGGCGCTCAGCCTGTCGCCGGCGGAGATGGATTTTGCCGGCATGCGCGAGGCGGCAGCGCGGGATATCGCGCTGGCCCTGGGTGTGCCGCCGCTGCTGCTGGGCATGAAGGGCGACAACACCTACGCCAATTATCGCGAGGCCAATGTTGCCTTGTGGCGGCTGACGCTGCTGCCACTGCTCGGCCGGCTGCTGACCGCCCTGGCGGCGCATCTTGGCTGGTGGTGGCCTGGCCTGGTGCTGAAGCTGGATCGCGATGCAGTGCCCGCCCTTTCGGAAGACCGGGAACGGCTGTGGGCGCAGGTCAGTGCGGCCGATTTCCTCGATGACGCTGAAAAGCGGCGCATTCTTGGGCTGGAGAACAGCCAATGACCGGCATCCTGGAGGGCCTTGTGGCCCAAGCCGAGGCGCAAGGCGCCGCTCGAGTCACGCTGCAGGCAATTGTTGAAGAGGCTGCCGATGCGGGCGCAGCGCGTGCATTGAAGCGGCTCGGACTGATGGACGAGCGGGCCGGTGACGATATTCAGGAACTGCGTGAGCTGGTGCAGGGCTGGCGCGATGTGAAGAAGTCGGCGCTGCGCAGCCTCGTCGGCTGGGTCATGCGCACGCTGGTGGCGCTGCTGCTGCTGGGGCTGAGCTTCAAGATCGGCCTGTTGCAGGGCGAAAAGCCATGAGCGCGGCCGTGACAGAAAGCTTGCGCATTGCCGGCTATGCCAGCGTGTTCGCTGTGCCCGACAAAGGCGGCGATGTGGTGGTGCCGGGCGCTTTTGCCGAGGCCGCCGCGCCGATCCCGTTGTTGTGGCAGCACAAGCCAAATGAACCGATCGGGTTCGTGGACAGCCTGAAGGAAGATGGTCGCGGGCTGCGGATCACGGCGCGCATCGTCGCTAACGGGCGCGGCGCCGAAGCGGCTGCCCTGGTGCGGGCCGGTGCCATCGATGGCCTGAGTTTTGGTTACCGGGTCAAGGCGGCCAGCCCGACCCGGGGCGGCCGCCGCCTCGAGCGGCTCGAACTTGTTGAAGTGTCACTGGTGACCTTCCCGATGCAACGGGAAGCACGAGTGCTGGGCTGGCAGGAGGAGCAAAGTGATGCTGGAACTGAAGACTGATCCGCTGGCCGCGGTGTTCGAAACGGCTGAAACTGGCGCTGCCGCGGTGGAAACACCGCTTCCGCGCCCGGCGCTGGAGGCAAAGGCGGCCACCATCGCCACGCCCGGCAAGGGCGGGCTGGGCGTGCCGCTGGCGATCGATGACGTGATCAACCGTGTGCTGCTGGCCGCCTCGCCGATCCGCAGCATTGCCCAGGTGGTGGATATCGGTTCGGCCAATTATCGGCGCCTGATCACCACCAGCGGCGTGGTGTCGGGCTGGGTGTCGGAAACCCAGGCCCGTCCGGAAACGGAAACGCCGAACTTCTCCGAAATCGCGCCGCCGATGGGCGAGCTCTATGCCAATCCGGCCGCCAGCCAGGCGATGCTGGATGATGCCGGCTTCAATGTGGAAGCCTGGCTGGGCGAGGAGATCGGGCGCGAGTTTGCCCGGGCCGAGGGCGTGGCCTTCGTGACGGGTGATGGCGTCAACAAGCCGCGCGGGTTCCTCAATGCACCCAATGCAGCGACAGCGGATCTGACGCGTCCGTTCGGCACCCTGCAGTTCATCACCTCGGGTGCGGCCGGCGCTTTTGCCGCGACCAACCCGCAGGACAGGCTGATCGACATGGTGCATGCGCTCGCCAGCCCCTATCGCCAGGGCGCGGTGTGGGTGATGAACAGTGCCACGCTGGCGCGCATCCGCAAGTTCAAGACCACCGATGGCGCCTTCATCTGGCAGCCGGGCCTGGGTCCGGACCAGCCGCAGACGCTGCTGGGCTATCGTGTGGTCGAAGTCGATGCGATGCCCGATGTGGCCGCCGACAGCCTGTCGATCGCCTTCGGCAACTTCCAGGCCGGTTACCTGATCAGCCAGCGGCCGGACACGACCGTGCTGAAAGACCCCTACAGCAACAAGCCCTATGTCCATTTCTATGCCACCCGCCGCGTTGGCGGCACCGTGCTGGACAGCCGGGCGATCAAGCTGATGCGCTTCGCCGTCTGACGACGGCTGAAGGGGCGCTGCCGCCGGCAGGTTTCACCCCCGCCCGCGCCAGCGGCAGCGCCCACCTTCGCTTCGCACAAGGATTTACAGGGTTCGGCGGATCACCGCCGGGCAGGAGATCGCCATGCCCAACAACATCACCGCCCCGGCCGGCGGCATTGCCTTTGCCACCGACGAGATCGCCGGCGTGCATTTCCCTTATGCCAAGCTGGCGTTTGGCGCCGACGAAACGGCGATTGCCGTGGCCGATGTGGCGGGTTCGCGCCTGCCGGTCAGCCTGGCCGGCACGGTGGCGATCAGCGCGGCGGCCCTGCCATTGCCGGCTGGCGCCGCCAGTGAAGCCAGCCTGGCTGCGGTCAACGCCAAGCTGGGTGCGCTGGAAGCCGGGCGGGCGCCTGTGGCGGTTCAGACGCTCGCCACCACCACCCGCAGTTATGATTATGCCAGCGGCCAACGGCTGACGACGGCCGGAGCCGGCCAGGTACGCTCCACGGCAATCGTGGCGAGCGAGGTGTTGCTGCACGCATCGGTGCGCGGCTTCTTTCGGGTGGGGGACGGCACGGTGAGTGCCAGCGTGGGCCCCGGATCGATCCCGCTGGCGGCGGACGAGAAATTCCACCTGCGGATGTCCAGCGGCCAATTCGTCAGCTTCATCCGTGACGGCGCCAGCGATGGCAGCCTCACCATCATGCCGGTGGCCTGATGATCGGCGCGACCGGCAGTGTTGGCCGCGTGGGCAGCGGCCGCTTTGTGCCGCCCGTATCGGGCCAGCCCGATTTTGCCCTGACTGCCACCAGCGTCACGACGGTGTGGGGCGTGCAGACGGTTGGCACGCTGACGCCGGTCAACGCCCCGGCCGGGGCCTATTTCGTGATCGTGGAAGATAGCAACCCGTCGGCAGATTATGCCGGCCTGGCAGTGGTGAACGGCTGATGGCGATCAAAGTCGCAATCCAGGGTGGGCGCGATCTGCGCATCCCCGGCAGCAATCAGGGCACCGGCGCCGGCAAGCGCAATTACCTGACCGCCCTCGGCGGCGCGCCGTTCAGCGGTTCGGACGTTGTTGGCCACTGGCGTGCAGCCTGGGTGCGGCTGCCGACCAGCTATGCCGGCAACGGCGCGACCGCGATCCTGGGATATGACGCGGCCAATACCGCGGTGTTTAGTGGCACCACCGACACCAGCCTGCGCATCCCGCAGGCCGGCTACAGCACGGTCGCCGCCACACAGCGCCGACCCCGGATCAACTATGCCAGCGGCAGCAGCACGCCGGCCTATTCCGGCGGCTCGGGCGGCTCCAGCGCGGCGGCCAACGAAGGCGACTGGCCGTCCACGCAATCGCAGCTGCCGCTGGCTTCAGCCACGCCGCTGGCTTCGGAAGCAGTGCTGGTCATCGATGGCGTGATGAACGTGGGCAGCAATGCCAGCCCGTCGTGGCGAAACTTCATCTGCATCTGTCGCAACGGCGGCACGCCCGAAACCTATGTGGCGGCCACCGCGACCACGGCCAACTGGCTGACCAACACGACCGGGCGGCTGTTGACGCAGATCTTTGTGGCGCAGGGCAGCAGCGGTACGATCCGCACTGTTGTCGGCACAGTGCTGGAGCATGTCGCACTGGTGGTGGGGGATTTTCCCTGGGACACCGCCAACAATCCCAGCAGCGGCGCGGCTGGCGTTGGCCGCCCGCACCACGACGCCATCGCGGCGCTGGCGGGATCCGGCGCCAATGCCTTCAAGACCTATGCGACGCTTGTTAGCGACATGAATGCGGGGACACTGCCTTACAGCAACCTTCCCAGCAATCGCGGGCAGGGCAAGGCAGACGTTCGCTATTGGTACAAGCTGACCAATCTTGCCACCGGCCTCAGCAACAGCGGCTCGGTGGCCTCGGTTGATCTTGTGCCGACAGATGGCGGATCAGCCAACGCCGCGGGCCTGGTTGATGAAGCGACCATCGCGCCGGCGCATTGGACGGCGGGGGCAATCGCGCCGACGATCAATCCCTATGTGGTGAAGGGCATCGGCGGGCGCGGCACGCGGGCCAGGACGTTCGCCGGCACCTATGACGCGGTGAGCACCACGGCGCTGCAGCGCCGCTGGGAGGTGGAGGCGACAGGCACCGCCGTGCCGGGCTTTGATTGGGGCGGCAGTCTTACGCTGTCGTCGGGCAACTGGACCTGCAGCGACACGCTCCCAGAGGGCGGGCCGTACCGCTTGCGGGTGCGCGATGCCAATTTGACGACGCTGGAAGCGGCCAGCAGCGGCGACTGGCTGGTGGGCGTGGTTGTCTGGCTGCATGGCCAGTCCGGGATCGAGCAGTTTGCCATGGGTGAGCCTGATGCGGCGCCGGGCGTCAACCGGCTTGGCGTGGCGGCCAGTGCCGGTGTGCAGGCGGCAATGGTCAAGCTGAACGATCAGCGCGGCGGCACGTCCAGTGGCTATGTGCGGCCGACGCCGGGCTGGTGGCGGGTGGTCGGTGGCACCACGCCCGCTGTCGGGCAGGGCCTGGTGCGCATGGCCAATGAATGGAACGTCCATAACCCGGGCGTGCCGCTGATCGTCGTCAACATGGCGATCAATGGCGTGGGGCAGCAGAACTGGATCGACAACACCGCCGTGCCGTCTGGCCATGCCTCCTGGACGCTGATGGGGCCAACGACATTGGCCGAGCCCGGGGCCAGCGATGGCAGCGCCAGCGGTGTGATGAACTATTATGGCTATCTGATGGGTGGCCATGCCGACGTGCACCTGATGATGTGGCCCACCATCGTCACGACGCAGGCTGGGCGGGCGGCCTATACGGCGGCGATTGATGCGCGCCTGCCCAACGCGCCCAATGCGCCGTGGGGGATTTTCCCGATCTGGCGCATGTCGGTTGAGGCGGCCAGCTATGGCGCGATCAACTATCGCAGCCGCTGCCTTGATCTGGTGGACGAATTGGGCAGCCGCGGCGTGCTGATGCCCTGTTTCAGCGACCATCTGGCATCGAACAGCGGCAGCCTCCACCCGGCCTATCACAGCAACGCGACGGCGGGCGGTGGTGGCAGCCCGTCGAGCGATCAGAACGAAGTGGGACAGGCGCGCATCGGGCGCGGCTTGGGCCGCAGCGTGGCCTGGTTCTACAACCGCAAGATCAAGGCGCACGGCCCGCGCGTGATCGGGCCCTGGTTTACCGATGGCACGCGCACATCGATCCAGATCGAATTGGGCCGCAAGGTGCGCACGCTCAACGCCGCGGCGATTGCCGCCGAGCTGTTCTGGATCAGCCAGGACGGCGGCAGCACGTGGACCAACACCGGCTTTACGGTGGCGCTGGATGCGAGCGGGACGCGCGCGGTGCTGACCAGCACGGGCGCGGCGTTCAACGCCAGTGTGACCCGCGTGGATTATGCCCGCGACTGGCCGTTCGCCACAATCGCACAGCAGGCCGACGAGGCGACACTGAACGAACGACGCTTTGATGGTCTGCTTTATGACAACCAGAACCATCGCGGCGGCACCAACCTTATCGCCCAGGCCGGAAACCCACTGCAAGGCATCAACCGCCACCCGGCGACGGGCGGGATCACATCGGGCGTTGCAGTGACGACGCGGGGTGATGCCAGGTTGGTGGCGACAGAGAGGTTTGCTGGGGCGCGCACGGTCTCGGTTCGTTTGATGGCAGCTGATGGCGTGACGGTGCTGCGCGAGAAGGCGCTGGCGATCACGGCGAGTTGAGGGAGTGCGCCCATGATCCTCACCCATTTTCTCGTGCTGATGGCAAGCCCGACGTCGCTCGTCGCGCCGGCCGCTGCGCTGCTGCCGATGACCAGCGCGGACGCTGTGCTGCGCAGCGGTCGACTGAATCTGGCCCTGGTGCCTGCGCTGGCGGTGCGGGCGGCCCCGCCCGTGCTGCCAGTCCGCGAACGCTGAATCTGCAAACTTTGTCCAAGGAGCAAGGCCAATGGCGAAATTCGCCAGCAACGATGTGCTGGATGCGGCGCTGGCCGTGGTGGCCGACGCCAACCGCATGCTGCTGCTTGCCGGCCAGCCGGCCAGCTATGCAGCCGCGGTGGCCGGCGCATTGGCCGAAGCGGCCATGGCAGCGACTGATTTCAGCCTGGCCCCTGGCAGCGCCGGCACCCGCCGGCTGAGCGTGGCGGCGCGCACTGGTCTGGTGGCGCAGGCGGCGGGCACGGCTGATCATGTGGCCCTGGTCGACGGCGTGGGGCAGCGCCTGCTCTATGTCACCACCTGCCCGGCGCAGCCGCTGCTGGCCGGCAGCCCCGTTCAGGTGGCCAGTTGGCAGGTGGAGATTGGAGCGCCGCTGTGAGCGGGCGGCTGGCCGCACGCCGCTGAACTGCCGCCAACCCTCAGCCACATCGAGGTGATGATGACCATCTTCCTGAAGGACCCGGGCGGCGTGATCGAGCACGCCGTCGACTGGGATGCCGGCTATCTGGCCGGGCGGACCATCAGCCAGTCGAGCTGGCAGGTGGTGCCGGTGCAGAGCAGCTTGACGCTGTCTGGCGCGCGCCTTGAGGGCGGCCGCACGGCCGTCACGCTTTCGGGCGGCGAGGCAGGCTGTGTCTATCGCGTCACCAACCGGGTGACGCTGTCGGACGGCAGCAGCGATGAACGCACATTGCTGGTGCGGGTGGAGGAACGGTGATGGCGGTCGTGACCGGGGACGTCGGCCCGCTGGTGGTGGGCCTGGCCGAATGCAAGGCGGCGCTCAGGCTTGAGCGCGATGACGAGGATGCCGTGCTGGCCGGGCATATCCGCACCGCCATGGCGCTGTGCGAGGCCTTCATTGGCCAGTGGCTGATCGAACGCAACGGCGAGCAGCGGCTGGCCTGCGATCTGGCCTGGCAGCGGCTGCAGGCCAGTCCGGTGCAGCAGATCAGCGGGTTGTTCCTCGCCGGTGAGGCGCTGGCAACGGGGTGGGAAAGCGACATTGGCGCCGATGGCACCGGCTGGGTGCGGCTGATCGGCCAGATTCCCATGGCTTCGACGACGGCAACGCCGGTCAATCTGGTGGCGCGGTTTCGCGCCGGGATTGGCGTGGATTGGAATGGCGTGCCCGAACCGCTGCGCGCCGGGATCGTGCGCCTGGTCAGCCACTTGTTCAGCCATCGCGATGCCGCCGATGCCGGCCCGCCGCCGGCTGCCGTGGCCGCGCTGTGGCGGCCGTGGCGGCGGATGCAACTGGGGTGAGCGCGATGGATGGTGAACAGGCAGGCGCGCTGGACGAGCGCGTGACGATCGAGCGCTGGCAGGCGGCGCGCGATGCCGCGGCCGACGATGTTGGCCGCTGGATGGTGGTGGAAACCGTGTTTGCCCAGGTGAACCGCGATGGTGCGGCGGCACGGCAAGTCGCCGGCGAAGCGGTGCGGTCAGATCGCCGCTGGCAGGTGGTGCTGCGCGATCGCGATGATCTTGGCCTGACCGTCCGGCTGCGGTGGCGCGACCAGATCCTGACGGTGCGCGTGATCGACCGCGAGCCACGGCGGCGGGATTTTGCCACGCTGTGGTGTGACGGGCAGCCGGCATGAGCGATGATCTTGTGGCCCGCCTCAGCGCACGCGGCCGGCAAGTGGCGCTGGCGGCGGCAGCCCGGCTGCGGCGGCGGGTGGAGCAGCGTTGGGATGGATATGGGTCGCTGACCAACGAAAGCGGCGGCGTGCGTCTGTCGGGGCCGGGTGTCGCCAGCCGGCGGCGTGGCAGCCGCATATCGCTGCCTGACCCGCAGCTGCTGTGGCCGGGAGACGAATGATGGCGGCAGGACTTGCCATGCAGAAGGCGGTGGTGGCCGCCCTGGCCGACATGCCCGGCCTGACCGGCGTGTTTGATGGCCCGCCCATCGATGCAGCGGCGCCCTATGCGGTGATCGGGCCGGATCTGGTGACCGATGCGGGCACCAAGACCGAGGTGGCGCATGACACCCGGGTGCTGGTGACGATCTGGGATGACCGGCCGGGCGGCGCGCGGTTGCAGACGCTGTTGGGGGCTGCCGAGACGCGGCTGCGGGCGTTGGCCGGCGTGTGGGATGGGCATCGCATCGTCAATGCCCGGCTGGTGCGCGCGGGTGTGAATGCGCCGGCCGATGGCTGGCGCCCTGGCGTGATCGAGATGCGGCTGCGCACCGAGCAGATTTGACCAAGAGGAGCCAAGACATGGCGATGGAAAAGGGTGCCGCCTTCCTGTTGAAGGTGGGCAATGGCGCTGCGCCGCCGGTGTTTGCCACCGTGGCCGGGCTGCGCACGACGCAGCTGACCGTGAACACCGAAACCGTGGTGGTGACCAATCAGGGCAGCGGTGGCTGGCGCGAGCTGTTGTCGGGGGCGGGTGTGCGTTCGGTGTCGCTGTCCGGCTCCGGCGTGTTCACCGGTTCGGGTGCGGAACAGCGGGTGAAGGCCACCGCGCTGTCGGGCCAGATCGATGATTACCAGGTCCAGTTCGAAAGCGGTGAGACGATCACCGGCCGCTTTCAGATCGCCCGGTTGGATTATGCCGGCGATTTCAACGGCGAGCGCACCTACAGCCTGCAGCTGGAAAGCAGCGGGCCGGTGGTGGCGGCATGAGGCCGGCAAACCCGGTGCGCGGCGAAGCCGAATTGGTGCTGGGCGGCCAGGCTTATCGCCTGCGCCCCAGCTTTGCGGCGCTGGTGGCGGCCGAGGCGGAACTGGGCCCCTTGTTTGCCCTGTGCGAACGGGCGGCGGCGGGCCAACTGACCCTGACCGAGATGGTGGGCCTGTTGTGGCACTGCCTGGCGGAATCGCAGCCGCGCGACGCCTTTGCCGAGGCGCTTGTGGCTGGCGGCCTCGCCAACGCCACACCGGCCTTGCGCGTGCTGCTGAGCCAGATCCTGGCCGGGCGCTGATGTTTGCCGATGCTGCCCGCCACGCCGCGCATGTGGCGGCGCGCGTGCTGGGCTGGCGCCCGGAAGAATTCTGGGCCGCGACGCCGGCCGAGCTGGTGACGGCGCTTGGTCTTGATGCGGCGCGGGCCAATGCGCCGGTCGATGCCGGTCTGCTGGCCGGCCTGATGGAGCAATATCCCGATGGATGCTGAACCGATCGAGGATCTGGTGGTGCGCGTGCGCGCCGATACCGGCGGCTTCATGGCCGGCGTCAACGACATCCAGCGCACGCTGGATGGTCCGTTCGCCGCCGGACTGGACCGGGCGGGCAGCGGCCTGTCGCGGGCATTGGGCCGGGCCTTGTCGGATGGCAAGCTCGGTTTTGATGATCTCAAGCGACTGGCACTGTCCGCGCTTGGCGATATTGCACAGGGCGCGCTTCGGCTCGATCTGGGCGGGTTGTTCGGCGGTGGCGGGCTGGGTGGCGGCGGGGGTCTGCTTGGCGGCCTGGTTGGCAGCCTGCTGGGCCTGCCGGGCCGCGCAACCGGCGGGCCGGTATCCGCCGGCCGGGCCTATATGGTGGGCGAGCGCGGGCCGGAATTGTTCGTGCCGACCGCCGCAGGACGCGTGGAAGCTAATGGCGGTCCTGGTCGGATGGTCAATGTCACCGTCAACGTCGCAGCCCCGCGCGACGCGACGCCGGCCACCATGCAGCAGACCGGCAACCAGGTGGCGCGCGCTGTGGCGCGCGCGCTCGAACGGGCGCGGACATGATGCGCTGGTGGCTGGCGGGCCCGGCCGATCAGGGCCGAACGCGCTGGGTGCGCCGGTTCGATCCGCGTTGGTGGCTGGTGGATTTCCCGCGCCCGATGATGGCCAGCGTAACCACCGACGGGCCGGAAAGCGTGGTGGTGGACCTGGAATTTCAGCGCCGTGCCGATCTGGCGGGGCTGATCTGGGAGTCAGCAGATCGCTGGAGCCATCCGTTGTGCGCGCTTGAGACGCGACAGGATTA
The DNA here is from genome assembly GCF_009733735.1 of Sandarakinorhabdus oryzae. Lineage (GTDB taxonomy): Bacteria > Pseudomonadota > Alphaproteobacteria > Sphingomonadales > Sphingomonadaceae > Sandarakinorhabdus > Sandarakinorhabdus oryzae. The sequence continues at coordinate 6,949 of NZ_WNJP01000002.1, read as the reverse complement.
TCGTGGGCTGCTGTGGCGCTTCCGTTGGCAATCGTCGGGCGCAGTGTTGCCGCTGGATGCCGTCAATGGCCCGGTGCTCACCATCGAGGGCCGCGATGCCGGCGGCGTCCCGCGCACCTGGTATGTGCGGCTGTGGAACTATGCCGCCGGCAGTGCGACAGATGCCGAAATCACGCTGGATTTCGATGCGCTGAGCGGCGGATTCCTGCTGCCAACGGAGGCCGATCCGGTCTGGGCCGGCGATATCGACCGGCTGTTCATCAGCCTGGTGCCGCCGGGCTACGACGGGGTTGATGCGCCGCTGCCCGTTGTGGCCAGTGGCCAGGTGCGGCTGACCACTCTGCTGCTTGATGGCGCCGGTGCCGTGCTCAAGGCCGGGCAGCCATTGGTGCCGCCGCAACCGCTGCGCCTGTGCATGGCTTATGACGATCTCTACAACCAGACGCCGGAGCGCATCCTCGAACAGGCGTTGCTGCTCGGCTGGCGCGGAGCCATTACCCATTATCTCGGAATGAGCCATTTCATGGCGCTGCTGCCCGACGGGCTGGGCGGCTACGTTGCTGATCCGGCGCGGCCTTTCTGCGGCCCGGCTACGGCATGGCATCGGGATTTCCTCGCCCGCGCCGGCGCCCTGGGATTTGCACCAATCCTGTCGCTGTCTATGGAACTTCTGGCCCAGCATTGCCCACCGGCCTGGGCGCAGCGCGATGCAGACGGCGCGATCGGGTTGACGGGTTGGTCGCCACCATCGGCCCTGCTGTCGCCCTGCCAATCCGCCGCGCAGGCCTGGCTGCGCGCGGTGGCAGGCGCTGCGATGGAACTGGCGCTGGCGGCGGAGATTGATCCGGCTTTTCAGGTAGGGGAGCCGTGGTGGTGGGTGGGTCCGAACAACAAGCCCTGCCTTTATGATGCGGCCACCACTGCACGCTGGCAGGCGGAGCGCGGCAGTGCGGCGCCGGCGATGACCGATATCCGCGGCGCAAAGTCCGCTGCCGACCGCGCCTATCTCGATTGGTGCGGGGAACGGCTCGCCGAAGCGACGGCCGGGCTGACGGCGGCGGCAACGGCGGCAGCGCCAGGCACTGTCACCCACTTGCTGTTCTACACGCCGCAGGTGCTGCTCGCGGATCGGCCTGATCTGGCCCGGGCCAACATGCCGGCGGCCTGGGCATTCCCCGCCTTCGATGTGCTTCAGCTGGAGGATTACAGCTTCGTCACGGCGGCCAATCAGGCCGGGCAAGCCCGCGGACGGTCGCTGGTGGAGACGCAACTCTCCTATCCCCGCGCCCGCCAGCACTATCTCGCCGGCTTTGTGCTCAGCCAGGATGATGCTGCCGTGCAGTGGCCGTTGGTCGCTGATGCCGCTGCCAACGCACTTGCCTTGGGCGTCGCAGAGACCTTCGCCTGGGCCTGGCCGCAGGTGGCCCGTGACGGCTTCACCCCGTTCCAGATCGATGACGCCGGCCCGGAGGATGACATGGCCAGTTTCCACGACGTGCGCTTCCCGCTTGAGCTCGGCTTTGGCGCTGCCGGCGGCCCGGCCTTCTCCACCCAGGTGGTGGTCACCGGGTCGGGTGCCGAGCAACGCAACGCCGAATGGAGCGATGCAAGGCTGGAATATGATGCCGGGCTGGGCATCCGTTCCGAGGCCGATTTGCAGCTCCTGATCGCCTTCTTCCGTGCGCGGCGCGGGCAGGCGCACGGTTTCCGCTTTCTCGATCCGCTCGATAATTGTTCGGCCGCAGCCGGCAGCGACCCGACGCCGTTCGACCAGCGTCTGGGCACCGGCGATGGCGGTATCACCCGCTTTGCGCTGATCAAGACCTATGGCGATGCCGCGCTGCCCGACGAGCCCCCACAGGTCCGTCGCATCACCCGCCCGTGGCCAGAAACGCTGACAGTGGCTGTCGGTGGTGTCGCCCAGGCTGGCGGCTGGCGGCTGGCACCGGGCGGTCATATCGATTTCGACGACGCGCCGGCCATTGGCGCGGCGGTGACAGCTGGCTTTCGCTTCGACGTGCCGGTTCGCTTTGCCACCGATCGCGTCGAGGTCTCGATCGCTGGCTGGCGCGCCGGCGAACTGCCGTCTGTGCCGTTGATCGAGATCCGGGAGGCGTGATCCATGCTGGCGGAAGATCTCACTCACCTGGCGCTGTGCTGGCGACTGGTGCGCCGCGATGGCGTGGCACTGGGCTTCACCAGCCATGACCAGCAACTGTTGGTCGATGGTCTGCGCCACGCGCATCGCCCGGGCATGTCGGCCTCGGCCGTGGTGCTGGGCGATGCGGTGGCCGCGGATGACATGGAAGTGTCCGGCGCCTTGTCGGCCGGGTCGCTGACGGCGACCGACTTGCTGGCAGGGCGTTGGGATGGCGCGCGGCTGCAGCTGTACCTGGTCGATTGGCGTGATCCGGATGGTGGGCGGCACCTGCTGGCGCAGGGCACGCTTGGTGATGTGTCCGTCGGCACGGGGGCCGATGCCGGCTTTCAGGCGGAATTGATCGGGCCGGGTGCGGCGCTCGCTGCCAGCGCGGTGGAAACCTGCTCCCCCGAATGCCGGGCCGAGTTGGGCGATGCCCGCTGCCGGGTCAGCCTGCGCAACCGCGAGCGGCTGGTAACCGTGTCGGCGTCTGCTCCCGATCGGGTGCAATTGGCGGGAATCGTCGCGGGCGATCACGTGCAGGGCGAACTGGCGGTCATGGATGGTCCACAAGCCGGGCTCGTGCGCCGTCTGCTCGCCGAAGACGCCGGTTGGCTGTTGCTCGATGAACCGCTGGAGTTGGCGCCGGGCACGCGGGTGATGGTGCGGGAAGGCTGCGACAAACGCTTTGCCACATGCCGGGACCGCTTTTCCAATGCCCGCAATTTCCGCGGCGAACCACATGTGCCGGGCGGCGACCTGCTGACTCGCTATGCCATCTGAGGAAGGGGCCATGCTTGTGGCGCGGCTGACCCGACGGCGGCAGGCGGCCATTGCCGCTGCGCGCGCCGGATTGGGCACCCGCTTCCACCCGCAAGGACGCAACGTCGGCATCGGGCTTGACTGCATTGGCGTTGCATTGCTGGCCGCAACTGGTGCCGGACTGCAGCTCGGGCCGGTGCCGGCCTATGCCCTTGGCGGCGATCATGATGCCCTGTTGGCAGATGCCCTATGCCGGCTTGGCCTGCGCCGGGTGCGGCGCGTGCAACCAGCAGACCTGATCGAATATGCGCTGGCACCCGGTCATCGCCACCTCGCGCTCGTCACGGATCGCGGCATATTGCACGCCCATGCGGGTTTGGGCCGGGTGGTTGAGGGGCCAGCGCCAGATGATTGGCCCGTGGCGGCCTGCTGGGCGTTGCCCGGCCTGCGATAGGAACTCACCATGGCAACTCTGGTCTTGGGCTTTGTTGGCCGGGTCGTCTTGGGCCCGATTGGCGGCATCGTCGGCACATTGCTCGGCAGTGCCGTTGATCGCCGCCTGTTTGGCGGTGGCAGTCGCAGCGGGCCGCGCCTCGCCAATCCTGAAATCCAGGCGGCCAGCTATGGTGAGCCGATCCCGGTGGTTCGTGGCCGTATGCGGGTAAGTGGCAATGTCGTGTGGGCCGCACCAATCCGGGAGTCGACCACGCGCAGCGGCGGTGGCAAGCGCGGCCCAGCCACCACCAGCTACAGCTATTCAGCGAGTTTTGCCGTGCTGTTGGCTGGGCGCCCCATCATCGGCATAGGCCGGGTGTGGGCCGATGGCAAGCTGCTGCGCGACGCTGGCGGTCAATGGTTGCAGCCCGTGACGATGCGGCTGCACACTGGCAGTGAACGCCAGACCGTCGATCCGCTGATCGCAGCTGCTGAGGGCGATGCACCGGCATTTCGCGGCCTTGCCCATGCCGTGTTCGAGGATTTGCCGCTGGCCGAATTCGGCAATCGCCTGCCCAATCTGGCGTTTGAAATCATCGCCGATGATGGTCCCGTGGCGCTCGGATCGGCGCTGACCGATCTGGCTGCGTCGGTCGCCATCCCGCTGTCGATGCGTGGCGATTTTCCTGACGTGGCCGGCCTCTATGTCGGCGCGGCTGCCTCGCTGGCTGACGTGCTGGCCCCAACCTTGAAGGCAATAGGCGGCGTCGTGGCGGCTGGTCAGACGCTGGTCGGGCCGGGGCAGTCGCCGATGCTGATCGATCCTGCCGGCGCCGTCGACGCCCGGCCTGGCAACCGCCAGCAAGCGCGTGAACGCCAGCGTCGGGCCGCGGCCAGTGCGACGCCCGACGCCATCGAGCTGGGCTATTATGACATTGATCGCGACTACCAGCCCGGTCTGCAGCGGGCGCGGCTGCGGCCGGGCGTGCGGGTGGACGGTGATGGTCTGCCGCTGGCGCTGTCCGCCACGGCCGCCAAGAAACTGTGTAGCGACCGGATGTTGCGCCTGGCCGCAGAACGTCAGCGACGCACCCTGCGGCTGCCGTGGCGCTATCTTGGCATTGCCCCTGGCGACGTGCTGCGATTGGAGGGGCTGGACTGGCAGGTGCGTGAAACGCGCTTCGAAGCCTTTGTGCTGACGTTGGAGATGGCAAGGGTTGGTGCAGCGCCGCTGCAGCCACTGCCGAGCGACCCCGGTCGTGTGCTGGACCAAGGCGATCAGGCGCCCGGGCCCACCAGCCTGGCCGTTCTGGATCTGCCGCCGCTGCCTGGCGAGCTTCCTGACGGCCCCCGGCTGTGGTTGGCCGGCGCGGGCGCTATGCCCGGTTGGAAGCGGTCGGGGGTCGCGATCAGCTTTGACGACGGCGCCAGTTACGATCCGGTGGGCCAGTTGCAAGCACCCGTTCCGATAGGGACAGCCAAGTCCATTCTGGCGCCAGCCAGCGCGGCCGGATGGGATCGGTTTGGCCATGTCGATATCGAGATGCTGGCTGACACCATGTGGCTTGAGAGCCGCAGCGAAGCCTCGGTGCTGGCCGGCGCCAACATGGCTGTGCTGGGAACTGAGATCATCCAGTTCACCACGGCCCAAGCACTGGGCAGCCGTCTGTTCCGCTTGTCGGGACTGTTGCGAGGCAGGCGCGGAACGGAACAAGCAGCGGCCAGCCATGCGGTTGGCGAACGCTTCGTCTTGCTCGACCAGGGTGCGATGCTGGCGCTGCCAATGCCATTGGAACGACTGGGCCAGACCGTGCTGATCCGCGCTACAGGCGGAGGTGACGGCGCTACCCCGGCCGTGTCTGCCATGCTGGGCGGCGCCGGCATCTGTCCACTGCCGCCCGTTCATCTCTCATGGCGGCGACAGGGCGGTGAGCTGCTGTTGACATGGACTCCCCAAAGTCGCGCCGGGTTTGGGTGGCCCGACCTGGCGGATGTGCCCATCGGCGAGGCCCGGCTGGCGTTTCGGGTAAAGCTGCACGACGCGACCGGGGTGCTGGCTGAAGCAGAGATCAACGAGACCAGTTGGGTCGTACCCGACAGGCCCGGACCGATCTGGCTGGATGTTGCGCAGCTTGGTTCGACCCTGGGCCAGGTCGCAACCCTGCAGATTCCCTGAACCAGGAGGCTGACCGATGCCCGAGACTGCACGCCTTATTCTGCCGCTCATTGCAGCGGGGCAGGCCCAGAAGGACGTCACCCACAACGAAGCCATCATGGCGCTGGAGCGTCTTGTGGCGCTGGCTGTGGCGTCGCGCACGCTGGCCGAACCGCCGTCTTCGCCGCCATCAGGGCAGTGCCACATCGTTCCTGCGGCCGGTGTCGCGGCCTGGGGTCAACCCGCCGGCACCTTGATGCACTGGCAAGGAAATGGCTGGCTGGCGCAGCCGCCGATCGAGGGCCAGATCGCGCTGGTTGCCGATGAAGCGCTGGTGCTGGTGTACCGTGCTGGCTGGCAGTCGCTCTGGCCGGTGGCGGGCCTGTCGATTGCTGGCCGTTCCGTGCTGGCCGCGACGCCCGCCAGCGTGGCTGCTCCGTTGGGTGGCAGCACTGTTGACAGCGAAGCGCGAACGGCAATCGCGGCGCTCATCGCCGCGCTCCGGCAACAGGGCGTGCTGGCCTGACAAGCCGCGACATTTGGCCGATTTTCACGCCGCACCTGTTGCCCATCGGCCACAAACTTGCACACTCCAGACTTGCGTGACGGCAACATGCAGCGCTAAAGAACAGGCTGAGGCCAGAATTTTGCTGGTGCTGCATAAAGGGGAAGACGATGCGCAAGTTTGCGATCGGCCTGGCCCTCGCTGCGACGGCGCTCTCGGGCGCCGCGTCTGCGAAGGACAAGGCTTGGTATATTGGTTTGGAAGCGGGTGTGAACTTGCTGCAGAAGCAGCGCCTCGACATTTCGACCGCCAACGGTGCCACCACCACGCGTGACGCTATCGCGCATACCTATTTCCCCGGCTATGACGTCGGCGGGAACATCGGTTATGACTTCGGTGGCTTCCGCGCCGAATTCGCGCTCAACTACATCCGCGATCGCAACCGCGAATCGACGGTGCTGAACGTTCCGCCGCCGATCCCCTACACGACGGCTGCTGGCGTAAACGTTGTTGGCGGCCCGGGCCCGGGCCAGTATGCCAACGCTGGCGGCAATGCCAGCGCCCTGGCGTTCATGGTCAACGGCCTGTTCGACTTCGGTGGCAAGGGCAATGATTTCGGAGGCTACTTCGGTGGCGGCGCCGGTATCGCCCGCGTCAAGCAGTCGGCCGCCCTGCGCGTGCCGGGTGTGTCCTTCCAGGATGACTCGGACACTTCGTTCGCCTGGAACCTGCTCGCTGGCGTCTACAAGCCGATCAGCGATCATGTCGACATCGGCCTGAAGTATCGCTGGCTCAACGTCAGCGGCGTGAACACCTTCACGACCAATGGTCTGCCGGTGTCCAACAAGTTCCGCAGCCACAGCCTGCTGCTGACGCTGACCTACAACTTCTTCGAGGCCGCTCCGCCGCCGCCGCCGCCGCCGCCGCCGCCGCCTCCCCCGCCGCCCCCGCC
>NZ_WNJP01000199.1 GCF_009733735.1 Sandarakinorhabdus oryzae | reverse complement strand
CCTGTGTGCCGGCCAGCGGCAGGCCGGCGCGACCCCAGGCGTCGACGCCGCCATCAAGCACCCAGGCGCTGCCGCCCGGCACCCGGGCCAGCAGCTTGGCGGCATTGGCCGCGGTGCGCCGGCCGGTCTGGCAGGTGAAGATCAGATTGTTGTTCACGCCGCAGGCCAGCAGTGCCGAGTCGGGCAGGCTGATCGGCATCGACAGGGCGCCGGGAATGTGACGCGCGGCAAATTCGTCTGCCTCGCGCACATCGACCAGCAGGGCATGGCCAGCGTCGAGCAGCAGCTTGGCGTCAGGCGGTGACAGCGGTTTCAACATGATCATGTTCCAGGGTTTCGGGGGGGCAGAAGATGCTGGCGAGCGTGGCGATCACTGCCTTCACCGCCGGATTGGCCAGCCGGTAGTAAATGGCCTGGCCGTCGCGGCGGGTGGCAACCAGGCCCTCGGCGCGCAGCACGGCCAGGTGCTGCGACAGCGCCGATTGCGAGAGCCGGCTGGCAAATTGGCCGGCCTGCAACTCGCCATCCACCAGTTGGCACAACACCAGCAGACGCGCATCATGCGCCATGGCCTTCAACAGGCGGGTGGCGTCGGCGGCGGCAAGCTCGAAGCGGGCGAGATCGGTCGGGATCATGGGCGTAATATATCAGTTGTATCTAATTTAGCAATTGGTAATATACGGGGCAGGAGGCCTGAAATGAGCAAGCGACCCGATGTCACCCCGTTTTTCGATGCCGCCACCAACAGCTGGACCTATCTGGTTGCCGATCCGGTGACGGGAGAGGCGGCAATCATCGATCCGGTGCTGGATTATGAGCCCAAGGGTGCTGTTGTTTCCCACGCTGGGCTGGAACGGGTGCTGGCCGCGGTGACACAGCGCCATCTGCAGGTGAAGTATATCCTCGAAACCCATGTCCACGCCGATCACCTGTCGGGCGGGCAATGGCTGCGCGAACGCACGGGGGCGCCGCTGGTGATCGGATCGCACGTGTGTGACGTACAGGGCGTATTCGCGCCGCGCTTTGGCATGGACGATCTCCCCGCCGATGGCCGCCAGTTCAGCATCCTGGTCGGGGAAGGGGCGATGCTGCCGCTTGATCACCTCACCATTCGTGTGATGCACACGCCCGGCCACACGCCGGCCTGTGTCACCTATCTGATCGGCGATGCGGCGTTCGTGGGCGACACGATGTTCATGCCGGATTATGGCACCGCGCGCTGTGATTTCCCCGGTGGCGACGCGGCAACGCTGCATGCCTCGATCCAGAAGATCCTGGCGCTGCCGCCGGAAACCCGCATCTTTGTCGGCCACGATTATCTGCCGGCCGGCCGCAGCGACTATGCCTGCGAAACCAGCGTGGCGGCGCAGAAGGCCAGCAATGTCCATGTGCATGACGGCGTTTCGGCCGACGAATTCGTCGCCATGCGCCGCGCCCGCGATGCGACGCTGGCGCCGCCGCTGCTGATCCTGCCGGCGCTGCAGGTCAATATCGCCGCCGGCGCGCTGCCCCCGGCCGACGCGCATGGCCGCCGCTTCCTGCGCCTGCCGATCAGCCTGTCCTGAAGTCTGTCCTGACTGGGCGGGGCGCTCTATGCTGAGGCCATGATTCGCCGCGCCCTCATCGCTGCCGCCGTTGCCGGCCTGTCGCTGCCCCTGTTCGCGCAGGAGGCGCCACCACCGCCGGCACCGCCTGCCGCTGCGCCGGCCACGGTCAGCGTGGTGATGACGACGGAGCTTGGCCCGATCACCATCGCGCTGGAAACCGAGCGCGCGCCGATCACCGCCGGCTATATCCTGCGCCACGTCGATGAGAAGCGGCTGGACGGCTCGGCCTTCTACCGGGCCTACAAGGTGGTGCCCGATGGCAGCATCGGCCTGGTGCAGGCCGGCATCCAGGATGGCCGCAAGCTGCTGCCGCCGGTGGCGCACGAGCCGACCACCGTCACCGGCCTCACCCATGAAGAGGGCGCCGTCAGTCTCGCCCGCGCTGCGCCCGGCACCGCCCAGGCGCAATTCTTCTTCATCCTGGGCAATCTGAAGAGCCTGGATGCCAATCCGGCCGCACCCGGCGACAATCTGGGCTTTGCTGTGTTCGGCCGCGTGACCGACGGCATGGACGTGGTGCGCAAGATATTGAACGCGCCGATTTCGGCCACCAAGGGCGAAGGCGTGATGAAGGGCCAGATGATCGAGACGCCGGTGAAGATCATCAGCGTCAACCGCCTCATCCCGCTGCCGCCCAAGCCGGTGGTGAAAGCGGTGGCGAAGAAGCCGGCGCCAAAGCGGCGCTGACCCTGCCGGCGGTTACTGGGGCGGGCGCCTAGAGCGCGTAGGGCGGAGCGTGCCAGCCCTTGGGGCTGAGCGTGAAAATCTCGCAGCCGGTTTCGGTGATCCCGATGCTGTGCTCGAACTGCGCCGAAAGCGAGCGATCACGCGTCACTGCCGTCCAGCCATCGTCCAGCACCTTCACCGCCGGCCCGCCGGCGTTGATCATCGGTTCGATGGTGAAGAACATGCCGGGTTTCAGCACGACGCCGCGCCCCGGCCGGCCAATATGGACGACGTTGGGCGCGGTGTGGAAATCCTGGCCCAGACCATGCCCGCAGAAATCGCGCACCACGCTGAAACGGTTGCGCTCCGCGTGGGTCTGGATGGCATGGCCGACATCGCCCAGCGTGTTGCCCGGCTTGGCCTGTTCGATGCCCAGCATCAGGCATTCGTGCGTCACGTCCACCAGTTTGCGCGCCTTCAACGGCACGTCGCCCACCAGGAACATGCGGCTGGTGTCGCCATACCAGCCGTCCACCACCACGGTCACATCGATGTTGACGATGTCGCCGCTCTTCAGCTTCTTCGGCCCCGGAATGCCATGGCAGACGACATGGTTCACGCTGGTGCACAGCGAATGCGAGAAGCCACGATAGAAGACGGTGGCCGATGCGGCACCGGCGGCACGGACAAATTCCCATGCCATCGTGTCGAGATCGATGGTGGCGACCTCCGGCAGCACATGCGGGGTCAGATGATCCAGCACCTCGGCCGCCAGCTTGCCGGCCTTGCGCATCGCTTCGAAGGCGGCCGGCCCGTGCAGGCGCAGCTGGCCCTCATGCGGGTCCATCACCGTGGTGTAGAGGGCTTGCGTCATAACCACGCCCATAGGGATTTGAGCGGCGAAAGTCCATCTTCGCCATGGCCAGCGCCGCCGCCCTGCGCTAAGCCGCCACGCATGAGCCGCATCTACACTGCCGCCCTCGTCATCATCGGCGACGAGATCCTGTCGGGTCGTACGCAGGACGCCAACGCCGCCTATCTGGCCAAGTGGCTGGGCGTGCAAGGCATCCGCCTGAGGGAAGTGCGTGTGGTGCCCGACGAGATGGACGCCATCGGCGAGGCGGTGAACGCGCTCAGGGTGAAGCATGATTATCTCTTCACGACCGGCGGCATCGGCCCGACGCATGATGATATCACCGTCGATGCCATTGCCGCCGCGCTCGGCCGTGAGGTGATCGTGCACGCGCAAGCCCGCGCCATCCTGGCCGGCTATTATGGCGACCAGCTCACCGATGCCCGGCTGCGCATGGCGCGCACGCCAGCCGGCGCCAGCCTGATCGAAAATCCGCGCACCCGGGCTCCGGGCATCCGGGTGGAGAATATCTTCATCATGGCCGGCGTGCCGATGATCACCCAGGGCATGCTCGCCGCGCTCGATGGCCAGCTGGAAGGCGGCGATCCGGTGCTGTCGCGCACCGTTGGTGCCTGGACGCAGGAGAGCAAGGCTGCCGAGATATTGAAGCGCACCGAGAAGGACAATCCCGGCGTGCAGATCGGCTCCTACCCGTTCTGGCGCGAGGGCAAGACCGGCGCCAACTTCGTCATGCGCTCCACCAGCGAAGCGCAGCTGGCCGAGGTGGCACAAAAGCTGATGGCAGCGCTCGCCGAAGCTGGTATCACCCCGGTCGACGGAGAGCTGTGAGGGCAAACATGGCCATTTTCCGCTGGGTCTTCCTCGCCGCAATGGCGGTCCTGTTCATCCTGTTGGCGGTGTCCAACTGGACGCTGGTCGATTTCATCCTGCCCGATGGCACGCCCAAGGCGTTGCCGCTGCCGGTGCTGCTCGGCGTTGCCTTCCTCGCCGGCGTTGTCCCCACCTGGCTGTGGCACCGTTTCTTGCGACCGCTGGCAGAAAACCGCACGCCGCGCCGCGCCCGGGTCGAACAGACGCAGGTTGCGTCTCCCCCCAGCGGAGCCTGATCGCCATGGCCAATCCGGTGTTCGTGGCGGTCGATACGCCCGATGTCGCTGCCGCGCGTGCGCTGGTCGCGGCGGTGGCCCCGCATGTTGGCGGCGTCAAGCTGGGGCTGGAATTCTTCTGCGCCCATGGCCCGGCCGGCATCGCCGCCGTGATGGATGGGCAGAGCCTGCCGCTGTTTCTTGACCTCAAGCTGCACGATATTCCCAACACGGTGGCCGGCGCGGTGAAGAGCCTGGCGCCGCTGGCGCCTGCCATCCTCACCGTCCATGCGGCCGGCGGCCACGCCATGCTCGCCGCCGCCCGCGCCGCGGCACCGGCCA
>NZ_WNJP01000198.1 GCF_009733735.1 Sandarakinorhabdus oryzae | reverse complement strand
GCCGCCGCGCCGCCCCCCAAGGGCCCGCCGCGCATGGCCGAGCCCACGGTGGGCCAGCCGCCGCTGCTGGCCTGGCCGGCGATCGAGCGTTTCACCCTCGCCAATGGCCTCAAGGTCGAGCTCGCCCGCCGCGAGACGGTGCCGCTGGTGCGCATGATGCTCAGCATCGATGCTGGCATGGCCGCCGATGAACGCAGCCACCTCGGCATCCAGTCGATGGCGCTGAACCTGCTCGACGAAGGCGCCGCCGGCCTGACCGGGCCGCAGATCGCCGAAGCGCGCGAACGGCTGGGTGCCGGCATCGGTGCATCGGCCGGCATGGACCGCACGCGGCTCAGCCTCGATGCGCTGAAATCCAACCTTGGCCCATCGCTCACCCTGTTTGCCGATGTCGTGCAGCGCCCGGATTTCCCGGCGGCCGAGATCGAGCGGGTGCGCGGCCAGCAACTGACGGCGCTGGCGCAGGAAGCCAGCACGCCCTTCGGCATCGCCCGGCGCATCCTTTCACCGGCGCTCTATGGCCCCGATCATCCCTATGGCGCGCCGCCCAGTGGCCTGGGCACGCCCGACAGCGTGAAGGCCATCACCCGCGCTGACCTGGTGGCCTGGCACAAGCGCTGGATCCGGCCTGATCTGGCCACCCTGTTCGTGGCCGGCGACATCAGTGCCGCCGAACTCAAGCTGCTGCTGGAAACCGCCTTTGGCGGCTGGCAGCCCGATGCCACCGTGCCCGCCGGCCGCGTGCCCGCCGGCGTGACGCCGCCACCACAGGCCGCGCGCATCATCCTGGTCGATCGGCCGAACAGTCCGCAAAGCCTGATCCTGGCGGGCAGCCTGCTGCCGATCACCGGCAGCCAGGACCTGATCGCCGAACGCGCCGCCGCCGATGTGCTGGGCGGGCTTTCAACCAGCCGCATCAACATGGACATCCGCGAGGAGAAGAACTGGGCCTATGGCGCCTACGCCGGCCTGACCGACGGCAAGGGGCCACTGACCAGCCTGATCTATGCCCCGGTGCAGACTGACCGCACCGGCGACAGCATCAAGGCGATTCAAGCCGATATCGCCGCGATCCGCGGGCCCAAGCCGATCACGCCGGACGAACGCGGCCGCAGCATCGCCAACTCGGTGCTGGCCCTGCCCGGCGAATTCGAACGCGGCAGCGCCTTCCTCTCCGCCCTCGAGCGCAACCAGCTGCTCGGCCGGCCCGACGATTATTACGTCACCGCCGCCCGCCGCCTGGGCGCGCTGACCACGGCCGATCTCAACCGCGCGGTGCAATTGTTCGGGACGGACAAATTGCTGTGGATCGTGGTGGGTGACCGGGCCAAGGTGGAGCCGCAGCTGAAGGCGCTGGGCCTGCCGGTGGAGGTGCGCTCAGCGCCGTAAGGGAAGGGGCCTCCGGCGGGCAGGGACTCAGTCTCTGCCCGCCTGAGGCCGTTCTTCAAACTTCCCCCGCCACGATCCGCCTTATCACCTTGGCAAAGGTCGCCGGCGGCTGGCCGCCCATGATGGCGTATTTGCCGTTGAAGACGATGGCCGGCACCGCGTGGATATCCTGCTCCTCGCGCCACCAGGCTTCCGTGGCGCGCACCTCGTCGGCGTAGCGGCCCGAGGCAAGGACCTCGCGGGCGGCGTCGGCGTCGAGGCCCACCGAGGCGGCGGCGCGGACCAGTGTTTCGGGGTCGTTCAGCGGTTCGGCGCGGGTGAAATGGGCTTCGAACAGCGCCATTTTCAGCGGCTTGGCCTTGCCGGTCTTTTCGGCCCAGTGCAGCAGGCGGTGGCAATCGAAGGTGTTCCAGATCATCGCCTCGGGCCCGCCCTTGAAAGCGAAGCCGAGATTTTCGCCCATCTGCTTGATGTGGCTGCGGGCCTGCGCGCCCTCTTCGGGCGGGCGCCCATATTTGCGGGCGATATGCTCGGCGGCGTTCTCGCCTTCGGGGGCCATGGCCGGGTTGAGTTCGAACGGGTGAAAATGCCACTCGGGCGTTACCGTGTCGGCCAGTTCGGCCAGCGCCTGCTCCAGGCTTTTCAGGCCGATGACGCACCAGGGGCAGACGACGTCGGAGACGAAATCGATGCGCAGCAGGGCGGGGCTGGTCATGGGCGGCTCCCTTCAGAAATCATGGCCGGCGGGCACATGGTGGGGCGGGGTGGTGGCGGGATCGCCGAGCGTGCGGCCGGCCACGCTGGTGGCATAGCGGCTCCACGGACGATTGTGATATTCGGCGCGGGTCGCGGCGAGGTTACCGGCAAAGCGCGGATCCTGCGGGCGCACCTGGCCGTCGATATACCAGGCGACATCCCAGGCCTGCTGGACACTGAGCGTGTTGCCGCTGCCCAGGGGCATGTTGGCGCGAATGAAGGCGGCGGCCTTGTCCACCTGGGCCATGCCGGCGCCCCAGTTGTAGCTGGCCTTGCCCCACAACGGCGGGTTCACAATGGTGTCCCCGTCGCGCAGGCCCTGGCCGTCGGGGCCGTGGCAGGCGGCGCAGATGGTGGTGAACACCGCCTTGCCGCGGGCATCGTCGGGCGGCAGCGGCGGGGCGGCGATACCCGGGAAGCCGCGCCCCGGTGGCGAGACGCCGATGCGCTGGCCCTGCGCCAGCCAGCCGGCATAGGCGGAAACGGCGAGCAGCACCTCGCCCCCCAGTGGCGGTGGCTTGCCGTTGATCGAATAGATGAAACAATCCTGCACGCGCTTTTCAAAGCTGTTCATGCGCTTGTTCTTGTCGCGCCAGATCGGGAAATTGCCGAAGGCGGCCCACAGCGGCGCGGCACCGGCGGTGCGGCCGGCGTCGAGGTGGCAGTTGGCGCACCTGAGATCGTTGCCGGCAAATTCCGGCGCGGCGGTGCTTGTGCTGGTGATGATGTCCAGCCCGCTCCGGATCGCGTCACCATCGGGGCCGGCCGGGATGGCGGTTTCGGGCGGCGGGGTCGCCGGATCAGCCGCGGCGATGCCGGCCGTGGCGAGGAGAGCCAGAAGGGGGCGGCGCCAGTGCATGCGCCATGGCTAGCGCAGGCGGGGAGGTTGCGAAACTGTCAATCGCCAAGGGTCAGTCGTTTGCGGCACCGAAGCGTTCGGCATAGCGGCTGGTGATGCGATCGACCGGCATCACCACGAACACATCGACCGTGTTGAACTGGTGATCGACGAAGCCGCCATCGCCCACCATGGCGCCGACCCGCAGATAGCCCTTCAGCAGCGGCGGCAGCGCGCGGGCGGCGGCGCGGCCATCGATGGCGGCGGGATCGAGCCGGTTCATCTCAACCCGGTGCGGCGGCAGCGCCGTGGCGCGCAATTCCGGCGGGGCGAGATGGTGATGATAGAGCCACGACAATTCGGCGAGGTGCAGCGTCGCATCGGCGCCGTGCAGCGAGGCGCAGCCAAACAGATGGCCGATGCCGTGCTGCGCCAGATAGGTCGCAATGCCGCGCCACAACAGCGAAATGGTGGCGCTCGTCCGCCATTCCGGCGCGACGCAGCTGCGGCCCAGTTCCAGCAATTGCCGGCCCGGCGCGGCCTGGGCGATGAGGGCGGACAGGTCATACTCACCGGCCGAGTAGAAGCCGCCATTGGTCATCGCCACATCCTGGCGCAGCAGCCGATAGGTGCCGACCACGCGCGGACGCAGCGCGTCGGCATGATCGATCACCAGCAGATGATCGCAGACATAATCATAGGCGTCGAAATCACGGCGGCTGCGGGCCATGGCCTGGGTCGGCCGGGCGCCCATCTCGTCATAGAAGATGGCATAGCGCAGGGCCTGGGCCGCGGCGATCTCGGCCTCGCTGGCCGCCAGCCGCACTTCGAGCAGCCCGGCACGGTGGATGGGCGCCGTGTGGGCGAGCAGCGCGGCGGGAAGCTCGGTGGCGCGGGCGGCAAGGTTCAGCATGGCTCGGGCTCTAGCGCCATATCGTTACAGGGCCATGGCCGGCAGGTTACACACCGGTTGCAACGGCCACGGTCTCATCGGCCACCACCAGCCCCGCCCGCCATAGCCAGACGAAGATGAGGATCCCCGGCAGCGCCAGCGCTGTGGTCAGCCAGTAGAAATCGACATAGCCAAGGCGCTCGATCAACGCGCCGGCGGTGCCGGAGGAAAAGGCCCGGCCCAGGATGGCGGCGGCGGAGGACAGCAGCGCGAACTGGGTGGCGGTGAAGCGACGGTCGCAGAGCAGGGCGAGCCAGGCGCCGATGGTAACGCCGCCGATGCCGCTGGCGAAATTCTCGAAGCCCTGCACCGCGGCCAGCGCCATCACGTCGTGGCCGATGATCGCCAGCAGGGCGTAGCCTGCATTGGTCGCCGCCATCAGCACGAGCGAGAGCAGCACCGAGCCGGCCAGGCCCATCCGCTTGTAGAGGAAGCCGCCGACAAAGATGCCGGCCAGCATGCCGAACAGGCCCAGTGACACGTCGTAGAAGGCGACCTCGTCCTTGGTGAAGCCGAGATCATTGTAGAAGAGGCGGACCGAGAGCTGGCAGACCGTGTCGCCGATCTTGTGGACCAGGACGAAGGCCAGCACGATCCAGGCGCCCTTGCGGCCGAGGAAGTCGGCCAGCGGCGCGATGATGCTGTCCTTGATGGCAGCGCCCAGCCCCTTGCCGGAGCGCGGCGCTGGCGGGCGGGTGGGCTCGCCGAGCATGGCCGCGGCGAGCAGGGCGGGCAGGAACAGCAAGGGCGCCGCCATGTAGGCCAGCCCCCAGACGCC
>NZ_WNJP01000197.1 GCF_009733735.1 Sandarakinorhabdus oryzae | reverse complement strand
CCGGCCTGACGGGGTCTCTGGCCGGAGCGGCGCTGGCCCAGCGCATTGCCGGCG
Organism: Sandarakinorhabdus oryzae; assembly: GCF_009733735.1. Classification (GTDB taxonomy): domain Bacteria; phylum Pseudomonadota; class Alphaproteobacteria; order Sphingomonadales; family Sphingomonadaceae; genus Sandarakinorhabdus; species Sandarakinorhabdus oryzae. Next base: position 4,682 of record NZ_WNJP01000197.1, on the reverse strand, counting down.
CGGCCCTGATGGGCGGCTTTGCCGTGGCCATGCTGGCCGTCGGGCTGGCGATGCTGCGCCCCCCGCGCAGCGGCGGTGATCCCACGGTCCGGCTCGATGCGACGATGACGTTGAAGCTGGTGCCGGCCGGTTTGATCGTCGGCCTGGCCGCCGGCTTTTTCGGGATCGGTGGGGGTTTCCTGATCGTGCCGGGCCTGATGGCAGCCACCGGGATGACGCTGGCCAACGCGGCGGCATCATCGCTGGTGTCGGTTCTGGTGTTTGGCGTGGCGACGGCCGGCACCTATGCCGGCGCCGGGCGCGTGGACGCCCCTGCCCTGCTGGCGATGATTGCTGGTGGCCTGATCGGCGTGCTTGCGGCCCGCCGGTTGGCGCCAGCGCTGGCCGGGCGGGCGCTGCTGGCCCGCCGCCTGTTCGCCGCAATGGTGATCCTGACCGCACTTTACGTCGGCTGGCGGGCGCTGGGCTGACCTGCGCTTAGCCGGGGTTGCGGCCCGGGCCGGCTTGCGCTGTGATGCGCCATCGCAGCCGGAGTCCCGCATGGCCGACAATCCCACCGCCCGCGCCCGTGCGCTGATCGCGCAGATGACGCTGGCCGAGAAGGCCGGGCAGCTGAGCCAGGCCTTTGCCGTGCCCTTCCTGCCGCCCGTCGACGACCGCGTCGCCGCCGGCGAACTGGGCTCGTTGTTGTTCGTCACTGATCCGGCGCGCATCAACCAGCTGCAGCGGCTGGCGGTGGAGCACAGCCGGCTCGGCATCCCGCTGCTGTTCGGCTTTGATGTCATCCACGGCCTGCGCACCATCTTTCCGGTGCCGCTGGGCATGGCGGCCAGTTTCGATCCCGAACTCGTCGAGCAGGCACAGGCCGCCGCCGCCGCCGAAGCGCGGGCCAGCGGCATCCATTGGGCCTTTGCGCCGATGGTCGACATCGCCCGCGATCCGCGCTGGGGCCGCATCGTCGAAGGCGCCGGCGAAGACCCGCACCTGGGCAGTCAAATGGCCGCGGCGCAGGTGCGCGGGTTGCAGGGGCCCCACATCGGCACGCCGGGGCGCGTGCTGGCCGGGCCGAAGCATTTCCTCGGCTATGGCGCAGCGCCGGGCGGGCGCGATTATGAGCCGGTCTCCCTGTCGGACGCCGAGATCCGCAATGTCTATCTGCCGCCCTTCGCCGCGGCGCTGGCGGCCGGGGCGGGCAATGTCATGTCGGCCTATATGGATCTGAACCAGGTGCCGGCGGTGGCCAGCAAGGGCCTGCTCGACGATCTGCTGCGCAGCGAACTGGGCTTCGAAGGCTTCGTCGTCTCCGATGCCAATGGCGTCGAGAATCAGGTCGCCCAGCATTTCGCCCCCGACAGCGCCGAAGCTGCCGCCCTCGCACTGATCGCCGGCAACGACATGGAAATGGCGCTGGGGCCCAACGCCTTTGCCCATCTGCCCGCCCTTGTGGAGCAGGGCCGCGTGCCAGCCGATGTGCTCGACCGCGCGGTGGAGCGGGTGCTGGTCGCCAAGATCAGGCTCGGGCTGTTCGAGAACCCTTATGTCGATGAAGCCGCAGCCGCCCAGGTGCTGGCCACGCCGGCGCATCGCGCGCTTGCACAGATGGCGGCCGAGCGCAGCCTCGTGTTGCTGCAGAATGACGGCGCCCTGCCCTTGGCGCCCGGTGCGGCCAAGCGGGTCGCGGTGATCGGGCCGCTGGCCGATTCCATCGCCGACACGCTGGGGCCCTGGGTGTTCGTGCCCGACAAGGCCGAAACCATCACCGTCGCGCGCGGCATCAGCGAACGTCTGGCCGGCCTTGCCCAGGTTGATACCGCGGCCGGCGTGCAGCTGCTGCGCGCCTTCCCGTCCGGCCTGGAGGCCTTTGGCGGCAAGGTGACGCCGTGGAGTGCGGACGACGCCGCCAACCAGTTCGATCGTGCCGTCGCGGCAGCACAGGCCGCAGACCAGGTCATCCTCGTGCTCGGCGAGGCGCAGAGCCAGAGCGGCGAGCGCGCGTCTGCCGCCGATCTGCGCCTGCCCGGCGACCAGATGCACCTTCTCGACGCCGTGTTGGCGACCGGCAAACCGGTGGTGCTGGTGCTGCTCGCCGGCCGGCCGCTGGACCTGACCGGCATCACCGGGCGCGTGCCGGCCATATTGATGGCCTGGTACCCCGGCACGCGCGGCGGCGCGGCGGTGGCCGCCGCCCTGTTCGGCGATGTGAACCCGGGCGGAAAACTGCCAGTCACCTGGCCGCGCAGTGTCGGCCAAGTGCCGATCCACTATGCCCGCGCCCGCACCCACACGCCCGATCGCGCCGACAGTCTCTATCACGACCTGGAGTCAACGCCGCTGTTCCCGTTCGGCCATGGCCTCAGCTACACCCAGTTCGACTTCGCACCACCGCAGCTTGACCGGCCGGTGCTGGAGCGTGGCGGCGCCGTCACTCTCACCACCCGCGTCCGCAACAGCGGCAGCCGCAGTGGCGATGTGGTGGTGCAGCTTTACACCCACCAGCGCGCCGGCCGCGCCATGCGGCCTGACCGCGAATTGAAGGGCTTTCAGCGGGTGACGCTGGCTGCCGGCGAAAGCCGCGACATAAGTTTCCGCATCGATGGCGATATGCTGTCCTACTGGCACGCCGGCGAACGCTGCACCGTCCTCGATCCCGGCCTGTTCGATCTGTGGGTCGGGCCCGATGCCACCGCCGATCTGCACATCGGCCTGCAAGTGAACTGAAAGCTCAGTCGGTCGCATCCCCGCAACCGGAAGCGATCCGTTTCAGGCCGCGATGGATGTTGATCTTGATCAACGATTGCGACTGGCCAGTGGCGGTCGAGGCTTCGATGATCGACAGGCCATCGAGCTTCACCAGCCGGATCGCATCGGCCTGCGCTGGGCGCAGTTCAGCCAGCAGGCCGCGCATGGCGTGGCAGGCGATGATATCGATCTCGTGGCTGGCAACACTGGTGTCCATCGGCGGCGCTGCGCGTTCCCGCTCCATAAGGCGCAGCCGGTCCACCCACTTGAAGCGGGCGATGGCGGCCAGCCAGGGCCGCAGCGGCTGGTTGCAATCGAAATCATGGCGGCGGTGATGCAGGGCGATCAGGCTTTCCTGCACGGCATCTTCCACATGGGCGGCCGGCAGCCGGCGCCGGAAATAGCGGCCGAGCCAGACCCCGGTTTCGACCAGCAGCGCGTCATAGGCGCGGCGATCGCCGGCACGGCCGCGCGCCATCAGGGCGGACCAGTGCGCGGTGGCATCGACCGGCCCAGCTCGCCTTTGCACCTGCTCTCGCACCCGCACATCTGCCGAACTTACCTCGTTGGTCATGGACTGCCCTCCATTCACACGACTTAATGTCGCCGGGCTTGGGGCATCGGCACAGGCAACAAGGGTGCATGGGTTTGATGCGGGCAGGCTATGGCCGCTGCCGCCCCCTTGTGGTGCAGTGCGGCAATGATAGGTTGGGCACATCATGGAGATGCATCAGATCCGCTATTTCCTGTCGGCTGCGCGGCTGCTCAATTTCACCCGCGCTGCCGAGGCCTGCAACGTGGCGCAGCCGTCGCTCACCCGGGCGATCCAGAAACTGGAGGAGGAATTGGGCGGGCCGCTGTTCCGGCGCGAGCGCGCCCGCACGCACCTGACCGAACTGGGCCGGCTGATGCTGCCGCATCTCGAACGCACTTATCGCGCCGCTGAGGACGCCAAGGCGCTGGCGCGCGGCTTTGGCAAGGGCCAGGTGGCGCCGCTGGTGCTTGGCGTGTGCTCGCTGGTTGAATCCGCCACGCTTGATGCCGTGCTGGTCGAACTGGGCGAAGCGATGCCCGGCCTGCAGCTGAATGTGGTGGGCGGCACCAGCGCTGATCTGCTGGCCCAGGCGCTGGCCGGCCAGCTTGACCTGATGATCATCGAGGCGCCGGCTGATGCGCCCGAACGATTCGAGGCGTGGCGGCTGTTCAGCCATGATTATCGCATGGTCGTGCGGCGCGATCATCCGGCCGCCAACCAGCACGCGGTGGACATGGCGGATCTCGCCCGCGAGCCGCTGGTCGATCATGCCTGCGAAGGCATGGCGGCGCTGCGCCAGATGGCAGAGATCGTCGGCATCAATCTCAACCTGCGCCACGCCGCACGCGATGTTGGCCAGCTCAGGCGGCTGATCGCGGCCGGCCTGGGCACCGGCTTCATGCCGGATCCGCGCGATCCGGCGATGTGCGCCGTGCGGGTGGCTGGCGCGGACATCAGCGCCGACGTGGTGCTGGCCGGCATCCAGGGCCGTCGCCGCAGCCTCGCTGCCGAAAGCTTCGTGCGCGCCAGTCGCGCCCGCCAGTGGGACAGCCCGTCAGCCTGATCCCAGCGCCGCCAGCACCACCGCCGGCTCGGCCCGGCGGCGAAAATCCGGATCGACGAAGGCAAAGCGCACAATGCCGCCACCATCGAGCAGGAAGGTGGCCGGGATCGGCAGCAGCCGGCCACTGCCGCCCAGCAAGGTGGCGAGATCATCGCCGCCGGCGCGGTAGGCTTCGGCAAGTGCGGGCGGGATGCTGATCACCAGGCCCAGCAACAGGCTCAGCCCCAGATCGACATCAACCAGCGCCTGGCCGCCTGCCCGCTGCGCCAGCGCCGCTGCGCCGCCGGCCAGTTCGGGCGAGATGGTGACCAGCCGGCCACCGGCGGCGGCAAGTGCGGCCGCGGC
>NZ_WNJP01000196.1 GCF_009733735.1 Sandarakinorhabdus oryzae | reverse complement strand
ACCGGGCCAGCACCGGGCAGGATGATTTGCGCGCCCAGCGCGGCGGCCAGGCACAGGCCGGTCGCGCTCAGCCAGCGGTCCCAGCTTCGGCCGGCAGGCGCAGCGGCGAGGAACAGCAGCACGCCGAGCACGGCCAACGCGGCCACCGCCTCCAGCCGTGGCAGTGCCGCCAGCCGGTCATAATATTCGCTGCCGACGCTGCCCGACAGCAGGTTGAGCCCGAACATCAGGAGGCCGGTGAGGATGAGGCAGAGCAATGCCTGCCCCAGCGCCAGCAACATCCCGCCCACGGACCATTCAGCCCGCCGCCACCAACCCGCGAGCAGCAGCAGCCCGGCACTGGCTGCCAGCAGCCCCCAGCCGGCAGCCGGGGCATAGACGATGATGCCGACAAACGGCGCGCTGGCGAAGACGGCATTGGCGCTGCGGTCCGGCAGGGCCGGCGCGGTCACCAGGTCGCGGGTGATGGCCAGCGCGCTGTCCCCCAAATGCTGCAGCGCGCCCTGGTCCAGCCGGTCGGGCGTCATCAACGGGCTGTGATAGCCCCAGGCATCGCCTATGAAGGCGAAGTTCAGCCCAGCCTGGCCGCGGTTCTTCACCGGCGTGAAATCCGTGTCGTTGGGCAGGCTTTCATACAAGGTGACGGCCAGGCTGCTGGCCGATGCGCCGGGCGCGACAGCGGCCAGCCGGCGCACGAGTGCGCCGTTCAACGGCCCGGTCTGGAACATCATGGCGCGGCCACCGCCGCCGCGGGCTTCCAGGTTGATGGTGATGCCGATGCGGGCGGCAATTGGATCGGCGGCAGCGCCGGGCGCAAAGATGGCGCGGGCGCCAACCAGTCCCAGTTCCTCGCCATCGGTGAGGATCAACACCAGGTCGCGGTGTTGCGTCGCTTGCGGGATGGCGCGGGCGACTTCCAGTGCGGCGGCGACCCCGGCGATATCATCGGCAGCGCCGGGGGAGGCCCACACCGAATCATGGTGCGCCATCAGGGCGATGGCTGGCGCGGCTCGGTCGCGACCGGGGCGGGTGGCGATCAGGCTGATGGCAGGGGCTGCCGGGTTGCCACCCCATTTCGCCAGCCGCTGCGCCGGACGTTCCGGCAGCGGTGTGATAACGCGGCGGCTGGTGAAGCCCAGCGCAGCCAGCCGGCGTTCCAGCGTGGCGATGTCGGCGAGGTTGGCGGGACTGCCGGTGGGATGGGGCGCGCTTGCCAGCAGGCGCACATCGGCCATGGCGCGGCCGGCGCTGAACCGGTCGGCCGGGGCCCTGGCGCCAAGCGGGTTTGGCGTCTGAATTGTCCACCAGCCGAGCAGCAGCCCGGCCGCGAGAGTGAGGAGGAAAAGCGCCCAGCGGTTCATGGGGCCAGCGTGGCCCGGCGACCGCCGGGCCGCAAGCCCTACTTCGCGCCCAGCTTCTGCGCCTGGTTCCAGGCCAGATCGGCCAGCGCCTCGAAGCCTTCGGCACTCTTGCGGGCGTGCGCCGAGGTGGCGGTGCCGCGGATCACCCGGCCCTTGATGCCATGGATGATGCCGGCCAGCCGGAACATGTTGTACGCAACATAGAAATCAATGTCCGGGATGCCGTCGCGCCCGGTGCGCCGGCAATAGGCATCGATATATTCGGCTTCCGATGGCAGGCCCATCGCTTCCAGATCATTGCCCACCAGCCCGGTCGTGGTGCTGGGCGGCATGCGGTACATCATCAGGTGATAGGAAAAGTCCGCCAGAGGATGGCCGAGCGTCGAGAGTTCCCAGTCCAGCACCGCCAGCACCTTGGGCTCGGTCGGGTGAAAGATCATGTTGTCACAGCGGTAATCGCCATGGACAACGGCCACTTCATCGCCGGGCGGGATATTGGCGGGCAGCCATTCAACCAATTTGTCCATCGGGCCGTAACGCCCGGCATCGACATCTTCGAGATATTGCTTGGACCAGCGGGCAATTTGCCGCGCGAAATAATTGCCTGGCTTGCCGAAATCGCCGAGGCCCGCAGCCACCGGATCGATCATGTGCAGTTCGGCCATCGTCTTGTTCATGGCGTCGAAATAGGCGCGGCGTTCGGGCTTGGGCACGCTGGGGAAGGTCGTGTCCCAGATCACCCGGCCATCGACACAATCCATGATGTAGAACCAGGTGCCGATCACGTCATTGTCCTGGCACAGGCCGAAGGTGCGCGCGACCGGGAAGCCCTGCGCGTAGAGCGCGGTGATCACCCTGTATTCGCGGTCCACGGCGTGGGCCGAGGGCAGCAGTTGGCCGGGCGGTTTCCTTCGCAGCACATAATTCTGATTGGGCGTGATCAGCTTGTAGGTCGGGTTGGATTGCCCGCCCTTGAACTGTTCGATGGTCAGTGGGCCGGCATAGCCTTCGACATTGGCCTGCATCCACTCCGCGAGGCGGCCGGAATCGATCTCCTGGCCGGGCCGCACCGCGCTGGTGCCCGAAAATTGCTCCTGCCGATCGCTCATCGCGCCTCTCCCGAAACGGCGGAATCAGGCGGTCTTGCCAATATCCCGCCGGAAATGGCCGCCGTGCCACCTGATCTTGCGAATAGCGGCATAGGCGAGCGCGCGCGCCTCGGAAATATCATGGCCCAGCGCGGTGATGTTGAGCACCCGGCCACCGGCGGCGACCAGACGGCCATCCTCGCTGCGCCTGGTGCCGGCGTGGAACACCCGGACGCCCAGCGCTTCGGCTGCTGCCAGACCATCAATCACCGTGCCAGCCACCGGCTTCCACGGATAACCCTTGGCCGCCATCACCACCGTGACCGCGGCATCGCTGCTCCACGCCGGATCGACATCTGCGAGGCTGCCGGTCGCTGCCGCCCACATCAGTTCGACCGCATCCGATTCCAGCCGCAGCATCAGCACCTGGGCCTCGGGATCGCCGAGCCGCACGTTGTATTCGATCAGCATCGGGCCTTCAGCCGTCAGCATCAGCCCGGCATAGAGAAAGCCCTGGAACGGGGTGCCGCGCTCCCGCATGGCCTTCAGCGTCGGCAGCACAATGCGCTCCATCGCTTGTTGCTGCAGCGTCGGGGTGAGGCGTGGGGACGGCGAGATGGCGCCCATGCCACCGGTGTTCGGCCCTTCATCGCCATCGCGCAGGCGTTTGTGATCCTGCGCGGTCGGCAGCACGCGCACCGTCTCGCCATCGGTCAGGATGAACAGGCTGGCTTCCGGCCCTTCCAGGCATTGTTCCACCACCACCGGGCCGTGGATCTCGGCCAGCGCGGCGAGGCCTTCCTCGTTGCTCTCGGCCACGGTCACGCCCTTGCCGCCGGCGAGGCCATCGGCCTTCACCACCACCGGCAGCGGGTGGACAGCGACATAATGATGGGCATCGGCCGAGGTGGCGAAGCGCCGGAAGCGGGCCGTGGGGATGGCATTGGCGGCGCACAGATCCTTGGTGAAGCCCTTGGAGGCCTCCAGCTCCGCCGCCGCCGCAGAGGGCCCGACCACCGGCACATTGGCGGCGCGCAGCGCATCGGCGACACCGGCCACCAAAGGCGCTTCCGGGCCAACGACGACCAGCGCGATGCCGTTGGCCGCCACGAAATCGACCACGGCCTTGGGGTTATTCGCATCCAGCGCCACGCACTGCGCCACCTCGGCGATGCCGGCATTGCCCGGCGCGCAGACCAGCCGGCCACAGCGCGGCGATTGGCGCAGTTTCCAGCACAGCGCGTGCTCGCGGCCACCGCCGCCCAGCACCAAGATGTCAACGGAGTCGGGGCAAGCACTCATGGCCTCTTCCCTATCATGCCAAAATGTCGCGGCAAGGCAGTTTCCCGGTCGCCATCCAAGGTTTAAGGAAGGGCTTGTGATCGAAGCGCCCGACAACACCCCCGAATACAGCGTCAGCGAGATCGCCGGCGCCCTGAAGCGCACGGTGGAGACCGCCTTTGGCCAGGTGCGCGTGCGCGGTGAGCTGTCCGGCTTCCGCCGCCAGTCCAGCGGCCACTGGTATGGCAGTTTGAAGGACGAACGTGCGCTCATCGATCTCGCCATGTGGCGCGGACCGGCGGCGACGCTTAGCTTCCGGCCCGAAGATGGCCTGGAAGTTGTCGTCACCGGCAAGCTCACCACCTATCCCGGCCGCTCCAAATATCAGCTGATCGTCGAATCGATGGAGCCGGCCGGCGTCGGCGCCCTGCTCGCCCAGATCGAGGCCAGGCGGCTGAAGCTGCAGGCCGAAGGCCTGTTCGATCCGGCGCGCAAGAAGCAATTGCCGTGGCTGCCCGGCGTCATCGGCGTCGTCACCAGCCCCACTGGCGCGGTGATTCGCGACATATTGCACCGGCTGGCCGATCGTTTCCCGCGCCGCGTGCTGGTGTGGCCGGTGGCGGTGCAGGGTGAAGGATCGGCTGCGCAGGTCGCTGCCGCCATCGCCGGTTTCAACGCCATTCCCGCCGATGGCCCGATCCCGCGCCCCGATCTGATCATCGTCGCGCGCGGCGGCGGCTCCATCGAGGATCTGGCCGCCTTCAACGAGGAAAATGTCGTGCGCGCCGCCGCCGCCAGCCAGATCCCGCTGATCAGCGCCGTTGGCCACGAGACCGACACGACCCTGATTGATTACGCGTCAGACTGGCGCGCCCCCACGCCCACCGCCGCCGCCGAACGCGCCGTGCCGGTGCGCGCCGAACTGGCCGCCTCGGTCGCCATGATGGCCGGCCGGCTTGACGAGTCGGTGGTGCGCGGCTGGAAGTTGCGGCGCGAGCGCAGCGTGGGC
>NZ_WNJP01000195.1 GCF_009733735.1 Sandarakinorhabdus oryzae | reverse complement strand
GGCCAGCGCGCCGCCACCCGCGCTGCCATGCGGGCGCTGCCGCTGCTCAAGCCCGGCAAGTCGCTCAGCATCGCCACCCTGCCGCCGGGCCAGGACCCGGACGATCTGTGCCGCAGCGGCGGCGCCGCTGCATTCGAGGCGGTGCTGGCGGCAGCCGTGCCGTTGATCGATCATGTCTGGGCAACGGAAACGGTGGGGCTGGAAACCGCGACCCCCGAACGCCGCGCCCAGGCCCGGCTGCACCTGCGCGAGGCGGCGGCCAGCATCGCCGATCCTGACGTGCGCGCGCTCTACCAGGCCGAGTTCAACCAGCGTTTCGAAAACGCCTTCATGGCCCGGCCGCAGCGCGCGCCGTGGACACCGCGCAAGCCCGGCGAGAAGTGGCAGGCCCCGATCCCGCCCGCCACGCCTGCACTGAAGGCCATGGTCGCCCGCGGCCATGATCCGGTGATGGAGGCCGTGCTGGCCGGGCTGCTGTTGCGGCCGGGCCTGGCCGATGCCCATCATGACGCGCTGGCGGCGTTGCGGCCCACTGATGCCGGCGATGCCGCCGTGCTCGGCGCCGTGCTGGCGATGACGGCGGCAGACCATGGCCTTGAAAGCGCACAGCTGCTTGCCCATCTAGCTGACATCGGGTTGGCAGCCGAAGCGGAGCGGATCCGGCGCGGCAACGGCCTCAGGTTGAGTTTCACGCGGGCGGAAACGCCGGCCAGCGTGGCTGAAGCGGATTTCGCCATGACATTGGCCCAGGCCACCGCCCGGGCCGGGCTGGTTGAAGCGCTGGCGCAAGCAACGCAGCGCTTCCAGGCCAGCCTGGATGAAGCAGACTGGGATGCGCAGCAACATCTGCGCCAGGACATCGAGGCACTGGATGCGGCGATGATGAAGCTGGCGGAATCGCGGCGAGACGGCTAAAGGTGCGGTATAATATGCGCGCAAGCCGAGGCCTGCACCGCCGGGATGACTTCCAGGCGGGCGGGCTGTTGCACGTTATGGAACGGATTTGATGGGGCAATCGCCCCCTTGGGCAAAGGACGCGTGACACAGATGGCCAAGACGGTCGCGAACGAAGCCACGGATGCCAAGGCGGATGGCGATGCTCCGCTCATCGATCTCAACGAAGCCTCGATCAAGAAGCTGATCGCCCGCGCCAAGAAGCGCGGTTACATCACGTATGACGAGATCAACGAGGCCCTGCCGCAGGACCAGATGACCAGCGAGCAGATCGAGGACATCATGTCCGCGATCAACGAGATGGGCATCAACGTCGTCGAGAACGAGGAATCGGCCGACGACGGCGACGCGCCGGAAGAGGAAGAGGCCGAAGCCGAACCGGTGGATGGCGATCTCGCCCCCGCCCCGGTTGCCGCCGTCAAGGCGCCGCTGGATCGCACCGATGATCCGGTGCGCATGTATCTGCGCGAGATGGGCGCGGTGGAACTGCTCAGCCGCGAAGGCGAGATCGCCATCGCCAAGCGCATCGAGGCCGGCCGCAACACCATGATCGCCGGGCTGTGCGAAAGCCCGATGACCTTTCAGGCCATCATCGAATGGTCGAACGCCTTGAACGAAGGCCGCATGCAGCTGCGCGAGATCCTCGATCTCGAGGCCATGCTGGCCAAGGTGCCGGGCGAGGATGGCGAAGAGCCGGCCGAAGGCGGCGACTTGCCCACCGTGCAGTTCAAGGAAGACGAGGAACCGGAGGCGGAAAGTGCCCCTGCTGACGAGGAAGACGAATTCACCGAACGCCGCGCCCCGCAGCGCGCGGCCGAGGCCGAGGATGATGACGAGGGCGGGCTCTCGCTGGGCCAGATGGAAGAGCAGCTGAAGCCGGCTGCGCTCGAGAAGTTCGCCGAGATCACCAGCACTTACAAGAAGTTCCACAAGCTGCAGGAAGCCCGGCTGTCGTCGCTGCACGGCGGCCCGGCCTTCGCCAATGGCGACGAGAAGAAATACCAGAAGCTGCGCGAGGAACTGACGCGCGGCGTGCAGTCGATCCATTTCAACAACAACAAGATCGAACTGCTGGTCGAAGCGCTCTACACCCAGAACAAGCGGCTGATGGCGCTGGGCTCCAACATGCTGCGCCTGGCCGACAAGCACCGGATTCCGCGCAAGAATTTCCTGGACGAATATGTCGGTAACGAGCTGGCCGATGGCTGGCTGGCGCGCGTTTCGGGCATCGACAAGAAGTGGGCGGCCTTTGCGGACGCCGAGGGCCAGTCGATCGACCAGAACCGCCGCGAGCTGGCCGGCATTGCCGAGACCACGGGCGTTGACCTCGGCGAGTTCCGCCGCATCGTCAACATGGTGCAGAAGGGCGAACGCGAAGCCCGCATTGCCAAGAAGGAAATGGTGGAGGCTAATTTGCGCCTCGTCATCTCCATCGCCAAGAAATACACCAACCGCGGCCTGCAATTCCTTGATCTCATTCAGGAAGGCAATATCGGCCTGATGAAGGCGGTGGACAAGTTCGAGTATCGCCGCGGCTACAAATTCTCCACCTATGCCACCTGGTGGATCCGGCAGGCGATCACCCGTTCGATCGCCGACCAGGCCCGCACCATCCGCATTCCGGTGCACATGATCGAGACGATCAACAAGCTGGTGCGCACCAGCCGCCAGATTCTGCACGAGATCGGCCGCGAGCCGACCCCGGAGGAACTGGCCGAGCGGTTGTCGATGCCGCTCGAAAAGGTACGCAAGGTGATGAAGATCGCCAAGGAGCCGATCAGCCTCGAAACGCCGATCGGCGACGAGGAAGACAGCCACCTCGGCGATTTCATAGAGGACAAGAACGCTGTCATCCCGGTGGATGCGGCCATCCACAGCAACCTCAAGGAAACGGTGACCCGGGTACTCGCCAGCCTGACCCCGCGTGAAGAGCGTGTGCTGCGCATGCGCTTCGGCATCGGCATGAACACCGATCACACGCTGGAAGAAGTCGGCCAGCAATTCTCGGTCACCCGCGAGCGTATCCGCCAGATCGAGGCCAAGGCGCTGCGCAAGCTCAAGCACCCGTCGCGCAGCCGCAAGATGCGCAGCTTCCTCGACGTCTGATCGCTAAACAACGGGCGTGGGTTCCAACAGGCGGTTGCCAAGTGCAGCCGCCTGTTTCACGTTACGTGCCATGATCAGCCGCCTGCTCCTTGCCGTCTCGGCCGCCACCATTGCCGCCCCGGCCACGCCGCCACCCAGTGCCGCCGATCAGGCCGTGGCGGCCGCCACTGCAACGTCGCGATGCGGCACCGGCGAAGGCATCGGCGCGGCGGCAGAGCAGCGTGGCCCGATGGTGCTGGTGCCCGGCCTGACCCCGGCGCACATGCCGGTTACCAGCAATGCCGAGGCGCAGGCCTTTTTCGATCAGGGCCTGGGGCAGCTGTGGGGCTTTGACTATGACGAGGCGCTGGAAAGCTTCCGCGAAGCCCGGCGCCGCGACCCAGCCTGCGCCATGTGCCTGTGGGGCGAGGCGCTGGCGTTGGGTCCTTATATCAACAGCGGGCCGATCGGTGCAGACATCATCGCCAAGGCTCGCGCCCTGGTGGCCCAGACGCTGGCCAGCCCCGGCCTTGATGTGCGCAGCCAGGCGCTGGCGGAAGCGCTACATGCCCGCTAAGCCCCCGGCGGCAATGACAATGGCGTGCACGGTGACGTCTATGCCGACATGATGGTGGCCTTGAGCGTGCGCTGGCCGCAGGACAATCTGCTGGCGGTCATGGCCGCCGAAGCCATCATGTCAGCCCAGCCCTGGGATTACTGGGAAGCGGACGGCATCACCAACAAGGGGCGTGCCGCCACGGCGATTGCGCTTGCCGAGACTGTGCTGGCCCGCGCACCCAATGACCCGCAGGCCATCCACCTGCTCATCCACCTCACTGAAGCCTCTGGCCATCCGGAACGCGCGGCTGCGGCCGCCGCGCGGCTGGAAGGCGTGGCGCCGGCCGCGCCGCACATGGTGCACATGCCCAGCCACACCTGGTATCGTCTCGGCCGCTTTGCCGACAGTGTTGCCGCCAATCAGCGCGCCATTGCCGCTGATGAAGCCTATGCCCGCGCCGTGGGTGCCGAACCGCGCTTCTATGGCTATTTCAACCACCACACCCACTTCATTCTGTCATCTGCGATGCAGCTGGGTGACCGGGCGACGGCACTGGCCGCCGCCACGGCACTCGAAGCCTCGCTGACGCCCGACAAGGTGGCCGGCAACGCCCGCGCCGAGATGCGCCGGCTGAGCAGCACCCAAGCCCGACTGCATTTCATGACACAAGACGAGGTGCTGGCCATGCCGGAACCCGATGGCCGCCTTGCCCTCACGCGCATCCTGTGGCGCGGCGCGCGTGCCGAGGCGCTGGCCAGCAAGGGCCAGATCGGAGCCGCCACGGCCGAGCTGAAGGCGCTGCGCAGCGCCCGCACCGCCTTCTTCAGGCCCGGTCGCAGCCCGGAAGACACGCGCCAGCGGCTGATCGCGATGATCGATGGGTCGGCGCAGGCGCACCTGCTGGCCGCGCGCGGCGACACTGAAGCCGCGCTCCGTCTCTACCAGTCGCTGGAAACCGTCGAGGCCCGCCTGCCCTACAGCGAACCGCCACTGTGGCCGATCCCGATTGCCGTGCGTGCCGGCGAACTGCGGCTGGCCCAGGGCGACAAGGCCGGCGCGGCCGCCGACTTCCGCCGCGCGCTGGCGCTGCGCCCGGGCCTGCGTCTCGCCGCCCAGGGCCTGGCCAACGCGGGCTGAACGCCGGCCCGCAACCGATCGGGCCTCCAGCC
>NZ_WNJP01000194.1 GCF_009733735.1 Sandarakinorhabdus oryzae | reverse complement strand
AGGATCGCCGGCCTCAGCCGCTGGCCCTGCCGTTCCTTGCCGGCGCCGGCCCGGTTCAGGCCCGGCTGCTGGCCCGCGCCGGCACCACGCCGCACCGCGGTTTTGGCGAACCTGCCTTGCTGGACGCATTGTCAGGCGAAGGCGTTCGCTTCCCCGCTGACTGGTTGGCCCATGCCGGCCTGCCGCTGCCGCCGCTGCTGGCGGAAAGCGTTGCGATTTTTCACCTCGCCGCGGCGCGCTGAGCCAGGGCCAGCGCGCCGATCAGGCCGGCGTCATCACCCAGCATAGGCGCCGCGATGTAATCCGAGAGATCGCCGCCAAGCTGCGGGGCCTGCACATAGTGATTGAGCCGCCGCGCCGTCGCCGCCCGCACTGCATCGATCAGGCCGGGCGCCTTCATCACGCCGCCGCCCAGGATCAGCCGGTCCGGCATGTGCAGCAGCACCAGCGCCGTGCAGAGCTGGCCGATATAATCGGCGATCAACGCCGTGCGTTCGGGTGGGCAGACCGGCGCGTCCAGCCCTTCGCCCCAGCGTTTCTGGATGGCGACGCCGCTGGCCAGCCCTTCCAGGCAATCGCCATGCCAGGGGCAGCAGCCGATGAACGGGTCGCGCTGCCGGTCGCGCGCCATGGCGATATGGCCGCTTTCCAGGTGCAGGATGCCGGTCTGCGGCTGGCCATGTTTCAGGATTCCGCTGCCGATGCCGGTGCCGATGGTGGAATAGGCCAGCGTCTTGCAGCCGCGGCCGGCGCCCTGCAGCCATTCTGCCAGCCCGGCGCCGTTGACATCGGTATCAACCAGGATCGGCGCGCCAAACCCGCCCAACCAGTCGTGAAAGCGCGCACCGGGCCAGCCCGGCTTGGGCGTGGTGGTGAAACGGCCATGATCGGGGTGATCGGGATCAACGATGATTGGCCCGAAACTGGCGATGCCGATGCCGGCGATGGCACCATGCCGGGCGCTGGCGCTGCGCAGGAATTCCGCCACCGCGCCCAGCGTTTCGGCCGGAGCTGTGGTGGCGATGCGCGTCTGCGCCAGTCGTTCCCCGTCAGCCGTGGCCAGCGCCACCACGAACTTGGTGCCTCCAGCCTCGATCCCGGCGATCAGCGGCATCAGCCGTTCCGTCGCGCCAGATATTGCCAGAGGATGCCGCGCTGGATCTCGTTGGTGCCGGCATAGATGGAGCCGGCGCGATCGTTGAGATATTTGGGAAAGGCCTTGGCCGCCCAGGCCGGGCCGACAACCAGGCCATCGGCCGGTGCGCTGAAACCGGGCACATCGCCGCCGGGCAGGGTGAGGTGCGGCTGATAGGCTTCCACCCAGGGCAGCGCCGCCTCCACCTCCAGCTCGGTCAGGCGCTGGGAGAGCTCGGTGCCAAGGATCTTCAGCGCGCTGGCCATCGGGCCGGGGGCGGCGCCGTTGGACAGGCCGGCGTTGAACTGCAGCTCCAGCGCGTCCAGTGCCTCGATCTCGGTGCGCAGGGCAGCGATGCGCCCCGGCATGGCCTGGCCGGTTTCGGCGAGATGGACGACCAGCGTGTCCACCCGCTTGACCAGAGACGGCGCATAGGCGTGGCCGCCGCGTTCGAACTCCATCAGATATTTGGCGACCGTCCAGCCATCATCGATGCGGCCCACCACGTTGGCCACCGGCACGCGCACGTCGTCAAAGATCACCTCGTTCTGCACATGCTCGCCCGACAGCGAGACGATGGGGCGTACGGAAATGCCGGGCGTCTTCATGTCGATCAGCAGGAAGGTGATGCCCAGCTGCGGCTTTTCCATCCGGGTGGTGCGCACCAGGCAGAAGATCCAGTCGGCATAATGGGCGTGGGTCGTCCAGATCTTGCGGCCGGTGCAGACGAAATGATCGCCGTCACGCTCCGCCTTCATCTGCAGCGAGGCGAGATCGGAGCCCGAATTGGGCTCCGAATAGCCCTGGCACCAGAATTCATCGCCGGCCAGCATTGGCGGCAGGAAGCGACGCTTCTGCGCTTCGGTGCCATAATGCAGCAGCACCGGGCCGCACATGCCCAGGCCCATGGGCGACAGCGGCGGCGCGCCGGCCTCTGTGGTTTCGCGGGCAAATATATAGCGGCGGGCCACTGACCAGTCGCAGCCACCCCATTCAGTGGGCCACGACGGCGCCACCCAGCCCTTGGCATGGAGTTTCTTCTGCCAGGCGATGGCGACGTGCGGCGGCGCATAGACGCTGGTCATGCCGGACGCCGCCTGCTTCAGCTCGGGCGTCAGCTCGCTGTTCAGAAAGTCCCGCACTTCATCGCGGAAAGCCAGATCGTCAGCGCTCCAGGCCAGTTGCATCGCCAATCTCCCTGCGACCACCTTGGCCGCAGCAATGGAACAACGAAACCGGCGCTTTGGGGAGGCGGCTCAGAAGGCCGCAGGCAGTTGCGCGTCCTTCAGCGTCACGCCCAGCCGGGCGGCGACCGCCGGGGCGATGGCGCGCATGTCGATGACGCCGAGATCGCGGCCGGCGGCGATGCCAGGGCCCGTGGCGATCAGGCTGGCACGCATGGCCGGCACATCAGGGAAATAGCCGTGCATGCCGCGCGTGGTGGTGGCTTCGCCCTGCCCGCCGGTCAATTTGCTGCCCATCAGCCAGCCGGGCTTGCAATTCACCCAGAAGGCGGCGTCGGCCGTGCCGCCGGCCGCGGCGACGGCGGCGCTGTCCAGCACGCGGTCGATACCGGCGGAGGGATCGGCGGCGGTTTCGGTCAGCACCGCCTCCACCCTGGCCTTCAGCGCCGCATCGTCGGGCCGGGCCAGCACGATCGCCGCGCTGCCGCCTGCCGTCCACGGGATGGCGTCCCAGCTGGTGATGGCGCTGCCGTCGGCGCTCAGGCGGATCAGCCCGGCCTTGATGAAGGGTGTGAACAGGTTGGTGGCCCGGCTGGTGGGGGCAAAGCCATGATCGGAGACGAGCACGATGGTGGTGGCCGGATCGACGACGCGGGCGGCGGCCACCAGCCGGCCAACGGCGGCATCGATGCGTTGCAGCGCGGCGCGTGATGCCGGCGAATCCGGGCCGCTGTCATGCTGTTCATGGTCAAGCCCGGTCAGATAGACGGTCATGAAATCCGGCTTGAACCGCTTCAGCAGGGCGATGGCCTGGGCGGTGCGGCCTTCGTCGCTGGCAATGCTCTCGTCCTTGCCGGTGGGGTAGGGGCCGGCCTCGGGCAGCG
The DNA here is from genome assembly GCF_009733735.1 of Sandarakinorhabdus oryzae. GTDB lineage: Bacteria > Pseudomonadota > Alphaproteobacteria > Sphingomonadales > Sphingomonadaceae > Sandarakinorhabdus > Sandarakinorhabdus oryzae. The sequence continues at coordinate 1,582 of NZ_WNJP01000194.1, read as the reverse complement.
GCAGGCCGGGGGTGTTGAGGAGCGCCTGCAACTTGTCGTCATCGGGCATGCCGGTGCGCCAATATTGCGGCAGGTTGGCGGTCATCCCGCCCACGCCGACGCTCACCGGCCAGTGCACATTGGCGACCCGGCGGCCGGCGTCGCTGGCGGCCTGCCACAAGGTTTGCGCCTTGATATCGCTGGCATACCAGTACCAGCCCTCGGCATTGCGGCGGGTGGGATCAAAGGTGAGATTGTTGGCGATGCCGTGCCGGCGCGGGGTGGCGCCGGTGATCAGCGTGGTGTGGCTGGGATAGGTGACGGTGGGCAGCACGCCGGTCACCGCCGCGCTGGTGCCGGCTGCGGCGAGGCCGCGCAGGGCCGGCAGGGCAAGACCATTGTCGCGCCGCTGCCATTCCTGCGAGCGCAGGCCATCGACAGAGATCATCAGCACCGGCGCAGCAGTGGCGGGGGCAGCGAGCAGGAGCAGCAGGGCGAGGCGGGTCAGCATGGACCGTCCATGCCGTGCCGATGTTGCCGGGCGATGACAGTCATTCTTCCCAGTCGCGCACCCGCAGGCCGGCTTCGAACATGCCGCGCCTCCGCAGGCGGGGGGCGAGGAAATCGTAGAAGAACCAGTCCTTCACCGCATAGGGCGTCAGTGCATAGGTCAGCCGCTCGACAAGGTTCCAGCGGACATGGCTGTTGACCTGCCGGCGCGGCGCCGGCCAGCAGACATGATCGGCGGCATGGGTGAGCCGGCCGACCTTCAGGATGCGGTGGATGAGTTCGTGATCATACAGCACGAACGGCCAGTCATCATTCTTCGGCCCGCCACAGGCGACGAGCGGCACAATGCGAAAGGCCTGGCCAAAGGTGCCGGTGTGGCCCTGGCCGCTCAATAGGCTGGCGGTCAGTGCCATGCGATGGCGGATGAGGCGGTTTTTGGGGCTGTCGTAGGGGCCATAGATATCAAAGGCCTGGACGCCGACGATGCGCTTGTCCGTGCCCAGCAGTTGATCCGCGCGGCTGATATAGTGCGGCGGATAGAACGTGTCGGCATCCCAGAAGGCGATGTTCTCGGCGCCCAACTCCTGCGCGATGGCGAGGCCGCGGCGCAGGGCAAAGGTGTGGCCCTGGTTGGTCTCGGTCACCAGCATGGCGCGCGGATGGCCCTTGATGGCATCGGCGACGATCTGCGGGCTGGCGTCGGTCGAGGCATTGTCGACGCAGACCAGCATGATGTCATCCCGGTCCTGCGCCAGCGCGCACTGGACCGTGGGCGCGATGAACTTCGCCTCGTTGTAGAAGGCGATGACGATCACCCATTTGGGACGGAAAGCGGTGGCCATGCGCCGTGCCTTACGGTGCCGCCGCTTGACCGGCAAGCGCCGGGCCGGCACGGCTGTTGGCGATGCTCGCAAATGGCGATCTGGCGCGGCTGGTGATCCCCCTGGCCATCGGCCTGCTCATCGGCCTGGAACGTGGCTGGCAACAGCGCGCGGCCCGGCCCGGCAGCCGCGTTGCCGGCCTGCGCACCTTCGGCCTGTTCGGGCTGATCGGCGGGCTGGCCGGCTTCGTGGCCGAGCAGGCGCAGGGCTGG
>NZ_WNJP01000193.1 GCF_009733735.1 Sandarakinorhabdus oryzae | reverse complement strand
CCACCTGGTGCTGCCGGAATTCGGCGGGCGCGGCCAGGCGGCGCTGGCACGGGCGCGGGTGGCCGTGGTTGGCGCCGGCGGGCTGGGCAGTCCGTGCCTGCTCTATCTCGCCGCCGCCGGGGTGGGCCGGCTGACCATCATCGATGATGACGCGGTGGCGCTGTCCAACCTGCAGCGCCAGGTACTGTTCGAAACCGCGGATGCTGGCGAAATGAAGGCGGAGCGCGCGGCGACGCATCTGCACGCGCTCAACCCGCATGTCGAAACCGTGGCGGTGCCGCTGCGGCTGGCGGCCGACAATGTCGATGCGCTGCTCGCCGGGCATGATCTGATCATCGATGGCTGCGACAGTTTCACGACGCGGCTGGCCGTGGCCGATGCCGCGCTGGCGCTGCGCGTGCCGCTGGTGTCGGGCGCAGTCGGCCCGTTCGATGGCCAGGTGGCGGTGTTCAAGGGCCATGACCCTGCCCTGCCCTGCTATCGCTGCTTCGTCGGCAATCCCGAGGACCAGCCCGATCGCAATTGCGCCGCCGTTGGCGTGCTGGGGGCGCTGACCGGCGTGATCGGCAGCCTGATGGCGATGGAGGCGATCCGCGAGTTGTCGGGCTTTGCGCCATCGAGTGCGGGCCGCATCACCCTGTTTGACGCACTGGGCGGCCGCTTCCGCAGCATCAGCCTGCCCAAGGACCCGGCCTGCCCGTCGTGCGTTGCCCAATAGCTGCCGTATTTGCTGGATAATACACCCAAGTGCCCCAACGACGCCCTGCCCCGCGCCCGAAGAAGAACCGCTGGTACATCAGCCTCCTGAAATGGGGCCTGGTGGGCGGCCTGGCCGTGTTCATCGCGCTCGCCGTTGCTGTCGCGCTGGCCTATCGCGACCTGCCGTCGTTCGAAGCCATGAAGAAGAGCCCCAACGGCCAGCCGGTGGAAATTCGCGGTGATGATGGCGCCGTGCTGGCCAGCTTCGGCCCCAGCTACGGCGAATGGCTGAGCTATACCGAGATCCCGGCGACGATGAAGGCCGCCATGATCGCGGTGGAGGACAAGCGTTACTGGTACCACCCCGGCGTCGATCCGATCGGCATCGTGCGCTCGATCGTGGTCAATGCGGCCAAGGGCGATCGTGCCCAGGGCGCATCGACCATCACCCAGCAGCTGGCGCGCAACCTGTTCCTCACCTCGTCGAAGGATTACACACGCAAGCTGCGCGAGATGGTGCTGGCGCTGGCGATCGAGCGCAAGTTTGCCAAGGAAGACATTCTCGAGCTCTATCTCAACCGCGTCTATTTTGGCGGCGGCGCCTATGGCATCGATGCCGCGTCGCGCAAATTCTATGGCCACAGCGCCCGCCGTCTCAGCCTGGAGGAAGCCGCCATCATCGCCGGGCTGGTGAAGGCGCCGTCGCGTTTCTCCCCATCGGCCGATGCCGAAGCGGCCCGCAAGCGCGCGGCCACCGTGATTGCTGTGATGGTGGACAATGGCGCCATCAGCGAGGCCGAAGCCGCTGCCGCCGATCCGCGCCTGGTGCGCTTTGCCCCGCAGGCGCGGGCGGCCGGGGTGCGCTATTTCACCGATTGGGTGCTGAGCGAGCTAGAAAATCTCACCGACGAAGTGGGTGAGCCGCTGCTGGTGGAAACCACGCTCAACGCCCAGATGCAGCGCCAGGCCGAAGCCGCCATTCGGGCCGAGGCGCCGCGCGGCGCCCAGGGCGCGCTGGTGGCGCTGGCCCGCGATGGCGGCGTGAAGGCCATGGTGGGCGGCACCGATTATGTCCGCTCCAACTACAACCGGGCGATCGTGGCGCGGCGCCAGCCGGGCTCGGCGTTCAAGTTCTTCGTCTATGTCGCCGCGCTTGAATCCGGGGTGACGCCGGACGACATGGTGGAAGACCGGCCGGTGACCATCGGCAACTGGTCGCCGAAGAACAACAACGGCACCTTTGCCGGCCCGGTGAGCGTGCGCCAGGCCTTTGCCCAGTCGATCAACACGGTGGCGGTGCAGCTGGCCCAACAGGTCGGCTTCGACACGGTGGCCGACGTGGCGCGCCGCTTTGGCATCACCACCGCGATCAGCCGCGAACCGGCGATGGCGCTGGGTTCATCGGTGGTGACCTTGTTCGAGATGACCAACGCCTATGCCACGGTGGCCAACAATGGCCTGGAACAGGCGCCCTATGCCATCACCCGCATCACCACCGGCACCGGCCGGGTGCTCTACAACCGCAGCGAGGGCGAGACGCGTCAGGTGGTGGCGCCGGTCGTCGCGGCGCAGATGACCCAGTTGATGCAGGCCGCCGTGGAGGAGGGCACCGCCCGCGCCGCCCAGATTGGTCGGCCACTGGCGGGCAAGACCGGCACCACGAGCAGCAACAAGGATGGCTGGTTCATCGGTTTTTCCAGCGGCATCACCACCGGCGTGTGGATGGGCCGCGACGACAACCAGGCCGTGCGTGGCCTGGCCGGCGGCCGCGCCCCGGCGCGGGCCTTTGCCCAGTTCATGGCGCGTGCCGTGGGTGGCACCCCGCCCGAACCGCTGGTGACCGATGTGACCGAGGAGGGCCTGGGGCCCGAACCCGACGCCCAAAGCTATGGCATCACCATGGACGAACCGCCGCCGATGGACGGCGAGGAACCGCCCGCCAGTGATCCGCCACGGCTGGATGACAATTGGCTGGACAAGACGCTGAACGAGCCGGCGCAACAGCAGCCGGCGCCGCACTAACGCAATTGGCACCAGGCCGGCGCGTGATCGCTGGCCTTTTCCTGGCCGCGCACATCCTTCATCACGCCGGCATCCTGCAGCCGGTCCGCCGCCGCTGGTGACAGCAACAGGTGATCGATGCGAAAGCCATGGTCGCGCTGCCAGGCGCCGGCCTGATAGTCCCAGAAGCTCCAGATGCCGCCGACCGGGTGCAGACAGCGCACCGCGTCCGTCCAGCCCTGCCACAAAAGCTGCCGGTATGCCGCTACGGATTCGGGCTGACGCAGCGCATCGTCGCGCATGGCGGTCGCGTCCCAGATATCATCATCATTGGGGATGACATTGTAATCGCCGGCCAGCACCACCGGCAGGCCGGTTGCAAGCAACCCGGCGGCATGGACGCGCAGCCGCTCCATCCAGGACAGCTTGTAATCGAACTTGGGGCCAGGTTGGGGATTGCCGTTGGGCAGATAGATACTGGCCACCCGCACGCCCATCACATCGGCTTCCAGATAACGGGACTGTTCATCGCTCTCGTCGCCCGGCAGGCCGCGCTGCACCTCAATGGCCGGCTCGCGGGACAGGATGGCGACGCCGTTGAAGCCCTTCTGGCCGTGGACCAGGCAATGATAACCAGCCTCGCGCAGCGTCTCGACGGGAAAATTCTCCGTCATCGTCTTGATTTCCTGCAGGCAGGCGATGTCAGGCTTGGCCGCCTCCAGCCATTCCAGCAGGCGCGGCAGGCGGGCGTTGGTGCCGTTGATGTTGAAGGTGGCGATGAGCATGAGTGCAAGCCTAGGCGCTCATGTCGCCAGCTTCAACAGCGCCGCAATCATGTCGGCCTCGGCCGCCGGCTTGTCGGTGCGGATGCGCGAGATGCGCGGGAAGCGCATGGCAAGGCCCGACTTGTGGCGGGTGGAGGCGTGGATAGAGTCAAACGCGACTTCAAGCACCAGGCTTTTCTCCACCTCGCGCACCGGGCCGAATTTCTGCAGCGTGTTGGCGCGCACGAACTTGTCGAGCAAGGCGAGTTCGGCATCGGTGAAGCCGGAATAGGCCTTGCCGACCGGCAGCAATTGGCCATCATCGGTCCAGCAGCCAAAGGTGAAATCGCTGTAGAGGCTGGATCGCTTGCCGTGGCCGCGCTGGGCATACATCAGCACGCAATCGGCGGTGAGTGCCGCGCGTTTCCACTTGAACCACTGGCCCACCCTGCGCCCGGCCACATAGGGCGCGTCGCGGCGTTTCAGCATCAGCCCTTCGATGGCGGCATCGCGCGCAGCATCACGCAGGGCCGCCAATTCGTCCCAACTGGCCGCCTCCACCAGCGGTGAAAGCTCGAAACTTGTGGGATCAAGGCCGGGTAGCACCGCCTCCAGCCGGGCGCGGCGGGCGTCCCAGGGCATGGCGCGCAAATCCTCGCCGGCGTGGGACAGCAGGTCATAGACGCGGATGAAGGCCGGGCGATCGGCGATCAGCTTCGCCGTCGGCGCCTTGCGGCCCAGTCGCTGCTGCAGGGCGTTGAAGCTGCCCGAGGCGGCGATGCCATCCGCCTGCCCTTCCCCGCGCACCAGCAATTCGCCATCGAGAGCCAGCGGCTGGTCGAGCGTCACGTCGGGGAAGCTGCCAGAGATATCGTCGCCGGTGCGGCTGAACAGCCTGGTCTGACCGCCAGCGTGGACGATCTGGACGCGGATGCCATCCCATTTCCATTCGGCGGCATGGGTGGCCAGATCAAGCACCGCGCCGTCTTCCAGTGGGCTGGCCAGCATGAAGGGGCGGAACACCGGCACGTCACCGGCGGCGGGCGGCGGCGCGGCGCCGGTGGCCCAGCGGAACAGCGGATCGAACGGCGGCGAAAGCCCGTGCCAGACCTCCTCCACCGCCTCGAGATCAAGGCCAAAACCCTGCGCCAGCCCGGTCTTCGCCAGCCGCGCCGACACCCCGATGCGCAGGGCGCCGGTCGCCAGCTTGATCAGCGCATAACGCCCCTGCACGTCGAGCCGGTCGAGCAGCGCCGCCACCACGGCCGGCGCCTCGCGGCGGGCGAGGCCGGCCAACTGCCCGACCACCTCGTCAAGCGTGGGCGGCGCTGGC
>NZ_WNJP01000192.1 GCF_009733735.1 Sandarakinorhabdus oryzae | reverse complement strand
CAGCACGGCCAGCGCCTGGCCGGCGACCAGCCACAGCGCCGCGCCCCACAGGACGAGCGCCACAGCGTAGAAGGCCGCCACGCCGCGGCGCGCCCGGTGCCCAAGTGCGCGGGCGGAGGACTTGATGCCCGCCAGCGCGTCATCCTCGATATCCTGCAGGGCGTAGATCGTGTCGTAACCCAGCGTCCAGGCAATGCCGCCGGCCCACAGCAGCCACATCGGCGCCGAAATCGCCTGCACCGCCGCCCAGCCGACTAGCGCGCCCCAATTGAAGGTGATGCCCAGCCAGGCCTGTGGCCACCAGGTGATGCGCTTCATGAACGGATAGGCCGCCACCGGGATCAGGCTGGCCAGCGCCACGATCTGCGCCAATGGCCGCAGCTGCAACAACACGACCAGCCCGACCAGCGACAACGCCACCGCAAAGGCCAGCGCCGCCTTCACCGAAATGCGGCCCGAGGCGACCGGGCGATCCCGTGTGCGCTCGACCTGGGCATCGAGGTCGCGATCGACAATGTCGTTCCACACGCAGCCAGCGCCGCGCATGGCGATGGTGCCCAGCCCGAACCACAGCAGAAACAAAGGCAGGGTCTTCAGCCCGCCTGAAAGCGCCAGCCCGGCCGCGCACGGCCAATAGAGCAGCCACGCGCCGGCCGGCCGATCGAGGCGCGCCAGCCGCGCATAGGCCTGGGCGCGCGCCGGCAGCCAGTCGATCCAGCTCTTCACGGCATCTGGCGTTGCGGAGGGAGGGAGGGTAACCACGGCTTCCATGAGCGAAACTGACCGCAGCTTGTCAACCACGCCGCGCCTGTTCGTGCCGGGTGCCCTGGCGGCGGGCGCGGCAATATCGCTGGATGCGCCGCAATCCCATTATCTCGCCAGCGTCATGCGCCGGCAGCCGGGTGACATGGTGCGCCTGTTCAACGGCCGCGACGGCGAATGGGCGGCGCGGGTGACGGCAGTGGCGAAGAAGGCGGTGGCGCTTGTGGCCGAGCAGCAAAGCGCGCCGCAGGAGCAGGTGGCCGATCTGTGGCTCTGCGCTGCGCCGCTGAAGAAGGGCCGCATTGACTGGCTGGTCGAAAAGGCCTGTGAGCTGGGCGTCGCCCGGCTGCAACTGGTGACCACGCAGCGCACGGTGGTGGACAAGCCCAATCTGGAGCGGTTGGGCGCACACCTGGTGGAGGCGGCCGAGCAATCGGGGCGCACCGCCGTGCCCGATCTGCCGGCGCCGTTGCCACTTGAGCGCTTGCTCAAGTCCTGGCCCGAAGGCCGGGCGCTGATCTTTGCCGATGAAAAGGGTGGCGAGGCGATGGCGGCAACACTGGCGCGTGTACCGGCGCCGGCGGCCATCCTGATCGGCCCGGAAGGCGGCTTCACGCCGGACGAGCGTGCGGCCATTCGTGCCCACCGCGGCGCAATTGCCTTGAGCCTGGGGCCACGCATCCTGCGCGCCGAAACTGCCGCGCTGGCCGCAGTGGCAGTGTGGCAGGCGCTGAACGGTCATTGAGAAGGGAAGGCGATGAAGATCCTGCTGATTGGCGCTGCGGTTGCCGCCACTGTGACGGCGTTCGAAACGCCGGCCTGGCTCTATCCGGCGCCGTCCACCGAGCGACGCCCGCCCGCGGCTGACCCCGAAGCGACGGTGACCCTGCCGGGATCGCGCGTCACCCTGAAGGAGCGCGACCTGCGCACGCCAGAGCGCGCCGTGGACTGGTTCCCCGATCCCGCGCAGCCAGTGCCTGCCTTCATCCGCGAAAACGCCCAGCCCGGCCAATATGCCTGCGGCTTCTGCCACCTGCCACACGGCGATGGCCGGCCGGAAAACGCGTCGCTGGCCGGATTGCCGGAGGAGTATATCATCGATCAGACGGAAGCGTTCCGGTCGGGCGCGCGCACCGCAGCCCGTGCCGGCTGGTTCCCCAGCACCGCCATGCGCACCACCATCCAGCATGCCAGCGCCGACGATGTGGCGACCGCCGCACGCTGGTTCAGTCGCCAGCCCTTCACCTCACGCGTGAAGGTGGTCGAAAGCGCCACCGTGCCGCCCACCGCGCCGCTGGGCTTCATCCTTGCCGCCCAGCCCGGCCCGCGTGAACCGATTGCCGGGCGCATCATCGAGGTGCCGGACGACCCGCACGCCTTTGAAAAGCGCGACCCACGCGCGACGTTCACCGCCTGGGTGCCGCCGGGCAGCATCGCGAAGGGTCGCGCCATCGCCGCCGAACTGGGCTGCATCGAATGCCATGCTGAGCAGATGAACGGCTGGGGGCCGGGGCGCTCACCCAGCTATATCCTCAGGCAGTTGCTGGCCTTCAAGTCCCGCGCCCGCGCCGACGATGGCGCCGAGCCTATGCAGGCGGTGGCGGACCAGCTCGATTTTGACCAGATGGTCGCCGTCGCCGCGTGGATGGCTGACGGCGCTAAGGCGAAACCCTGATGATGCGCTCGGCCTGGCTCAGGACCTTTGTGCGGCTCCACGCAAAGGGGAAATAATTGCCGGTCGCCCAGCGCGGGAACATGTCGCGATAATGCGGGCTGGCCGGATCGCCGGACTGGCCGGGCGTGTTGATCGCCATCGAATTGTCCCACTTGCCCACGTCCATCACCAGCCGCACCGACGCGCCGGCGCCCACCCGATAGTCGCCGGCCGGGCCGCTCACCGGGCTCATCGCCATCGGGGTGGAGCCACTGCCACCGATCGGCAGCGGGCCGACACGGCGTTCGGCATCGCGGCCGGGGATGGAGAGCGCCGGCGTGAAATCGGCGACATGCAGCGCGCCCCAGCGCCACGCCGCCGGATCGGGGCCTAGCCGCTTCTGCGCCTCGGCAAAAGCGGTGCCGAGCGAGCCGAGCAGGATTTCCGCCCGCTTGCCCGCTGGATCGGCGCCGAGCAGCGCACCATTTTCCAGCACCGGCAGGATGTTGGGGATGGAGGGGCGGCCGAAGTTGGCGCGCATGGGTTCCGGCACGATGGCGGCCACCGCCGCGCCGGGCAAGTGCCGGCTGGCCCAGAGCTCATAGAGCGCAGCGGCAGCCGAGTCCGGCCCTTCATGGCCATCCCAGCCGACAAGCAGCGCCAGCGCGCCGCGTTCATTGGCATCGCGGCCGGTCAGGCCCTTCAAGAGCGCCACGGCGCGGCGTGCCATCGGCGACGTGGCATCGTTCTGCAGCGCCATGGCATCGGTGATGCCGAACTTGGGCTTTGACGCGATCACTTCGGAAATGCGGGTGATGCGGCTGCGGTCGGTCCATTCCAGGCCGAGCTGGTGCGGGTATCCGGCCGGCACGTTCATTTCGTTGGCGGTGGCGATCCAGCCTTCGGCCGGATCATGCTTCACCGGCATCAGTTTCGCATCGAGCAGCCCGGTCCAGCGCCAGGCCTTGCCGGCCGGCACCGGCAGCAGGCCATCGCCGGCCGCGCGCACCGGCACGAAGCCGCCCGGCGCCCAGCCAATTTCGCCGGCGCGATTGGCAAACAGCAGGTTGAGCGGCGGCGCGCCCCAATGATCGCGGGCGACGAGGAAATCGTCCCACGTCTTCGCCGTCCACGCCCAGGCGGCGTTGAAATAGGCCGAAGCGCCCGGCTGGCTCCAGGTGGCGCGCAGGGCAAAGCTGCGGCCGCTGGCGGGGTCTTCGTGGATGATCGGGCCATCGGCGCTGAACTTCAGCACCATTTCGCGCGGCGCCTCGCCCTTCACCGCGATGGTCTCGCGCACCTCGATGAGCTTCGTCCCCTTCGGGTTCACCACCAGGTCCTGCTGGTCGATGGCGAAGATGGTCAGCGCCCAGGCCACATCCTCGTTGTGGCCAAAGCTGACGCCGGGCAGCGCCGGCTCGCCGGCACCGGCGATCTTCAGTTCCGGCGTGTCGATGTGGGAGAGGTAGCGCAAATTGGGGATGCCGTGCGCGCGGTGCGGATCATTGGCCAGGATCGGCCGCCCGGTGGCGGATTTCGCCGGGCCGATCACCCAGTTGTTCGAGCCTTCCAGTGCATCGGGATCCAGCTTCGTGGGGTCGCGGCTGGCCAGCACCAGGGCCTTGCCGTCAAAGCGCACCTCGCCGGTGCCCAGCGTATATTCCGCCAGCACATCGGCCGGGATGCTGCACGGATCGAGGCCCTTCGGGATGGCAACATTGTGCGCAGGGGCCAGTTCGCGGCGCAGCGGCTCATACTTCACGTCGCCGCCGCACAGGGCGCGGGCACGGGCGACCTCGCTGGGCAGGTTGCTGGCCAGCGCGTTGGACCGGACGCGCACCACGTCGTCCGCCTGCCAGCGTTCCGGCTGGCTCTTGGTGGCGCTGAACTCGATCGGCAGTGGCTGGCGGCCGGCCTCGACATCGGCGATGAAGGCGTTGATGCCGGCGACAAAGGCCTCGGTCCAGGCCCTGGTTGCGGCCGGGTAATGGCCCCATTCTGCCGCCATGTCGCCGCGATAGAGCAGCAACCGCGCTGCACGGTCCTGCGCGACAAATTGTGGCCCGAAGCTGGCCGACAGCCGGCCCAGCCCGCGCTTGCGCCACAGATCGATCTGCCACAGCCGGTCGCGCGCCACGGCATAGCCCTGCAGGAAGAAGCCATCGCGGGCATTGGCCGCATAGATGTGCGGCACGCCAGCACGATCGATGACGATCTCGCCCGGCGCGGTGAGGCCGGGCAATTGGCGGCTTTCCGAAAATGCGCCGGGTGGCGCGTCCTGGGCGGTTGCTGCCGTGGTGAGGAGCAGGGCGGCAGCGGCGGCGCGGATCATTCGGCAGCCAGCGCGGCGGTGGCGGGGGCGGCCTGCGGGCCACGGATCAGGCCGCCGGGCA
>NZ_WNJP01000191.1 GCF_009733735.1 Sandarakinorhabdus oryzae | reverse complement strand
CCTGCGCCGGCATCGTCGGCCACGCCGATCTCACCCTGGGCGCCGCCGCGCGGCCGGTGCTGGAGGCGCACCTGGCCGCCGCCCCGGCGCGTTTCCGTGGCATCCGCCATTCACCGGCCTGGGATGCAGACCCGGCCGTGCTCGGCATCCTGCAGCGCAACCCGCCCGGCTTGCTCGCCGATCCGCGTTTCCGCGCCGGCCTAGCGGAATTGGCGGCGCTTGGCCTCAGCTATGATTGCTGGCTGCTGGCACCGCAGATCCCCGAACTGGTCGCCATGGCCCGCGCCCTGCCGGATCTCACCATCATCTGCGATCACCTGGCGACGCCACTCGGCACCGCCTCCTACACCGGCCGCCGCGATGCCGGTTTCACGATCTGGGCCGGCGGCATCAAGGCGCTGGCCGATTGCCCGAACGTGGTGATGAAGGTGGGTGGCCTCGCCATGCCGTTCGCCGGCTTTGACAGTTTCATGGCCGATCCGCCGGCCACGGCCCAGGTGCTGGCCGATGAATGGCGGCCGTGGATCGAAACCGCGATCGATCTGTTCGGCGCCAACCGGTGCATGTTCGAAAGCAATTTCCCGGTCGATCGCGGCACCTGCGATTACCGCACGCTGTGGAACGCCTTCAAACTGGTCAGCGCTCATTACAGCGAGGATGAAAAGACCGCGCTGTTCAGCGGCACTGCCACAAGGGTTTACCGCCTGTCGCTGTGACGACGGCAGCCCCCTCGCCGGGCCGCGGCAAGACCGAACCACAGGCCGCTGGCCGAAAACAGCAGGCTGGCGAACAGCAGCCGGTCATCTGGTGCGAGGCCGTCGTCGAGCAGCAGTGCCAGCACGGCATAGCCGGCGATGATGCCGATGATCAGGGCGGCCCAGGTGCGGTGATGGCGGTTCATGGCTGTTCTCCTTCCAGTTCGTCGCTGAAATCGAAAATCTGTTCGATCGGGTGGCCGAAGTGCCGGGCAAGGCGCCAGGCCAGACCCAGCGAAGGTTCGAACTTGCCGGTTTCGATGGCGTTGATCGCCTGGCGCGACACGCCGACCCGTTCGCCCAGATCAGCCTGGGTGAGGCCATGTTCGGCGCGCAGCAACTTCAGCCGGCTTTTCACAGCCCGCCCTTTCGCCACCACCAGCCAGCCAGGATGGCGAGATAGGCAAGCAGCTGGACGCCGATGACGATGATGATGCCGGCCGCAAAGGCGCGCAGTTCAGCCGGACTTGCCGGCCAGCCAATACCGCTGCCGGCCAGCACCGCCCATTGGAACAGGCCAAAGCCGAGCGCCAGGCCGGCAAAGCCGCCCCATAGCCAGGCGAATTTCACCCCGGCCAGCGCCACTTCATCCACCCGCGGGCCCTTCAGACAGGCCCACAGGCCGGCCGCGGCCATCACCAGGCCCACCAGCCAGCCGATAACCGCAGGCGCAACCCGGCCCTGGGCCAGTTGCACGCCCATCGCGATGACCACACCGATGAGCAGATAGGCGGCGTGATCGGTCCAACGGCGCAGGCGGCGTTTGCGACTCTGTGTCATGTATGCCTCACTTGAAGTCAGGTAAACATGACATGGCGCGCGACAGAAGTCAAGCAAACCTGACTTTCAGGGCGCGTTCAGCGAATCCGGGCGCGCTCAGAACGGTAAAGGGCGCCGGCCATCCACGGCCGGCGCCCTACCACATGCCCTGCCACTATGGGGTCGGCAGGCCGGTGTCAGTGCTTCAGTGATAGCGGCGGAGCAAACCTGCGAGCTTGCCCTGGATGCGGACCTGCTCGGGGTGATAGCGCTGCGGTTCATAGGCGCTGTTGGCTGGATCGAGGCGGATCAGCCCTTTTTCGTGGCGCAGATATTTCAGCGTCGCTTCGCTGTCGTCGATCAGCGCCACGACGATATCGCCGTCGCGCGCCGTGTCGCAGCGCCGGATCAGGGCATAATCGCCATCATGAATGCCGGCCTCGATCATCGAATCGCCCGACACTTCCAGGGCATAATGATCGCCGGGGCCGAGCAGGGCGGCCGGCACGGAGAGCGAGCGGTCGCTTTCCAGCGCCTCCACCGGCAGACCGGCGGCGATGCGGCCATGCAGCGGCACGGTGATGGTGTCGTTGGCGGCCAGCATGGCAACGGCCGGCGGCGCTGGCGCGGGCCGGCTGGCAACGAGGGTGAGGGCGGGCTTTTCGGCCTTCAGCGCGTCGGGCAGGCGCAGCACTTCCAGCGCGCGGGCGCGGTTGGGCAGGCGGCGAATGAAGGCGCGTTCTTCGAGCGCGTTGATCAGGCGATGCACGCCCGACTTGGACTTGAGGTTCAGCGCCTCCTTCATTTCCTCGAAGGACGGCGACACCCCGTCGGACTTCAACCGCTCATCGATGAAGATGAGCAATTCCTGCTGCTTCCTGGTGAGCATGACCGCTTCTCCCACGCCGCTCCAAAACGGAACATGGAAGGAACATCTAGAAAACAGAATGGAACATGTCAAGCGCAATGCAGGTAACTGGCGTACCGGCCGGCGCCGCCGGGGCGTGCGCCTCGCGGATGATCAGCAACTCGGCTTGGGCCAACAGGGAGAGGAGGGCGCTGTCCTGCCGCGCGAAGGGTTCTGCACCCGCTGGCGTGCGCCGGGCGCGCAGATGGTCGCGGCGGGCGCCATTGGCGGGCAGGGGCGCGGCCACCGGCAGCGTTTCCAGCGGCAGATCATGCGCCCGCCCGGCGAGGCGGGAGACCAGCGGCACGGCGAACAACAGCGCGGTCACGAACGCCGACACCGGATTGCCTGGCAAGCCCAGCACCCGTGTGCCGCCCAACCGCCCGGCGAGCAGTGGCTTGCCGGGCCGCAGCGCGATCTTCCAGAAATCGAGGGCCGCGCCGAGCTCCTTCAGCACCGGCACCACCAGATCATGATCGCCCACCGACGCGCCGCCAATGGTGATGATCAGGTCTGCCTCGGCAGCCGTGAGCGCGGCGGCGAGCGCGGCGCGGTTGTCGGGGATCAGGCCGGGGTCGTACACCTCGGCGCCGGCAGCGCGCAGCAGGGCGGTCAGCATCGCCGGGTTGGAGGAGACGATTTGCCCCGGCCCCGGCGTGGCGCCCGGCAACACAAGCTCATCGCCCGTCGCGATCAAGGTGACGCGCGGGCGGCGCACGACGGCCAGCGTGCCGTGCCCGCCGGCAGCGGCGAGGCCCAGATGGGCAGCCGAAAGCCGCGTTCCGGCCGCCAACAGCCGCTCGCCGGCAGCGAAATCCTGGCCTTGTGGCCGGATATGGGCGCCGATGCGCGGTGGGCCTTCGCCAGTCAGTCGCGCGGTTTCGCCAGTGCGCGCCACTTCCTCCTGCACCACGATCACATCGGCCCCGGCCGGCACCGGCGCGCCGGTGAAGATGCGCACCGCCTCGCCAGCGCCCAGCGTGCCGGGCCAGCCGTGGCCGGCGGCGCTTTCCCCCACCACCTGCCAGGGCCGGTGCAGATCGGTCCAGCGGATCGCATAGCCATCCATGGCGGCCGCAGCGAACGGCGGCTGGGTGAGGCGGGCAGAGACATCCTCGGCCAGCACTCGGCCGGCGCAGGCATCGAGCGGGAGGGTTTCGGCCGGCAGGGGCTCAACCCCGGTCAGCAGCTGATCCAGCGCTGCCGCAAAAGGCAGCAAGCCACTCATTCGGCGACGAAATCGCCTGAGCGCCCGCCGGATTTCCGCAGCAGGCGGATGCCGTCGATGCGCATCGTCCGGTCCAGCGCCTTGGCCATGTCGTACACCGTGAGCAGCGCGGCGGAGACAGCGGTGAGCGCCTCCATCTCCACACCCGTGCCGTGGGTGGTGACGACGGTGGCGGTGGCGCGGATACCAGAGGCCTCGATCGCCAGATCCACATTCACCGCATCGATAGGGAGCGGGTGGCAGAGCGGGATGAGATCGGCAGTGCGCTTGGCGGCCATGATGCCGGCGATGCGGGCGGTGGCGAGTACGTCGCCTTTCTTCACTGCTTGTTCGGTAATGGCTTGCAAGGCGTTGTTCGCAACATGGATGAAGCCTTCGGCCACGGCTTCGCGCCGCGTGGCGGCCTTGGCGCTGATGTCCACCATGCGCGCCGCGCCGCTGGCATCGAGGTGGGTGAGCCTGCTCACGCGGCGAGGCCCAGCAACTGCCGGGTCGCCGCGGTCACGTCGGGTGCACGCATCAGGCTTTCACCCACCAGGAAGGTGCGGATGCCGACGCCGGCCAGTGCTGCCAGATCGGCGTTGGAGGACAGGCCGGATTCGGCCACCAAAGTCTTGCCCGGCGTGTCGGCCAGTTCAAAGCTGGTCTGAAGTGAAACCTCCAACGTCTTCAGATTGCGGTTATTGATGCCCAGAAGCGGTGTCTTCAGCTGCACGGCGCGATCACGTTCGGCGGCGTCGTGCACCTCGATCAACACGTCCATGCCAAGCGCGTGCGCCACGTCCTCCAGTTCGGCGGCCTGCGTGTCCGACAGCGAGGCCATGATCAGCAAGATGGCGTCCGCACCGATCGCTCGGGCCTCGATCACCTGGTAGGGATCGACGATGAAATCCTTGCGGATCACCGGCAGCGACACGGCGGCGCGGGCGGCCTGCAGATAGGCGTCGCTGCCGAGAAACCAGCGCTCCTCGGTCAGTACCGACAGACAGGCAGCACCACCAGCTTCATAGGCGCGGGCCAGCGCCGCCGGATTGAAATCGGCGCGGATCAGGCCCTTGGAGGGGCTGGCCTTCTTGCATTCGGCAATCAGGGCGTGGCGGCCGTCGGCGTGCGCGGCATGCAGCGCCCGGATGAAGCCGCGCGGCGCATCGGCGGCGCGGGCCGCGGC
>NZ_WNJP01000190.1 GCF_009733735.1 Sandarakinorhabdus oryzae | reverse complement strand
CACCGGCCAGCGCCGCCGGGTTGGTGCAGGCCACGGCCATCCCGGCCGGGCTGCCGGCGGGCGGGCGGCCGAACAGGCTGGCGGCCGGCACCGCCATGGTATCGCGGAAGCTGACCCAGCTGACGACGCAGCCGGTCTGGGTCGAGGAGCGGCAGAGCGGCGTGGACTTCAAGTCGCCGCCGACATCCTTGCCCTCCGGCACCAGCAGATTGTGGCCGGCGAGATAGGCCGCAATGATCTGTTTGGCGGCCGGCTTGCCCTCGATCTCGTTCTGGATCAGCGCCTTCAGCACGCCGCTGCCCTGGCTGTGGCCGATCAGGATGACGCCGCGGCCCTTGTTGTTGTGCTTGAGATAATGCGCCCACGCCGCCTTGACGTCGCCATAGGCCATGGCCCGGTCAGCCGTGTCACCCTTGCCGGCCATGCGGTCGCGCAATGCCGCCAGCGTGACCTGGCGATACTGCGGCGCGAACAGGCGGCAGGCCTGGCGGAACGGCGCCGCCTGGGCCTGGGCGACGAATTTTTCCGCTGCATCGGCGGTCATGTCGCTGTTGGGCGTCGGGTCGGTGGAAACGGTGGGATAGACGTAGAAACAGTCGATCTTCGGCTTTTTCGCTGCCGGCAGCAGATCGAGTGAGATCGCCGAAATGTCGGCCGGCACCCGGCTGACGCTGGCATCGCCGCTGCACGGGTCGGCGGCACCGGGGCGGCACAGCCAAGTCTCGGGCTTGGCATAGTCGGGGGTTTCCGCGGCCAGCGTGGGCGCGGCGAGCAGGGTGAGGAGCGTGAAGAGCGTGCGTTTCATGCTTTGTCCTTTTGGCGGGCCCTCGGTCCTTACTTCCAGCCATCCTTCAAAACCGGCGAAACCTCTTCGCCCATCTTCTCCAGCATTTCGATGATGCGCTCCCGGCCCACATCATTCTGCGCCCAGAACATCGGGCCGCCGCGATAAACCGGCCAGCCATAGCCGTTGATCCAGACGATATCGATATCGCTGGCGCGCTGGGCCTTGCCTTCGGCGAGGATGCGGGCGCCTTCGTTCACCATCGGGAACAGGCAACGCTCCAGGATTTCCTGATCGTCGATGGTGCGGCGGTTGATGCCCTTCTCCACGGCATAGGCATCGATGATGGCCAACGCTTCCGGGTTGGGCGTGCGGTTGCGGTTCTCGTCATAGACATAGAAGCCCTTGCCGTTCTTCTGGCCACGCAAGCCGGCTTCACAGAGCCGGTCACGCACGGTTTCGCCCTTCGAGGTTTCGGCATTCCAGCCGATATCGAGTCCGGCCAGATCGCTCATCTGGAACGGGCCCATCGGGAAGCCGAAATCGGTGAGCACACGGTCGATATCAGCCGGCGCCGCGCCTTCCAGCATCAGCAGATTGGCCTGTTGCTGGCGGCGGGCGAGCATGCGGTTGCCGATGAAGCCGTGGCACACGCCGGCGACCACCGCGATCTTGCCGGTGGCCTTGCCGATGGCCATGGCGGTGGCCAGCACCTGGGGATCGGTCTTGGCGCCGCGCACGACCTCGAGCAGCCGCATGACGTTGGCCGGCGAGAAATAATGCATGCCCAGCACATATTCGGGCCGTGTGGTGGCCGACGCGATCTCGTCCACATCAAGATAGCTGGTGTTGCTGGCCAGGATGGCGCCGGGCTTGGCGATCTTGTCCAGACGCCCAAAAATATCCTTCTTGATCGCCATGTTCTCGAACACGGCCTCGATGATCAGGTCGCAATCGGCGAGATCGTCCATGTTCAGCGTCGGGGTGAGACGGCCCATGCGCGCGTCCACCTCGCTCTGCGGGAAGCGGCCCTTGTCGGCACTGTTCTGGTAATTCTTGCGGATGATGCCAACGCCGCGATCCAGCGCTTCCTGCTTCATCTCGACGATGGTGACGGGGATGCCGACCGACAGGAAGTTCATCGAGATGCCGCCGCCCATGGTGCCGGCACCGATCACGCCAACCTTCTTGACCGGCAGCGGCTGCACATCCGCTGGCAGCCCGTCGATCTTGGCGGCGGCGCGTTCGGCGAAGAAGACATGGCGCTGGGCTGCCGATTGCAGCCCGTTCATCAGCTTCATGAATTCACTGCGTTCGACTTTCAGGCCTTCAGCGAAGGGCAGGGCAACGGCGGCCTCGATGCACTTGATATTGGCTTCGGGTGCATCAAAGCCCTTGAACGCCTTGGCATTGGCCTTGCGGAACTCGGCGAAGAACGGTGCCAGTTCGGCCGCAGTGCCGCCAATCTTGCTGCTGTCATCACGCACCTTTTTCAGCGGGCGCTTTTCGGCGACCAGCTTTCGGGCAAAGGCGATGGCACCGGCAGTCAGGTCGCCGTCCACGACCTCGTCCACCAGCCCGGTGGCCAGCGCATCCTTGGCGCCCATCTGTGCGCCGCTGGTCACCATTTCAGTGGCCTTTTTCGCGCCCACGATGCGCGGCAGACGCTGGGTGCCACCGGCGCCGGGCAGCAGGCCCAGCTTGACCTCCGGCAGGCCAAACTTCGCCTTGGCATCGCTCACCCGGTAGTGCGCGCACAGTGCGACTTCCAGGCCACCGCCCAGGGCCGTGCCGTGGATGGCCGCGATCACCGGCACAGGGGAGGCTTCCATCGCATCCTGCACGGCCGGCAGCGAGGCGCCGCGCGGCGGCTTGCCGAATTCGGAAATATCGGCGCCGGCGATGAAGGTGCGGCCGGCGCAGACCAGCACGGCGGCCTTCACGGCAGAATCAGCGGCAATGGCGGCAAAGGCACCGGCCAGCCCGTCGCGCACATCGGCGGAGAGCGCGTTGACTGGCGGCGAATTCACCGTGACGACAGCGATGTCGCCGTCTTTCGACAGATCGACGACGGTGTTGATGGCGGTCATGAGCGCATTTCCTCCCAAGGCGTTGCTTTAAGGACACTGCTAGCACCTGTTTGGTGAGATTGCAGCCTTGTGGATAGGCCAGTGTTTGCGTAACTTGCCCGGCAATGGCGATGAAACTGACCCTGAAGCAGTTGATGATGCGCTCCGCCCTGCCGGCGGTGTGCCTGACTGTCGGTGGCTATTTCGCCTTCCACGCTGTGTCCGGCCCCACTGGCTATGTCGCCTGGCGCGAATACAAGGTGCAGCGCTCCAAGCTGCAGCAGGCGGTGGTGTCGAGCGAGGAGCAGCAGGCCGCGCTGCAACGCCGGCTCGTGCTGCTCGATCCGCGCCATGTCGATCCCGATCTGGCCGACGAGCTGGTACGCCGCAATCTTGATCTGGTGAAGCCGGACGAGGTTGTGGTGCCGCTGCCGGCCACTCAGGCGCAGGCCGCCAACTGATCCGCTGAATACGAATGCGTGTAACCAGTCCGGCACATCGCGCCGGATGAGGGCTTTGCGCGGCCTGTGCGACATTTTATACCAGCAGGGTAGCGCCAGTGAAAGGTGAAGAACTTGGCTCGCAGCCCCGGCCGCAAGGCATCATCCGCACCGCCGATTCCCAACTGGCCGCGTCCTGACGAACCGGAGCGGTACACCGCCTCGCGTGAAGAATTGCTCGATATGTATCGCCAGATGGTGCTGATCCGCCGCTTTGAAGAGCGCGCCGGCCAGCTTTATGGCATGGGCCAGATCGGCGGTTTCTGCCACCTCTACATCGGCCAGGAGGCCGTGGTGGTCGGCATCCAGGCCGAACTGACCAAGGGTGACAGCATCATCACCGGCTATCGCGATCACGGCCACATGCTGGCCTGCGGGATCAGCTCCAAGGCGGTGATGGCCGAACTCACCGGCCGCGCCGCCGGCATCAGCCGCGGCAAGGGCGGTTCCATGCACATGTTCAGCGTGGAGCATGGCTTCTTCGGCGGCCACGGCATCGTGGGCGCGCAGGTGCCACTGGGCGCCGGGCTGGCCTTTGCCCACAAGTACAAGAACGACGGTCACCTCGCGGTCACCTATTTCGGCGATGGCGCGGCCAACCAGGGCCAGGTCTATGAAAGCTTCAACATGGCCGAGCTGTGGAAGCTGCCGGTGATCTTCGTCATCGAGAACAACCAATATGCCATGGGCACTTCGGTCAATCGCGCCAGCGCCGAGGATCAGCTCTACCGCCGCGGCGAAAGCTTCCGGGTGCCGGGCCTGCAGGTGGACGGCATGGACGTGCTGGCCGTGCGCGGCGCGGCCAAGGCGGCGGTGGAGTGGGTGAAGGCCGGCAAGGGGCCCTTGCTGCTGGAAATGAAGACCTATCGCTATCGTGGCCATTCGATGAGCGACCCGGCCAAGTATCGCAGCCGCGAGGAAGTGCAGGCGATGCGCGAGAAGAGCGACCCGATCGAGGGGCTGAAGAAGCTGATCCTCGATGAAGGCCATGCCGACGAGGCGGCGCTGAAGGCCATCGACCGCGAGGTGCGGGATGAAGTGGCCGAAGCCGCCGATTTTGCGCTGGAAGCGCCGGAACCAGCGCTGGCTGAACTCCACACCGACGTGCTGCTGGGAACCTATTGATGCCGCAGATTCTCCTCCCCGCCATGTCGCCCACCATGGAAGAGGGTACGCTGGCCAAATGGCTGGTCGCCGTGGGTGATACGGTAAAGCCGGGCGACGTGATTGCCGAGATCGAGACCGACAAGGCCACGATGGAGCTGGAAGCCGATGATGGCGGCACGGTGACCGCGCTGCTGGTCGCGGCCGGTTCCGAAGGCGTGAAGGTGGGCACCCCGATCATCAACATTGCCGGTGAGGATGAAGCCGCAGCGCCGGCTCCGGCCCCGTCTGCACCGCCGCCGCCTGCCGCAGCGCCGGTTGCGGCCGTTCAGGCAACGCCTGCCGCCACACCGGTGGCTGCCCCGGTGGCTGCC
>NZ_WNJP01000019.1 GCF_009733735.1 Sandarakinorhabdus oryzae | reverse complement strand
GCAGCGGCTGGGCTGCGGCACGCGCGTCAGCTTCCAGCGCGCGGCTGTCGCCCGCCGACACCTGCTCCGGCACCTGCGCTGCCGCCAGCGCCGGCAGCAGCGCGGCCAACAGCAGCAGCCTATTTGCGCGATGTGCCGGCATCGGCCTTTTCGCTCGCCTTCTCGGCCTTCACCGCACCGGTTTCAGCCGGGGCCGCGCCGGGGCGGGTGAACTGCAGCGGGAAATCGTTGAGCAGGCGCCACAGCTCGAACCAGATCGGCACGGTGTTCATCTGCACCCAGCCGCGCACCTTGGCACCCAGCCGCACCGAGCGTTCGTCGGGCCATGGATCGCGATCGGGGCTGGGCACCACCAGGATGCGGAACAGGCCGTTTGGCGAGGCATTGGGGTCCATCGCCGCCACCTGGCCATCGAAATAGCCCTTGGCCACCGACGGCCAGCCGGAGAACTGGATCGCCGGCCAGCCTTCGAATTCCAGCCGCACGCGGCGGCCGGGGTGGATCAGCGGGATGTCGCGGCCATCCATGTAGAGCTCGACCACACGCCGCGACTGTTCGGGCACGAAGGTGGCGAGCACGTCGCCCTGCTTGACGATGGTGGCGCTGTCGATGCTGGTCACCCGCATGATGCGGCCATCGCGCGGGGCGCGGATCAATTGTTCGGAACTGCGGCGCAGGTTGACATCGATCTTGTTGATCTCGGCCCGGCTCGACGCCAGCTTGGCGGCATAATCGGCGACCTTGATCTGGGCCAGTTCCATGTCGCGCCGGGCTGCCAGCCCTTCGCCATAGAGCGTCGTCATGCGCTTCACATCGCGCTGGGCGGTGGCCATAGCGGCCTGGGTGGCGGCCATTTCGGCCAGTTTCTGGCTGCGTTCGGCGGCGAGACGGCTGAGATAATCGGGATCGATGTCGATCACCCGCGCAATCGGCTCGCCAGCCTTCACGCGGGCACCATCAGTCACATACCAGCGGTCGAGCCGGCCGGCGACCAGCGCAGTGATGTTCTGCTGGCGGTCGCGCGGATCATAGGCGATCACGCTGCCGCTGCCCTGCGCCGTCTGCACCCAGGGCACCAGCGTGACGAACAGGATCAGGATGACGAGGCCGGTGATGACGACACCGGCCAGCACCCGCATCACCCGCGGCGGGTTGAGGCCGCGCAGCGTGGCGAAATGACCGGCGGGCAGGGAATCAGTCGCCATCAACCGTCTCCCGCCCGGCGGCGCCCCGCAGTTGGTCGAATTCGGCGCGGCTCTGCGTGATCAGCTGCTGGTCCAGCCCCATCCACAGCCAGCCATCGAGCGTGACAGCTTCGGGGCGATTGCTGAAATAGAGGATGGTGGTGTTGCGCGCACGGAAATGGGCGAACACCGCCTTCAGCCGCGACAGGGTGAGCGTATCGAACAGGGGCGACATTACCAGCAGCCGCGGTTCCGACAATATGGCGGCGGCCAGTTTCAGCTGCATCATCTTGGCGACGCTGAACGGCGCACCGGTGGAGGACAGGCGGGTGTGGATGCCATCGGGCAGCAGCGCGATACGGTCTTCAAGGCCGACCAGGCGCAGCGCCGCCATCTGGTCCGCCGCGTTGCGGGCCGGATTGGCCAGCTGCAGATAATCGGCGATGGTCGATTCCACGATGGACGCGCGGTCCAGCACCATCACGTCGGAACGCAGCGCCAGCGGGTCCATCAGCGCGATATCGACGCCGCCCAGCGTGATCAGGCCGGATTCGGGCTGATCGAGGCGTTTCAAGAGGTCGGCAAATTCGCGTTCCATGCCGGGCACGCCCTGGCACACCAGCCGGCTGCCCTGCGGGATGGTGAGGTTCAATTCGGCCCGGCCGATCGGCAGATTCACCCGTACCCGGTTCATCGCCAGCGCGCCGCCCTGCGGCGGGGCCAGGCCCTTGGACGCCGGCGGCTCCTGCTTCAGGCCATAGAGCAGCGACAATTCCTCGATCGAGGCAACCAGGTCGTACCAATCGTCGAGATAGGAATAGAGGCTGTTCATGCCGGCAAACACGCCCGACAGGATCAGCTCGGCTGCCACCAGCTGGCCGATAGAGAGCTGTTCCTGGATGACGAGCCAGCCGCCCAGCGCCAGCAGGCCGGCGCTTGCGGCGGCATAGAGGAGATAGAAGGCGATGGTCTGCGGGAACTGGTAGGCGAAGTGCGCGGCATGGGCCTTCACATAATTGGCTGTCACCCGTTCTGCCCCATCCAGCGCATAATCGATGTGGCGGGCCGATTTGTAGAAGCCGTTCGAGGCGCCGATCGTCTCCAGGAAGTGTGCAGCGTTGTATTTCTCGTGAGAAAGATTGATCGAGGTCTTCATCGCCCCCCTCGACCAGATCGCCCAAACCGCCCACAGCAGTGCGATCAGCACCAGGTTGAAGGCCAGGAAAAACGGGTGATAGAAGCTGGTGACGATGAAGCCGACCACCATGCCAAGCACGATGGTGAAGCCACCGATCAGCAGCGACGGCACTGCCTTCTGCATGTTGACCAGCTCGAAATAGCGGTTGAACAGGTCAAACCGGCGATCATCCTGGAAGAAGGGATCGGCCGCATTGATCACCCGCATCGTCAGGTCAGCCACCAGTCGCGCCATGAAGCGGCGGCGATAGAGTTCCATCAGGTGGATGCGCAGCACGCTGAGCAGGCCCGACAGGACCAGCAGGCCAAACAACATCAGTGACAGCGTGAACAGCGGCACCGGCAACGCGGTATTGGCGATGCTGTTGATCAGCAGCTGCACCGAAATCGGCGTCGCCAGGCCCAGCAGCGCGATGCCCAGGCCATAGATGATCGCCAGCCAGAAATAATTCTTCTCCGGCCAGAGAATGTCCTTCATCCAGCGGTAGACCAGCCGGTTCAGGTCCATCTGCGTCAGATCGGTGGCGGCCATGCGTCTCCTGAGCCGGAAAACCGGGCGTTGGCGGCTCATGTAGGGCGCGCCGCCCGGCCTGCCAAGACCGGGCGCGAAAAAAGATTACACAGCCGTAATGCGAAAATCAGGCCAGTTGCCGGAGCCCGTCGCCAATCCGGCTGGCAATCTCGTCGATCTGCGCCTCGGTGATGATCAGCGGTGGCGACAATGCGATGATGTCGCCGGTGACGCGGATCAACAGGCCGGTATCGAACATGGCGCGGAAGATTTCCTGGCCGCGCACGCCGGGCTGGCCGGGGCGCGGCGCCAGTTCGATGGCGCCAACCAGGCCAAAATTGCGGATGTCGACAACATGCGGATGGTCCTTCAGGCCATGCAGCGCCGCCTCCCAGCGGTCTTCCAGGGCGCGGGCGCGGGCGAACAGGCCTTCGTTGGCATAAAGATCGAGCGTGGCGATGCCGGCAGCACAAGCCAGCGCGTGGCTGGAATAGGTATAGCCGTGAAACAGCTCGATCCCCGGCACATCGCCCGGCGCATCGACGATGGCATCATGGACATGGCGGGCCGCCGCCACCGCACCCATCGGCACCGCGGCGTTGGTCAGGCCCTTGGCCAGGCAGATGAGATCGGGGGTAACGCCGAAGCGCTCCGCCGCCGTCGCCGCGCCGATGCGGCCGAAACCGGTGATCACTTCATCGAAGATCAGGAGAATGCCGTGCTGCGCGGTGATCGCCCGCAGCCGCTCCAGATAGCCCTTGGGCGGCACCAGCACGCCGGTGGACCCGGCCAGCGGCTCGACGATGACGGCGGCGATCGTGTCTCCGTGCAACGCGACCAGCGCCTCCAGCCGATCGGCGAAATCGGCGCCGTGCTCGGGCTGGCCCTTCGAAAAGGCATTGCGCGCCGGATCATGGGTGTGCGGCAGGTGATCAGTGCCCGGCAGGCCAGTGCCATAGACACGGCGATTGGTGACGATGCCGCCCACCGAAATGCCGCCGAAGCCGGTGCCGTGATAGCCGCGCTCCCGCCCGACAAGCCGTACCCGCTGGCCCTGGCCCTTGGCCCGCCAATAGGCCAGCGCGATCTTCAGCGCGGTATCGACGCTTTCGGAGCCGCTATTGGTGAAGAAGATGCGGTCCAGCCCTTCGGGCATGATGCCGGCAACGCGCGAGGCGAGCTGGAAGGCCAGCGGGTGGCCCAATTGGAAGGTGGGCGCGAAATCGAGCACGGCCGCCTGCTGCTGGATCGCCTTGACAATCGGTTCGCGGCCATGGCCGGCGTTCACGCACCACAGGCCAGCGGTGCCATCAAGGATGCGGCGACCATCGGCCGAGGTGTAGTGCATGTCCTGCGCCGCCACCATCAGGCGCGGATTGGCCTTGAAATAGCGATTGTCGGTGAACGGCATCCACAGGGACGACAGGTCGTTGGGTGCAACACTGGCCATGGTTCTTCCCCCCTTTTCCGAGCGCTCAGGCCTTTGCGAGCAGGCTTTCGATCTGGCTGCCCAGCGCTTCCGGCCTGGTGGTCGGCGCAAAACGTTCCTGCACCTGGCCATGCTTGTCCACCAGGAACTTGGTGAAGTTCCACTTGATCGGCTCGCTGCCCAGGAAGCCAGGGGCCTGGCGCTTCAGCAGCTGGAACAGCGGGTGAGCGGTGGGGCCGTTGACATCAATCTTGGCAAACAGCGGGAAATCCACGTCATATTTGAGCTTGCAGAAATTGGCGATTTCTTCGGCATTGCCCGGTTCCTGTGCGCCGAACTGGTTGCAGGGGAAACCGAGCACGGCAAAGCCCTTGGGGCCATATGTGCGGTGCAGCGCCTCCAGCCCCTCATATTGCGGCGTGAACCCGCATTTCGACGCGGTGTTGACGATCAGCAGCACCTTGCCCTCGAAATCCTTCATCGAGACTTCGCGGCCATCGATGGTCTTCGCGCTGAATTCGTAAACGCTGGTCATAGCCTGTCCCCTTCCGCCTGCCCGGCCAGTGCTGCCACGAAATGGCGTCGGCACAGCGCGACATAACGATCATTGCCACCAATTTCGGTCTGCTGGCCAGAGGCCACCGGCCTGCCCTCGCCGTCAATACGCAGGTTCATCGTCGCCTTGCGGCCACAGGCGCACACCGCCTTCAGCTCGGTCAGCACATCGGCAATCGCCAGCAGGGCGCTGCTGCCCGGAAACAGCTGGCCCAGGAAATCGGTTCGGAGGCCATAGCAGAGCACCGGAATGCTTAAGTCATCGGCCACGCGGGCCAGTTGCCAGACCTGATCCCGGGTCAGGAACTGGGCTTCATCGACCAGCACGCAATTGAGCGTACTCACGGCATGGCCGGCAGCAACGGCGGCAAACAGATCAGTGTCATGCCTGAACACCTCGGCGGGGGCTGACAGGCCGATGCGCGAGGCGATCACGCCGGCGCCTGCGCGATCATCGATGGCGGCGGTGAACAGCATGGTGTGCATGCCGCGCTCGCGATAGTTGAAGCTGGCCTGCAGCAGCACCGTCGATTTGCCAGCGTTCATCGAGGCATAATAGAAATAGAGCTTGGCCATCGCGGTTCTTCTTGGTCCGCTGGCCTGACGGCGTCAACGGGCCGCCATCAGCTGCTGGAACACACCGAGCCGGTCGCTGATCTGCCAATGGCCGGTGAGCCGATCCTCACTGTCGAAACCATAGACCGTCGCGCCCGACATGCGGATGGTGGCACCGGTGGCCGGGAAGCCGGGCAGATCACCGGCATGGGTGGCCGCCCACAGCCAGGTCATCACCACGTGATCGCCATCGGCAAACATCGCCTGCACGTCGAATTTCTGATCGGGAAAGGCGGCGCGCGACTGGTGCAGCCGATCCTTGAAGCCGGCGACATCGAGCACTTGGCCATCCCAAGCATCACCAGGATCGTGATGGATGGTGTAGGCCGGCGCCAGATAGGCATCGACGGCATCGGCATCGCCGTCATCCCAAACGGCGCGGATGAAGGCAGCGAGCCGCTGCTTGCGGGGGTGATCGGGGATCATGCCGCCACCCCTGCACGCAGCCGCCGTCGCTGGCAATCGTCAGTTGTTGCCGTCGATGAAGTCGCCCAACTGGCCGAGGATGCTGCCCTCGCCGCGGTTCTGGCCGCGGCCCATGGCAGCCTGCATCATGCGGCCAGCGAGACGGCTGAACGGCAGCGACTGGATCCACACCTTGCCGGGCCCGGTCAGCCGGGCGAAGAAGACGCCTTCGCCGCCGAACAGCATGGACTTGACCCCGCCGACGGTTTCCAGATCGAAGTTCACCGACGGCGTGAAGGCCGCGACACAGCCGGTATCGACATGCAGCACCTCGCCCGGTGCCAGCGTGCGTTCGATCACGGTGCCGCCCATCTGCACGAACACCCAGCCATCGCCGTCCAGTTTCTGCATGATGAAGCCTTCGCCGCCGAACAGTCCGGTCATCACCCGGCGCTGGAAGGCGACCCCGATGGCAACGCCCTTGGCCGCTGCGAGGAACGCATCCTTCTGGCAGATCAGCGTGCCGCCGACGCTGTCCAGCTTGATTGGCAGGATATGGCCGGGCGTGGGCGACCCAAAGGCGACACGCGCCTTGCCGCCGCCATTGTGGGTGAAGACGGTGGTGAACAGGCTTTCGCCGGTCAGCAGCCGCTTGCCGGCGCCCATCAGCGCACCCATGAAGCCACCCGATTGCCCGCTGCCATCGCCGAACACCGTGGTCATGCCGATGCTGGCATCCTTCCACACCATGGCGCCGGCTTCGGCCACCGCGCTTTCACCCGGATCAAGCTCGATCTCGACGAATTGCAGTTCGTGGCCCTTGATCTCGAAATCAATGTCGTCGGCGATGCCGGTGGCGCGGCTGTGCTGCCAGGGATTGGGCATGTCTCTCTCCTCCAAAGCTGCGCGATATGTAGGGCGGGTGTATTGCCGCGCCAAGACGCTGCCTGCGACAAAATTTGGCCGGCGCTTGCGTGGATGCGCGCATTGGGCAACACACGCGGCCATGAAGCTGCTGCCTCTCCTCACCCTGTTGCTCGCCAGCGCCGCGCCTGCCCTTGCGGCCGAGACGGAGGACGCGCTGATCACCGTCACCGGCAAGGGCCTGAAGGATGTGCCCGGCGATGCCGCGCTGTCACTGGTGGTGATCAACCGGGAGCGTATCCTCAACACGGGATCAAACAGGCTGGAATCCGTGCTCTCCGACATCGCCGGCCAACAACAGTTCCGCCGGTCTGACAGTCGCTCCGCCAACGCCACCAGCCAGGGCATCACCCTGCGCGGGCTGGGCGGCAACGCGTCGAGCCGCGCGCTGCTGGTGCTGGATGGCGTGCCCCAGGCCGATCCGTTCGGCGGCTGGGTGGCGTTTCCGGCCTATGCCACCGGGCGCCTGGATCGCATCCGGGTGACGCGCGGCGGCGGCTCCGGCTACTGGGGCCCGGGCGCGCTGGCCGGCACCATCGAGCTGGAATCGGTCGGCGGAAAGGATCTCGGCCTGTTCAACGGCGGCATCGCCTTTGGCAGCCGCAACAGCATCGATGCACAAGGCGCCTTGGGCTTCACCCGCGACAAGGGTTTTGCCACGCTGTCCGCCGCCTATGGCCGCGGCGATGGCTTCGTGCCGATCGTCGCGCGCAATCGCGGCCCCGTCGATCGCGCCGCGCCCTATGAACAGGCCAGCATCAACCTGCGCGCCGTCGTCGAGATTGCGCCCGAGACCGAAGCGCAGGTGACGGCCACCGCCTTCACCGACAGCCGCGAGCGCGGCACCGCCTTTTCGAAGAACACATCCGAAGGCGTCGATGGCGCGCTGCGGCTGGTCGGGCGCGGCCGTTGGGGCTGGCAGGCGCTGGCCTATGTGCAGACGCGCAATTTCACATCGGACTTTGCCAGCGTGAACACGGCGCGCACCAGCGTTTCGCAGACGCTGGCGCAATATGAAACGCCTGCCACCGGCTGGGGCGGCCGGCTGGAACTGGCACCGCCGGTGGGCGAGGGCATCACCCTGCGACTGGGCGCCGACACGCGGCAATTGACCGGCAAGACCATGGAGTTGTTCACCTATGTCAATGCCGCGCCGACCCGCCAGCGCGAGGCCGGCGGCCGCACGGGCAACAGCGGGCTGTTCGTCGATGCCAGCCTCGAATCCGGCATCATCACCGCCACGCTGGCCGGGCGCATCGACTGGTGGACGATCAAGCAGGGCCGCCTGCTGGAAACCACCATCGCCACCGGCGCGCCGTTCACCACGCTGAATTTCGCCGATCGTTCTGGCCACGAGTTCACCGGTCGCGCCGGCCTGGCCCTGAAGCCGACGGACTGGGTGTCCTTCCGCGCCGCCGCCTATCGCGGCTGGCGGCTGCCCACCCTGAATGAACTTTATCGCCCGTTCCGCGTCGGCCCCGATGCCACCGCGGCCAATGCGCTGCTGAAGCCCGAACGGCTGAGCGGTGTGGACCTGGGCGTCACCCTGACGCCGGTGAAGGGCGTCGAGATCGCCGTCACCGGTTTCTGGAACCGCATGGACGACACCATCGCCAACGTGACCATCGGCACCGGGCCGGGCAGCTTCCCCGGCGTCGGCTTCGTCGCGGCCGGCGGCTTCTATCGCCAGCGCCAGAATCTCGATGCCCTTACCGTGTGGGGCTGGGAGGTGGATGCGCGGCTGCGCCAGGGCCCGTTCGGGCTCTCGGCCAGCTGGAGCCATGTCGATCCCAGCATCAGCGCCACCGGCGCTGCCGCACCATTGAATGGCCTGTCCCCGGCGCAGACACCGCGTGATCAATTCTCCGGCACCATCGATTACACCAGCAAATTGTTCACCGCGTCGGCGACGCTGCGCCACTTTGCCCGCCAGTTTGAGGATGATCAGAACAGCCGCAGCCTGGCCAGCGCCACCATGGTCGATGCACTGCTGGTGGTGCCGGTGATCAAGGGCCTGGCCATCGAAGGCCGGGTGGAAAATCTGTTCGATGCCGAGGTGCAGGCCGCGCTTTCAGGCACCGGCGTAGTCGAACGCGCCCTGCCGCGCACCTTCTGGATCGGTGCGCGGGTGTCGTTCTGACCGGGTGAACCCCGTATCGACAGCAACACCGTGCCTGTCTAGGCTGCGCTGGTACCACAAGGAGAGTGGATTTGAGCCGTTACAGCAAGGGCGCCATCATCCTGCACTGGCTGATGGCGCTGATGATCATCGGCAATCTGCTTGGCGGCTTCCTGCATGATTATGTGCCAAAGGAAGGCGGCCAGCGCGCATTCGTGATGGGCCTGCATACCAGCTTTGGCTTGACCATCATCGCGCTCACGCTGCTGCGGCTGGGCTGGCGCCTCGCCAATTCGCCGCCAGCGCTGCCGCACTATTTCACAGCCGGTGAACGCCTGCTGGCCAAGGCGGCGCATTGGGCGTTCTACATCGCCATGCTGGCCCTGCCCTTCACCGGCTGGGCGCTGACCAACCGCAATGACCGGCCGCTGATGTTCTTCGGCCTGTTCGAAGTGCCCAAGTTCGGGCTCGACAAGGCGACCGCGCGCGATTTCGGCGAGATTCACGAAAATCTCGGCTGGGTAATGGTGGCATTGCTGGCGCTGCACGTGATCGGCATCATCAAGCATCTGGTGATGGACCGCGACAATCTGCTGCCGCGCATGGGTGTGGGCCAGCCGCGCGGCTGACAATGAGCAATGTGAAGCTGCACGAAAGCTGGCTTGGGCCGCTGGCCGGCGAATTCGCGTCGCCCGCCATGGCCGCGCTCAAGGCGTTCCTGCTGGCCGAAAAGGCGGCCGGCAAGCAGATCTTCCCCAGGGGCAGCGAGTGGTTCCGCGCGCTTGATCTGACGCCGCTCGATCAGGTCCGCGTGGTGATCCTGGGGCAGGATCCCTATCACGGCCCCGGCCAGGCGCATGGCCTCGCCTTCAGCGTGCGCCCCGGCGTGAAGGTGCCGCCCAGCCTGGTCAATATCTACAAGGAACTGCAATCCGATCTCGGTATCCCGCCGGCGCGGCACGGCTTCCTGGA
The DNA here is from genome assembly GCF_009733735.1 of Sandarakinorhabdus oryzae. Taxonomy (GTDB): domain Bacteria; phylum Pseudomonadota; class Alphaproteobacteria; order Sphingomonadales; family Sphingomonadaceae; genus Sandarakinorhabdus; species Sandarakinorhabdus oryzae. The sequence goes on along the minus strand of NZ_WNJP01000019.1, from coordinate 20,550 downwards.
ACATTGGGCGCGCCAGGGCGTGCTGTTGCTGAACACCAGCCTGACGGTGGAGCAGGGCCTGGCTGCCAGCCACAAGGGCCGCGGTTGGGAGGGCTTCACCGATGCCGTGATCCGGCTGGTGGCACAGCGCCCTGATCCGTGCGCGTTCCTGCTGTGGGGCAGCCATGCCCAGAAGAAGGCCGGGTTCGTCGACGCGAGCCGCCATCTGGTGCTGAAGGCGCCCCACCCGTCGCCGCTGTCCGCCCACAATGGCTTCTTCGGCTGCCGGCATTTTTCGCGCACCAATGCCTGGCTGCAAGCGCAGGGCCTGCCGCCCATCGACTGGGCCCTGCCGGCGTTGTAACAATCGCAGCCGATGGGAGGGGCCAGCGCTGCGCATGAAGCCGATCAACGCCTTGGCTTGCCTTGGCCTGCTGCTAGCCGCCATGCCGGCGCAGGCGCAGGCCCAGGAGAGCGGCTGTGAGCTGCATGTCTGGCTGACAAACCGCCACGTCATCACCCAGAATTTCATCGACAAGGGCCAGCTGGGTTTGGTTGGGGACATCGTCAACAGCACGATGGACCTCGATTCACCGCAGGCGGCCGAGCAGGCACTCAAGGCCGATCTGGCGCCGGCGGTGCAACAGGCGCTGATCGAGCAGGCCGATCTGCCCGCCCTGCTGAAGCTCAATGGCCATCGCCTGGTCGTGCACGCGCCGGAAACGGCACCGACCTGGACGCTGGAAGCCCTGAAAAAGCCTGATCGCCTGGCTCCGGATGCGCCGGCCTGCTATGCCGAGCTGGCCTTCATCTCGCTGGAATACTTCCGGGAACCGCTGGGATCGCGGCTGCGCAGCCTGGTGCGCTACCGGGAGTATGATGCCCGCGGCAAACTGCGCGCCAAGCTGCTCGACACCACGGCAACGCCTGCCGCCAATTTTCCGCCCAAGCGGCCGGAGGAGCGTGCGGCGGCCACAGCGGGTCTGCAGCAGGCCTTTCGTGGCAATCTGGCCAAGCTGGCGCATGACAAGTTGAAACGTTGATCGCAGCACGGCAGGCTTGGGCAAACCAGGCCGGCGACCAAGGGGGAATGGCATGATGAACCGACGCGCCGCAGTGTATCTTCTGGCGCTGGCGACGGCCGCACCGGTGATGGCCCAGACCAGCCCCTTGTTCACCGATCCGCCCGCCGGCGCGTCGCCGCGCGCCCGCATGGAGGTGCTGCACATTCCATCGGGCGGCGTGGAGATCAACGGGCTTGCCTATCTCGCTGCCGGGCCGGGGCCGCACCCCACCATCGTCATCTGCCACGGCTGGCCGGGCAACGAGAAGAATCTCGATCTGGCCCAGGCGCTGCGGCGCGCCGGCTGGAACGCCATCACCTTCAATTATCGCGGCGCCTGGGGCAGCCCCGGCGCTTTCCGTTTCGGCCAAAATCCGGAGGACGCCAAGGCGGTGCTGGCCATGCTGCGCCAGCCCGAGGTCGCGGCGAAGCTGGGCATCGACACACGCCGGATCGTGCTGGCCGGGCACAGCATGGGCGGGTGGGTGACGGCGATGGTGGCATCCGAGGAGCCCAAAGAAAATGGCGGCCTGGCGGGCGCCATCCTGATTTCCGCGGCCAACATGGGCATGGTCGGCAAGCAGCCGCGCGAACGGGTGGTGGCGCAATCGGCCGGCAATGCCGAAGCGCTGGCCGCCACCTCGCCCGAGATCATGGCCGATGAACTGATTGCCCACTCAGCCGATTTCGACCTGGTGCCGCGCGCCAGGGGTCTCGCTCGTCAGCCGCTGCTGGTGCTGACCTCTGACGACGGCCTGAAACCGCTGACCGATCCGGTGGTGGCCGCGGCCCGTGCCGCTGGCGGCCAGGTGACGGAGGGCCACCAGGCCACGGATCACAGCTGGTCCGACGCGCGGCTGGCGCTGGAGACCCGCATCTATGAATGGCTGAAGGCGTTGCCGCCTTCGCGTTGAGGTTGACTTGGCGCCTGCGGCAGTGGCAAGCGGACGCCGCGCCATGCGGGTATGATGTAATGGTAGCCTGTCAGCTTCCCAAGCTGAACGCGCGGGTTCGATTCCCGCTACCCGCTCCATCGCAGTGCGGCTGGCTGCGTGCCGCAGCCAGACTCGCACAAGATCGGCCGGCGACCAAAAAAGGCGGCTCTCAAGCCGCCTTTTTCGTGTGTCGTCCGACGGCGCGGCTTTGCCGCGCCCCTCCTGCTTCCTTCCTGCCCCAAATCAGCGTCAAGCCGCCACCGCCACCCGCCGCAACACCGGCCGCGCCCCACCATAGGTCAACCACCGCCACAGCCACTCCATCGGGCCATAGCGGAAGCGCGCCAGCCACCAGCGGCTGAACGCCATCTGCCCGCCAAAAAAGGCCAGCGACACCGCCACCAGCGCCGTCGCGCCGATGTGGCCCGCCAGCGCCAGCCCCGGCCCGACGCCGAACAGCACGAAGCCATAGAGCAAGCCCTGCGCGAGATAGTTGGTCAGCGCCATCTGACCGACCGGCACAAACCCGGCCAGCAGCCGCCGGCCCAGCCCACTATGCCACGCCATGACCAGCAGGCTGGCATAGCCCGCCGCCTGCAGCAGCGCCGTGCCAGGGCGGCCGAGCCCGGCGATGAGCGGGCTTTCCTCCCCAAAGGGCTGCCAGAAGCCGGCAAACATCAGCGCCATCGCCAGCCCGACGCTGAGCCCCGGCAGCAGCGTGAACAGCGCAAGGCGCGGCAAGCGCGGCACCAGTCCGGCGACATTGTTCAGCACGCCCGTCCGCCCGATCGCGGCCCCCAGCATGAAACGGCCCAGCGCATAGACACCCCAGGCGACGATGCCCCAGTTTTCGTACCAGTCGGCGAGATTGAAGCGCCAGAACTGCACCACCAGCCCCCAATAGTCCCCGGCCTGGCCCACCGCCTGGCGTTCGAGCACGGCGGCATCGCTATAGGCCGGCCATGTTTCGAGGGTAACGCCCAGCTGGTGGTCGATGAACTCCAGCCAGTGCACATCAACCACGGCCAGGGCAAAGCCGACCATCACCAGCGCCCGGGTTGACCAGTTGCGCACCAACAGCAGCACGAAGCCGGCAAGTGCATAGAGATGCAGGATATCCCAGATCCAGATGAAGCCGACATTGATGATGCCGAACACCAGCAGCCACGCCAGCCGCCGCGAAAAACGCCGGGTGAAGCCCGGTCTGTCACCGTTGCGGGCGATCTGCAGATAGAAGCCAAGCCCGAACAGCGTGGCAAACATGGTGTTGGCCTTGTCGCGCAGCAGCCAGTTGACCAGCATTTCGGTGACGCGATCAATCCCGGCGGTGGGCAGCGCCGCCAGTTGATCGGCGGTGGACATGAAGCCGGCGGCAGCAAAGCCGACGATGTTGACCAGCAGCACGCCAAGCAGGGCCGCGCCGCGCAGCATGTCGAGCTCGCTGATGCGGTCGCCCTCGCCGACGGGCCCCACGGTCTCGTTCATCGCATCGTGCCCCCACGCCACCTGTCACGCCATCCTAGGCACGGCAGGCAAGGCGCAGCAACCCGGCGATTGGCGCACGCCTATTCGGCAGCCTCGTTCAGCGGCGGCAGATTGTGGCCGAGCAGGCGCAGCAATTCGGCGGCGGCTTCGACGATGTTGGTGCCGGGGCCGAAGATGGCGACCGTGCCGGCCTTTTGCAGGAAGTCATAATCCTGCGCCGGGATCACGCCGCCGGCAATCACCTTGATGTCGGGGCGGCCGGCCGCCTTCAGCTCGTTGATCAGCGCCGGCACCAGGGTCTTGTGGCCGGCGGCCAGCGACGAGGCGGCGACGAGATCGACCTCCAGCTTCAGCGCCAGGTCGCGGGCTTCCTCCGGCGTCTGGAAGAGCGGGCCGACGGTGGCATCAAAGCCCAAGTCGGCGAGCGCGGTGCCGACCACCTTGGCGCCGCGGTCGTGCCCGTCCTGGCCCATCTTGACGATCAGCACGCGCGGCTTGCGCCCCGTGCGGCGCTCGAACGCCGCCACCCCGTCGGCGACGCGGGCATAGGCGGGATCGGCCTTGTAGGCATCGGCATAGACGCCCTTCACCATCTTCACGACCGCGGCGTGGCGGCCGAACACGTCTTCCATCGCCGCGGAAATCTCGCCCAGCGTGCAGCGGGCACGGGCGCATTCGATAGCCAGTGCCAGCAGATTCTCAGCTCCGCGCGCGCCCTGGCGCAGCGCCTCCAGCGTCGCCTCGACCCGGGCCGGATCGCGGGCGGCCTTCACCGCCTCGATGCGGGTGATCTGGCTGGCACGCACGGCAACATTGTCGACATCGAGCACCGGCACCTCGTCCACCGTGGCCGGCTTGTACTTGTTGACGCCAACGATGACGGTTTCGCCCATGTCGATGCCGGCCTGCTTGGCGGCGGCGGCGGCTTCGATGTTGAGCTTGGGCAGGCCGCTTTCGACCGCCTTGGTCATGCCGCCCAGCGCCTCGACCTCGTCAATGATGGCCTGGGCGCCATCGACCAATTGCTTGGTCAGCGCTTCGACATAATAGCTGCCGCCCAGCGGATCGACGACCTTGGTGATGCCAGCCTCTTCCTGCAGCACGATCTGGGTGTTGCGGGCGATGCGGGCGGAAAAATCGGTGGGCAGCGCGATGGCTTCATCCAGCGCGTTGGTGTGCAGGCTCTGCGTGCCGCCCAGCGCGGCGGCCAGCGCCTCGATCGTGGTGCGGATGACGTTGTTGTAGGGGTCCTGCTCCTGCAGGCTCACGCCGCTGGTCTGGCAATGGGTGCGCAGCATCAGGCTGCGCGGGTCCTTGGCGCCGAAATTGGTCATGATGCGCGCCCACAGCGTGCGTGCGGCGCGCAGCTTGGCCACTTCCATGAAGAAGTTCATACCGATGGCGAAGAAGAAGCTCAGCCGCCCGGCGAATTCGTCGACATCCAGGCCCTGTTTCTGAGCGGCGCGGACATATTCCATGCCGTCGGCCAGCGTGTAGGCCAGTTCCTGCAGCGCCGTCGCCCCGGCTTCGTGCATGTGATAGCCGGAAATGGAAATGCTGTTGAATTTCGGCATGTTGCGCGCAGTGTGGCTGATGATATCGGCCACGATGCGCATCGAGGGTTCGGGCGGATAGATATAGGTGTTGCGGACCATGAACTCCTTCAAAATGTCGTTCTGGATGGTGCCATCCAGCTTGGCCTGCGGGACACCCGATTCCTCGGCCGCCACAATGAAGAACGCCAGACAGGGAATGACGGCGCCGTTCATCGTCATCGAGACCGACATCTGATCCAATGGGATGCCGTCAAAGAGGATCTTCATGTCCTCGACTGTATCGATGGCCACCCCGGCCTTGCCGACATCGCCCGACACGCGCGGGTGGTCGCTGTCATAGCCACGATGTGTCGCCAGATCGAAGGCGACGGAGAGGCCCTTCTGCCCGGCAGCGAGGTTGCGGCGATAGAAGGCGTTGGATTCTTCTGCCGTGGAGAAACCGGCATATTGGCGCACCGTCCACGGCCGCCCGGCATACATGGAGGCGCGCACGCCGCGCGTGAACGGCGCGAAGCCGGGCAGGCCGGGATCCCAATCCGCCGTGTCTTCGGCCGTGTAGAGCGGTTTGACGGTGAAGCCTTCGGGCGTGTGCCAGTCGAGAGACTGCCCCTTCACTTCCTTCGCCGCCATTGCGGCCCATTGCTCTACCGTCGGCTTGGTCATTGCATCCCTCCGTCGCGGCTTTCCAAGCCACTTGCGAAGGCCCGCGTCAACCGGCGCGACAAATAGGAAGGGCCCCGGCGGGGAGACCGGGGCCCTTCACGCTCAGGCGGCTGCCGCCAGCCCTTCCTCGGCCATCGCCTGCTGCACGGCGGGACGCGCAGCGATGCGGGACTGGTAGGCGACCAGCACCGGCCAGGCGGCCAGGTCCACACCGATGAACTTGTGCCAGTTCAGGATCGTGAACAGATAGGCATCGGCGACAGTGAAGCCCGCGCCGGTGAGGAATGGCCGGTCGGCCAGCGCCGATGCCACGAAATCATAGCCACGCTTCACATTAGCCAGGGCGATCTCCTTGGTGACCGGCGGATAATCGGCCTTGAACAGCGGCACATGCGCCTTGTGCAGTTCGGTGGCGATATAGTTGAGCCATTGCTGGACCCGGGCGCGCTCCAGCGTGCCGGCGGGCGGCAGCAGGCCGGCCTCAGGCCGCTGATCGGCGATATACTGCACGATGGCGGCGCCTTCGGTGATCGTCTCGCCACTGTCGAGCAGCAGCACCGGCACGGCATCCTGGGGATTGATCTCCTTCAGCGGGCGGCCGGCTGCGGTGGTCTTGGCGGCCAGGTCGACGCGGTCCAGCGAGTAGGGCAGGCCGGTTTCGGCGAGCACGATGTGGGGCGACATCGCGCAGGACGCGGGGCTGTAGAAAAGCTTCATCATCTGTCTCCGGGTTGGGGGCGTGGGCCATTTTCAGGTGCCACGGCGGGCAGATGCTGCTATTGGTTACCTCAGGCAAGTAGGTACCTTAAAGTAACCAGTTTCCCAGGAGTGACCATGAACAGCGCGGCCCCACCGCTGAACCTGCAGACCTACAGCGCGATGGATTGTCCGGTGCACGGCCTGGTGACGATCCTGAGCGGGCCGTGGACGACGTACATCCTGTGGCTGCTACGCCAGCGCGGGCCGATGCGGTTCGGCCAGTTGAAAAAGCAGATGCCGGCCATTTCCGCCAAGGTGCTGACCGAGCGGCTGCGCCTGCTGGAACAGACCGGCATCCTCGATCGCCACCAAGAGGCCACCATCCCGCCAAAAGTGACCTACAGCCTGACCGGACGCGGCCAGGAACTGCACGGCGCGCTGGATGCGCTGGATGCACTGGCGTTGAAATGGAGCGGTCGCACGGCGTGGGCGTGAGGCAGGGCCGGCGCGACGGAACCGGAGCGATGCCGGGGCGTTGCCCGGTGAATGAACCAGAACCCGCCCAACCCTGACCCGCCCGAAACGCTGACGACCGAAGACGCGCGGGCCGGTGTGACCGGTAACAAGGTGCGTTATGTGCTGGCCATCTCGTTGCTGCTGGCGGTGGCCGGCATGCTGGTTGTCTTCCTCGGTGTGCCCGACGGCCTGATGGACGGGGCGACGAGCGCGCCCGGACCGCGCTGACTCACTCCGCCGCTTCGGCCAGCGTCTCCACCTTGGGGCTGGCGCTGGCGGCGATGGCGAGCAGGCGCTTTTCGAGGGTCTTGAGGCGCGCCGGGTTGTCGATCTTGGCGCCGGTCAGATCGGTCACATAGAAGGTGTCGGTCGCCTTTTCGCCATAGGTGGCGACATGGGCGCTGTGGATGGTCAGCTTCTGCTGGAACAGCCCATTGGTCAGCGCATAAAGCAGCGCTGGCCGGTCCGACGCGTTGACCTCCACCACCGTGTAGCGGTTGCTGGCCTTGTTATCGATCAGCACGCGCGGTTCGACGCGGAACAGTTCGGCCTTGCGGCGGGCCAGCGGCTTGGCAGCGAGCTTGTCAGCCAGGCGAATCCGGCCTTTCAGCACATCCTCGATATTGCGTTTCAGGCGGGCGATCTGCTGCTGTTCGGCAAAGGGCCGGCCCAGGGGATCGAGCACGACGAAATTGTCGATCGCCATGCCGTCGCGGGTGGTGTGGATGCGCGCGTCAAAGATGTTGCCGCCGGCAAGGCTGATGGCACCGGCGATGCGATAGAACAGGCCGGGGTGATCGGCGGCATAGATGGCAACCAGCGTGGTGCCGCTGCTGGCATCGGGGGTGCACGAAATCGCCAGCGGTTCATCGCCGGCGCCCGCATCGGCCACCAGCGCGGCGTTGGCGACCAGCACGTCGGCGGCTTCGGCAATCCAGTAACTGTCGGAAAAGCGCCGGGCATAGGCGGCAAAGCGCTTGTCGTCCCAGCCCAGTGTCGCTTTCAGCTGCGCCTGCTTGGCGGCAATGCGCTCGGCGCGGCCCTTCTGCTTGTGGCCGCGGCGCAGCACTTCCTCGGCTGCTTCATACAGCTCGCGCAGCAACTGCGCCTTCCAGCCGTTCCACACGCCAGGGCCGACAGCGCGGATATCGACGACGGTCAGGATCAGCAGCAGCTTCAGCCGTTCCGGGCTGGCGACGGCGGCGGCGAAATCCAGGATCGTCTTGAAGTCCGACAGATCGCGCTTGAAGGCGGTGCGGCTCATCAGCAGGTGATATTCCACCAGCCAGGCCACGGTCTCGGTCTCTTCCGGCGTCAGCCCCAGCCGCGGGCAGAGGCGGCGGGCGACATCGGCGCCCAACAGGCTGTGATCGCCGCCCCGCCCCTTGGCGATATCGTGCAGCAGCACGGCCACATGCAGCACGCGCCGGTTGATCAGCTGGTGGATGATGGCCGACGACAGGCCATGATCGGCCTTCAGCTCACCGCGCTCGATGCGGGCAACCAGGCCGATGGCGCGGATCGTGTGCTCGTCCACCGTGTAATGGTGGTACATGTCGTATTGCATCTGCGCCACGACCCGGCCGAAATCCGGCACGAAGCGGCCGAACACGCCGGCCTCGTTCATCCAGCGCAGCACGGTTTCAGGATCGCGGGGCGACGTGAGCACGTCGAGGAACAATGCGTTGGCGGTCTTGTCGCGGCGGATGCGATCATCGATCAGCTGGGCATCGCGATTGGCGGCGCGCATGGCGAGCGGGTGGATGGTCAGCCCCTCGCTGTCGGCCAGCGCGAACATTTCCAGCAGCCGCACCGGATCGGCCTGGAAGAAATCATCGGACGGCACGCCGATCTGGCCGCGCCGCAGGGTGAAGCCCTTCAGCCGCGCCGGCCGGCGGGTCAGCGTGGGCAGCCACGACGGCCGGGCGGTCGATTCATCAAGATGGGCGAGGAACAGCCCGGTCAGATCGCCGACCGATTTCGCCACCAGGAAATAATGGCGCATGAAGCGCTCGACCGCGCTCATGGCGTCACGGTTGGCATAACGCAGGCGCGCGGCCAGCTCGCGCTGCACGTCGAAGGTCAGCCGCTCTTCGGCGCGACCGGTGAGGTGATGCAGCATGATGCGCACCGACCAGAGATAGGATTCGGCGCGGCGGAACTGCCTGAGCTCGTCCGCCGTCAACAGCCCCTTGTCCACCAGCTCGGCCACACTGCCGACCTGGTGCAGATATTTGCCGATCCAGAACAGCGCATGCAGGTCGCGCAGACCGCCCTTGCCTTCCTTCAGATTGGGTTCGACGACATAGCGGCTGTCGCCCATGCGCTGGTGGCGGGCTTCGCGCTCGGCGAGCTTCTCGGCCACGAAGGCGCGGGCAGTGCCGGCCACCACCTCCTTGCGGAAGCGGGCGGTGGCCTCGTCATAGAGCGGCTGATCACCCCAGACGAAGCGCGATTCGAGGAAGGCGGTGCGGATCGTCATGTCCGCCTTGCCCATGCGCACCACGTCATCAAGGCTGCGCGTGGCGTGGCCGACCTTCAGGCCGAGGTCCCACAGCAGGTAAAGCAGCGTTTCGATGACCTGTTCGCCCCACGGCGTCTGCTTCCACGGCGTGATGAAGACGATGTCCACATCCGAAAACGGCGCCATCTGGCCGCGGCCGTAACCGCCGACCGCCGCCAGCGCCAGCCGTTCGGACTGGGTGGGATTGGCGAGTGGATAGAGTTGGCCAACCACGGCATCACAGGCCAGGCGCAGCAGCTGATCGGTCAGGAAGCTCTGCGCCGCCGCCAGTTCGAGGCCACGGCCGGGATGCGCGTCGAGCCGTTGGCCCAGCTCCACCCGGCCCGCCACCAGCGAGTCGCGCAGCGTGTCGGCGAGCAGGCGGCGGCGATCGGCAAAGGCCGCACAGGCCGCCATGCCGCTGGCCAACTGGTCGGCCAGGGCGCGGCGATCGATGATCGCACGACGGTTGTGGATGGCATCAGGGCGCAGCATCAGGGCGCACCATAGGCGCAATGTTGCGCTGCGTCATGATTACATTATGGCCAGAGCCCGAGCGCGGCGGTGGCCTACCCCCACAGCGCCGCTTCAGGCGGGAACACGTCGCTGCCATCGAAGCGCAGGCCGTGCGGACGGTCCTCGATCAACAAGGGTCCATCCAGATCGGCGAAGCTGCCCTGCATGGCGACCAGGAAGGCCGGCGCGATGGCGAGGCTGGTGCACAGCATGCAGCCGGTCATCACCCCCAGCCCGCGCGTGGCGGCGGCGTGGCGCAGGGCGAGCGCTTCGGTGAGGCCGCCGGCCTTGTCGAGCTTGATGTTGATGAAGGCATAGCGGCCGATGATGGCATCGAGGCTGGCGCGGTCGTGGCAGCTTTCATCAGCCGCCAGCGGCACCGCGCACCGGAGCCCCTCCAACTCGGCGTCGCGGCCGGCGGGCACCGGCTGTTCGACCAGCTCGACACCCAGGGGCGCCAGCAGCGCCAGCGTGCGCTCGATATCGCTGCCGCCCCAGGCTTCATTGGCATCGACGATCAGCCGGGCATCGGGCGCGGCGCGGCGCACGGCGGCCATGCGCTCGACATCGGCCAGCGGGCCATCGCTGCCACCCAGCTTCACCTTCAGCAATTCGCGCCCGCGCACCGCCGTTGCGGCCGCCGCCATCGCCGCCGGTTCAGCGAGGCTGATGGTGTAGGCGGTGAGCAATGGCTGTGGTTGCGGCAGACCCAGGGTCTGCCAGACGCGGGTGCCGGACTGTTTGGCTTCCAGATCCCACAGCGCGCAATCGAGCGCATTACGGGCGGCGCCGGCCGGCAGCAGGCCGAACAGATCGGCCCGTGTCGCCCCGGCGGCCACGGCATCGGCCACGCCTTGCAGCGCCGCCAGCGCCAATTCGGCCGAATCGCCCTTGTAATAGATGGCGGTGCCTTCGCCGCGACCACTGTGCGCGCCGTCGCTGACCTCGGCCACCACCACGTCGACATGAGTCTTGGCGCCGCGCGAAATGGTGAAGCTGCCGCGGACGGGGAAGCGTTCGATGCGGGCGTTGAGGATGCGGGCCATGAAGCCGCCCTGCCCCAAGCCGCAGAACGCCGCAACTGTTGGGCGCAACAGGCTTTGCGCGCGGCGCTTTTCACGTCATGCTGACCGCCATGAGCGATGAGGAATCAGTCGAACTGGATGCGGTCGCCACCGTGTCGCGGATCACGGCGCTGGAAATGCTGGTGCGCCAGATCATGATCGTGCAGCTGCGCATCCTCGACAAGATGGGCGAGATCAAGCTCGATCCCGATTATGTGCAGACCATCGCCAAGGCCTATGCCGAGAAGGTCGATGAAAGCCCGATCATCGAGAGCGCCAGCCCGGACGTGAACTATGAGTTCAAGATGATGGTGCTGCACAACCTGGAACGCTTCTTCGACGACATCGAGAAGCATGTGAAGGACAACCCGGGCTGACGCTCGCCGTCCGCGCGGCCGACACACTGCAGGAAACGACAGGCCGCATGCCACATGCATTGACCGCCCGGATGGGCGTGGCATCCTGTGCGCAAATCCGGAAAACCGGCGAGCACAGGGGGAAGACGCATGCGGCGCACGATCATGGTGGCGGCCTTGTTGCTGGGCACGGGCGCAACGCTCACCGGTTGCGACGTGCTGAAGCCCAAATCGTCAAAATCGGACGCGGTGGTGAAGGAGAGCGAATTTCCGCCGCGCCCGCTGTGGGGGGATACCCACCTCCACACCGCCAACTCTGTCGATGCCTTTGGCTTTGGCGTGCGGCTGGGGCCGGAAGATGCGCTGCGCTTTGCCCGCGGTGAGGAGGTCACCTCCACCACTGGCCTGAAGGCCAAGCTGTCGCGTCCACTGGATTTCCTGGTGGTGACCGATCACGCCGAAATGCTGGGTGGCACCAAGGCGCTGGCCGATGCACCGGGCCCGCTGATCCGCGATCCCACCATGCGGCGCTGGCACGACATGATGAACGAGGGCCCGGCGCAATCGCAGCGCGCCATGGCCGAGATGCTGGATGCGCGCGGCCGCAATGCCATTCCGCCGGCGATGATGAACCCCGAAGGCGCCAAGGAGCGCACCCATGATGTGTGGAACGCCAACATCGACGCGGTGGAGGAGTATAACGAACCGGGCAAATTCACGGCCTTCTTCGGCTTTGAATATACGCTGATGCAGGGCGGCAATAACCTGCACCGCAACATCATTTTCCGCGATGGGCCCGACAAGGTGCGCACGGTGGTGCCGATCGATCCCACCTACAAGACGACGCCGGACGAGATCTGGAACTACATGGAAGCCTATGAAAAATCGACCGGCGGGCGCGTGCTGGCGATCCCGCACAATTCCAACCTGTCGAACGGGCTGATGTTCGAGCTCACCATGCCCGGCGGCGGCCCGATGACCGCAGCCTACGCCAAGCGCCGCGCCCGGCTGGAGCCGGTGGTGGAAATCACCCAGATCAAGGGCGACAGCGAGGCCCATCCCTTCCTGTCGCCCAACGATGAATTCGCCGGCTATGGCGTCGCCGGCTGGGAGCTGAACAATCTGCTCGGCAACCAGCCCAAGGTCTCCTCGATGTTTGCCGGCGAATATGTGCGCGAGGCGCTGAAGCGGGGCCTGGCGCTGGAAGCGCAGATGGGGGTGAACCCCTACAAGTTCGGCCTGATCGGCTCGACCGACAGCCACACCGCGCTGTCCACCGCCGATGAAGACCAGTTCTTCGGCAAGCACAGCGGTAACGAGCCCAACCCCAAGCGCGCCCTGCAGCCGCAGAATCTGGGCACGCGCAAGGGCCGTTTCGGCTGGCATTATCTGGCCAGCGGCTATGCCGCGGTGTGGGCCAAGGCGAACACGCGCGCGGCCATCTTCGATGCCATGGAACGGCGCGAAGTCTATGCCAGCACCGGCCCGCGCATGACGCTGCGCGTGTTCGGCGGCTGGGATTTCACGCCCGACGATCTGAAGGGCGATTGGGTGCGCGCCGGCTATACGCGCGGGGTTCCGATGGGTGGGGAGATGAAGCCGGGCGCGAAGGGCGCGCCGCGCTTCATGATCGCCGCCCTGAAAGACCCGCTGGGCGCCAATCTCGACCGCGTGCAGGTGGTGAAGGGCTGGGTCGACAAGGCCGGCAAGACCCAGGAAAAAGTCTATGACGTGGCCTGGAGCACGCCCGACAGCCGCAAGCCGGTGGCCGGCAAGCTGCCGCCGGTCGGCGACACGGTCGATGTGGCCACTGCCACCTACAAGAACAGCATCGGTGCGGCCAACCTGACGACGCTGTGGAGCGATCCCGATTTCGATCCCGCTTTGCGCGCCTTCTATTATGTGCGCGTGCTCGAAATCCCCACGCCGAGCTGGCCGGCCTATGATGCCGTGAAATACAAGCTGAAGCTGCCGCCGGAAGTGCGGGTGAAGAGCCAGGAGCGCGCCTATAGCTCGCCGATCTGGTATACGCCCGCCAAAGGCTGAAGCCAAAGACTGAGGGACAAGGCATGACTGACTGGCGCGCCGGCGCACGCGCCCTGCTGCGCGAGCCGCTGCTGCATTTCCTGGTGGTGGGCGCCCTGGTGTTCGCAGGCCTGGCCGGCCGCCCGCCCGCGCCCGGCGAACGCCGCATCGTCGTCGATGAGATGGTGGTGGCTGGCCTCGTCAACCATCATGTCCAGGCCTTTCGCCGCCCACCGACTCCCGCCGAGCTGGACGAGCTGATCCGCGATCATGTCCGCAACGAGGTCTATTATCGTGAGGCCCTGCGCCTCGGCCTCGACCGCGACGATGATGTCGTGAAGAAGCGGCTCAGGAACAAGATGCTGGCGATTGCCGGCGCCGAGGCCGAGGCCGCGCAGCCCAGCGATGCCGAATTGCAGGCCCTGCTCGACAAGGACCCGGCGCGCTATGCCCTGCCGCCGCGCTACACGCTCACTCAGCGTTATCTGGGTGAGGACACGCCGGCCTTGCGCGCCCGCGCCGCCGCAGCGCTGCAGGCCGGCACGCAAGCCACGCTGCCAACCGAGCCCTTCCCGCTGCCCGGCCGGCTGGTCGATGCCGCCGCCTTCGATCTGGCGCAGGAATTCGGCGATGATTTTGCCGCTGCGCTGGCCACAGCGCCGATTGGCCAGTGGGTGGCCCTGCCGTCGGGCTTTGGCCTGCACCTGGTGAGACTGGAACAGCGCCACACGCTGCCGCCGCCCCGGCTGGCCGACGTGCGCCAGCGGCTGGAGAATGACTGGCGCAGCGCCGCCGTGCGCAAGGCCGAGGAGGCGCAGCTGAAGTCGCTGCTCGCCGGCTATGACGTCGTGATCGCGCGACCGAAATGAGGCGGCTGTTCGGCCTGTTGCTGTTCCTGTTGCTGGCGTTGCCGGCCAGCGCCGATGAACTGCGCCCCGGTTACCTGGAACTGACCCAGCAAAGCGCCGGCGACTGGAAGCTGGTGTGGAAAGCCCCGATCCTGGGCGGGCTGGCCACGCGGGCCTCGCCGCAATTGCCGGATTTCTGTCGTGTCACGATGGCGACCCCGCGATTGTCCGCCGGGGCGCTGGTGGCGACCGGCACGATGCGTTGCGCCAAAACGCTGGCCGGCGCCACGCTGGGCCTAACCGGCGTCGCGCCGGGCGATACCGACACGCTGCTGCGCATCGCGCCGCTGGGCCGTCCGGTGCAAACGGAACGCCTGCTGCCCGGCCACACGCTGGTGACGGTGAACCGCGTGCCCGACACCACGCAGGTAGCGCGGACGTACTTTGTCATCGGCGTCGACCATATTCTCGCCGGCTATGACCATCTGCTGTTCGTTGTCGCACTGGTGTTGCTGCTGCAGCGCGGCTGGGCCGTGGTGAAGGCCGCCACCGCCTTCACCACGGCCCATTCGATCACGCTGGCTGGCACCACGCTGGGCCTGTTCGGACTGCCGCAGGCCCCGGTCGAGGCGATGATTGCGCTGTCCATCATCTTCCTCGCCGTCGAGATCGTGAAGGCGATGCCGGACCGGCCGCGCTTGTCCGAACGGCTACCCTGGCTGGTCGCCTTCCTGTTCGGCCTGCTGCATGGTTTCGGCTTTGCCGGCGCCCTGCGCGAGATCGGCCTGCCGGAAACCGATCTGCCGATGGCGCTGCTCACCTTCAACCTCGGCGTTGAGGCCGGTCAGATGCTGATCATCGCGGCGGCGCTGGCAGTGATTGCCGGCCTGCGCCGCCTGGCGCCCTTGGTGCTGCGCCCGGCCGTGGTGGCCAGCGCCTATGCCATCGGCAGCATCGCCAGTTTCTGGTTCATCGAACGGATATGGGCATGACGGTCTCTGCGCGCAGCGCGCCCTTCGGCACCAACGCCCGCGGCGAACAGGTCGATGCGATCACGCTCGACAACGACCGGATGCGGGTGGTGATCCTCACCCGCGGCGGCGCGCTGGCCGAGATCAGCGTGCCCGATCGCGCCGGCCAGCACGCCAACGTGCTGCTCACCCGCGCCGATTTTGCCGCCTGGGATCGCGGCGGCTCGTTCAACGCGTTGGTCGGCCGCTATGCCGGGCGTATTTCCGGCGGCGGTTTTACCATCGACGGACGCTTCCATACGCTCGCCGCCAATCCTGAAACCGGCATCACCATCCACGGCGGCGCCGGCAGCGGCTGGGGCACGAAATTGTGGGCAGCGAAGCCGTTCGAGACCGACGATGCCGCCGGCGCCACCCTCCACCTCCACAGCCCGGATGGCGACAATGGCTTTCCCGGTGCCGTGGACATGACCGCGACCTGGACCCTGGACACCGCAAATCGGCTGCGCCTCGACTGGCAGGCGACGACCAGCCAGCCCACCCACATCAATGTCTGCAGCCACCCCTATTTCAACCTGGCCGGCGCCGGCAGCGCCAGCATCGATGGCCATATGCTGCAGCTGTCAGCCAGCCACTACACACCGCTGGATGCACAGATGATCCCGACTGGCGCCACCGCGCCCGTCGCCGGCACCCCGCTCGATTTCCGCTCGCCGCGCGCGCTGGGCCCGGCTCTGCGCTGCGATCATCCGCAGATCCGGCTGGCGCGAGGCCTCGATCACAACCTAGTCATCGATGGCCCGGCCGGCCAACTGCGCCCGGCCGCGATGCTGAGCGACCCCGCTTCCGGCCGCCGGCTGACGATCAGCACCACCGAACCCGGCATCCAGGTCTACAGCGCCAATTTCCTCGATGGCGGCATCGCGGCCGGCGACGGGCGATTGTTGCGCCAGGGCGACGGTCTGGCCCTGGAAACCCAGCATTTCCCCGACAGCCCCAACCAGCCGGGCTTCCCCTCCACCCTGCTGCGCCCCGGCGACATGCGCCGGTCCAGCACCATCTATGCCTTCGACGTCACGGCATGAGTCAGACCAGCGCCTTCACCACCAGGTAGAAGACCGACGGGCAGAGCAGGCAGCCCAGGCCGGTGTAGAAGGTGGAGGTCATCGCGCCATAGGGCACGAGTTTCGGATCGGTGGCGGCCAGCCCGCCGGTGACGCCGCTGGTCGTGCCCATCAGCCCGCCATAGACCATGGCGCTGACCGGGTTATCCAGCCCAATGCGCCGCGCCACCAGCGGCGTCGCCACCATCACCAGCACCGCTTTCACCAGGCCCGCCGCGATGCTGAGCGAGATGATCCGCGAGGACACGCCCAGCGAAGCGCCCGTGACCGGGCCGACGATATAGGTGGCGGCACCGGCACCGATGGTGGTGATCTCGGCCGGATCGGTGAGGCCGAAGCCCAGCGCCACCAACGCGCCGACCAGGAAGGACAGCGCAACGCCGATCGGGATGGAGAGCGCGCCCACCAGCCCGGCTGCACGCAGATCGCTCAGTCGCACCCCGAAGGCGGTGGCAACGATGGCGAAATCGCGGAACATGTTGCCGCCCAACACGCCGATGCCGGCCAGCAGCGGATAATCAGCCACGCCATTCTTGCCGCCGGTATCGGCCCCGGCCACCCCGGCCAGCACCAGCGCCAGCGCAATCGCGATAGCCGATCCATGCACCCGCCCGCGCCCGACATGGCGCGACAGGAAAAAGGCCAGCGCCATCACCAGGCCAACGAAGACGAACGCGACCAGCAAGCCGTTGTCGCCGGCAAATTTCTCCAGCCGTTCCATCACGGGCGACGGCTCCAGCGGCTGAGCACCGGCACCAGCGCGAAGGCGGCCAGCACCGCCAGCGTGCCAGCCACCGCCGCCATCACCCCGCCCGACACCGCGGCCAGCACATTCTGTTTCGCGGCCATGGCGACGATGATCGGGATATACATCAGGCTCCAGAAGGAGACGCCGGCCGCGCTGTCAGGCCCCAGCCGCCGCCCCGGCAAGTTGCTGAGCAGGATCAGCAGCAGCATGGCGATGCCGACGCCGCCCACGTTGGCCTCCAGCCCCAGGGCGGCGCCCAGCAAATCGCCGGCAAACAGCCCGACCAGCGTGCAGGCGGCGAGCAGGGCCACGCCCAGGATCGGCATGCGCGTTCCCCTCAGGCCAACGGTTGCCGGGCAATGACGGATTTCGCCGCCTGCTCATAGGCATGGGCGAGCTTCAGGCAGGCCAGCTCCGCGCCGCGCCGGCCGATGATCTGCAGGCCGGCCGGCAGGCCGCTGCGGCTGAAGCCGGCCGGTGCAGCCAGCGCCGGCAGCCCGGTCATCGTCACCAGGAACGTGCCCAGCATCCATTCGTGATAGGTGCGCATGGTCTTGCCGGCGACCTCGGTGGGCCAGAGCTGCTCGATCGGGAATGGCAGCAGCTGCACCGCCGGGGCCAGCAGAAAATCATGGCGCTCGAACAATTTGTCCACCGCCCGCGTCCAGCTGCTGCGCACCACCGACGCGTTGAGCACCTGCGCCCCGGTGATGCCTCGGCTGTTGGCGATCTCCCAGTGCGTCTGCGGGCCGATCAGATCGCGCGTGGCCGGATCATCGGCCAGGCGCTGCAGCCCGGTGCCCGACATCCAGCTGCGCAGCAGCATCAGCGCCTGCCAGACTGGCTCGATCTCGTGATCGACCTCAGCCGCCTCGACGCTGCAGCCGATGGCGCGGAATGCCGGCAGCGCGGATTCGCAGATGCGCAGCACCTCCGGATCATGCGGCACCCGCCCGCCCCAATCGCCGAGCCAGCCGATGCGCACGCCTTTCATGTCGGCGTCGAGCGGCCCGGCGAAGGCGCGCGCATCGACATCGAGCGATTGCGGCGAAGCGGGATGCCTGCCGGCCATCACCGACAGGATCAGCCCCAGATCGGCGACATGCCGCGCCATCGGGCCGGCAACGCTCATCCGCGCGGTCCACAGGTCATTGCCTTCCGGCGGGATCACCCCGATGCCGGTGCGAAAGCCGAAGACATTGTTCCACACCGCCGGGTTGCGCAGACTGCCGCCGAAATCCGAGCCATCGGCCAGCGGCAACATGCGCAGCGCCAGGCCCACCCCGGCACCGCCACTGCTGCCGCCAGCGGACTTGCTGGGGTCAAAACTGTTGCGTGTGGGGCCATAGACCCGGTTGATGGTGTGGGAACCAAAGCCGAATTCGGGGGCGTTGGTCTTGCCGATGAAGATGGCGCCCGCCTGGCGCAGCCGTTGCACCATGATGCCTTCGCTGGTCGGGACATGGTCGCGATAGACGAGTGATCCGTCGGTGGACTTTATGCCGATCACGTCGACAAGGTCCTTCACTGCCCAGGGCAGCCCGAACAGCGGCCCCGGCGCCGCGCCCGCCGCCAGCCGCGCATCCATCGCCCGCGCCTGCGCCAGCAGCCGATCGCCATCCTGCAGGGCCACGATGGCATTGTGGGCGGGATTGACCGCCGCGATGCGGGCCAGCACGGCGCGCATGACCTCTTCGCTGCTGGTCTTGCGGCTGGCGATCAGGCTGGCGATACGGCGTCCCGGCAGGGCCAGCAGCGGATCGACCGGCGTTGCTGCACGGCCTGGTGCCGCGACCATCGCCGCTGCCGCACCACCCAGAATCACTTCGCGCCGTGTTGCCTCCACCTGCTTCATGACCCATCCCCCTGTCGGCCACCGCCGTCACCGGTGTGTTGGCCTGCGGCGCGGCCGTCAATGGGGATTTGCCAGCCAAGGGCTGGCGGCGCGCATCCTAGGCGTGTTGCAACAACATGCCGCCGCCGCTGATCGGCGCCGTGATGCCGTTATGGCGCAAGGCGTGCCAGAGCAGGCCGGCATTGATGCCCAGGATCGGGCGCCCGATCACCGGCTCCAACCGTTCTGCCACCTGGATCATGCTCATGTTGGTGCCGCATTGCACGATGGCGTCCACCGGCGCACCGGGCGGCGCCAGATGCTGCATGATGGCCTTTTCCTTGGCCCAGTCCGGGATATGGGCGATGTGACGGGCCAGCGCACAGGCAAAGCCGAAGCTGGCCACCACTTCATAACCCAGTTCACGGAACATCCGGGTGGCGTTGGCGTTGCCCGTGGCGTCAAACGGTGTGAGCAAGGCGATGCGGCGCGCGTTCAGCCGCTTGAGCGCCTGGTCGGCCGCCACGTCCCACGCGGACACGCCGCGCTGGCCGGCTGCCGCAACGGCATCGGCAGGTGCCCGCACGTCGGCAAGGCCCGCCACGATATGCTCGATGCTCATGCCCAGGATGACGTGATCGGGCGCTGCCAGGGCGGCCACCGGCACCGCTTCGGCAAGCCCCGCCAGAAACTGGTCACGATAGGCGGCCAGCTCTTCGGCATTGCCGAAGCGCGGCGACGGCGTGACCACGTTGGTGGTGTGGATGCCGATGCCCGCCAACCCGGTCTGCTGATTGCGCACGATCAGCGACCATAGTTCATGTTCCATGCTGCAGTTTGTGGCGGGCAGCAGCAGGCCCAGCTTGAGACGATGGCTGCACACATCGGGATAGCGCGCCGCCGGATCGATGCCGATGTCCACCGGTTGGCCATCAAGAATCGGGCCACCGGCTGCCAGCACCGGGGCCAGTTCCCGGGCCGATGGCGCAATCATGGGTTGGCCGGTGCCGGTGCGGACGGGGCGGCCTGCCACCCGACGCCCAGCGCCTTGTAGACCGCCACCAGATATTGGCCGGCGTTGACCTGGGACGCGACCAGCTGATCCTGGCTGTTCAGCGCCACCCGCTCGGCATCGAGCACCGACAGCGAGGAATCGACCCCGTTGCGATAGCGCAGCCGGGCCAGTGCAGCGGCCTTCACGGCGGCATCGCGGGCGTTGACCAGTTCGGCCAGCCGCTGCCGCTCGCGGGCCAGGCGCACGAGGCTGTTCTCGCTTTCCTCCAGCGCCCTGAGCACGGTCGATTCATACTGGGCAGCGGCCGCATCGGCAGCGGCATCGGCCTGGCGGATACGGGCGCGGATGCGCGGCCAGTCGAGGAAGTTCCACACCAGCTGCGGCCCGATCGCGAAGGCGAAGGCGCCGGCCGAGAAGAGTTCGCCGGCCAGATTGGATTGCAGGCCGGCGTTGCCGGTGAGCGAGACGCGCGGGAACAGATCGGCCGTCGCAATGCCGATCCGCGCGGTCGCCGCGGCCAGCCCGCGCTCGGCAATGCGGATGTCGGGGCGGCGGCGCAGCAGGCTGGCCGGGTCGCCGACGCTGAGGGTCGCCGGCAATGCCGGCAGCGGCTTCAGCGCGTCCAGCTGACCACGCAGCGCCGATGGCGA
>NZ_WNJP01000189.1 GCF_009733735.1 Sandarakinorhabdus oryzae | reverse complement strand
GGGCCCCTGGCCGGCGGCGGACTGGCCGGCGCTGGCAAGCGCCGCGGTGGCCGCCGCGCTGGCCGAAACGCCCTACGCCGAACTGGCCGAGGCGCCGATGGCGGTGGAAATCGCCGTGCGGCTGAGCGACGATGCCGAGGTGCACGGCCTCAACCGGCAATATCGCGGCAAGGACAAGGCGACCAACATCCTCTCCTTCCCGATGCTGGCGCCCGACATGCTGGTGAGCCTCGCCAACAGTGATGATGGCGAGGTGCTGCTGGGTGACCTCGTGCTCGCCGCCGAAACCGTGCAGCGCGAAGCCGCCGCCAAGGCCTGGAGCGTGCCGGACTATGTTGGCCATCTGGTTGTCCACGGCACGCTGCACCTGCTAGGCTATGACCACGAAACGGGCGAATGGGAGGCCGAGCAGATGGAGGCGCTGGAACGCGCCGCCTGTGCTCGGTTGCACCTGCCCGATCCGTATGAGGACCAGGATTGACCATGCCTGAGGGCGACAGTAGCGGCGAAAGCCATTCTCGATTGCGCGGCAGCCGCTGGTGGCGGCAGCTGCGCCAGTTGCTCACCCGCTCCCCCGAACACAGCTTGCGCGAAAGCCTGGAAGAGGCGATCGACGAAGCCGAAGACGCGTCGCCTTCCGGCCAGCAGGGCGACGATCTCGGCCCGGTGGAGCGCGCCATGGTGCGCAACATGCTGCACCTGGGCGATGCCTGCGCCGGCGATATCGCCGTGCCGCGCGCCGACATGGTGATGTTCGATGCCACCGCCGGCTTCCCGGCGCTGGTCGCGCTGTTCCGCGATGCCGGCCACAGCCGCATGCCGGTGTGGCGCGGCGACCGCGACAACATCATCGGCATGGTCCACATCAAGGATGTCTACAGCCGCATCGCCGACACCTTCAACGACGCGGTCAGTTCCGCCCCCTTGCACGATCTGCCCATCGAGCCGCTGCTGCGCGAAGTGCTGTTCGTGCCGGGATCGATGCGCATCGTCGATCTGCTCGCCCGGCTGCGCGCCGGCCGCACCCACATGGCCATCATCATCGATGAATATGGCGGCGTCGATGGCCTCGTCACCATCGAGGACCTGGTCGAGGAAATCGTCGGTGACATCGAGGACGAGCATGACGAGATCGAGGCCGCGCTGATCCAGGAAGTCGGCGAACGCCTGTGGGAAGCCGACGCCCGCCTCGCCATCGACGATCTCGAACAGACACTGGGCGTCAACCTGGCCGACGACGAGGTGGGCGTGGATGTTGATACGCTCGGCGGCCTCGTCTTCATGCTCGCCGGCCGCGTGCCGGCGCCGGGCGAAAGCGTCGACCACCCGGCCGGCTGGCGCTTCGAAGTGATCGACGGCGATCCGCGCATGGTGAAGCGGCTGCGGATACAACCGTTGGCGGCTTGATTTAGAAGGAAGAGGGGCCTCCGGCGGGCAGGGACTCAGTCCCTGCACCCGGTTGTTTTCGGGCGACGCTTGATGGCAGCTTTGGGGTGGTTAGCTGTCCTTCGACAGGCGCTCAATGAGCTTGGCGAACGCCACGTGCCAGTAGCGAATGATCGCTGCGATTAGCAGAATCAGCGGCGCCAAAAACAAGCCTCTTCTATCCCAGCCCCACTCTAGTCCAAACGCGAAGTCCAAGAGCGTTGCCAGCCACATAACGGTGAGAACGGCGACAATCGACCAAAAAGTCCAGCGGGACTCTTTTTCGAACCAAGCTGCAAAGCGTTCGTTGCGCATCCACGCAATTTGGCGTCACCCGCGAATTTCCGCAAGTAGGGGCGCAAGCGGACACCTGTCCAGCGAACACAGCTTAAAACAAACGGGTGCAGGGACTGAGTCCCTGCCCGCCGGAGGCCGCTTTATCTGCTGCCGAACACGACCCTATTCGGCCTCGAGCTCGCGCAGGCTGCGGCCGCGGGTTTCGCGGCCGAACCAGGCGATCATGGCGGCGGAGGCGGCGGTGGGAATCAGCAGGGCAACCGCCGCCCCAACCAGGGTGGGCGCAAAGCCAGCCAGCGCGGCGATTTGCACGGCGACGCCGCCGAACTTGCTGCTGCCGGCCACCAATCCCGTGGCCCGGCCGCGCGTGCCGAGCGGGAAGTTTTCCGCCGTGTAGGGCAGCAGCACCGCGATGGTGCCATTGGTGCCCACGATCAACAGCGCGATCACCGTGATCAGCACCGGCTGCTGGCTGAGCAGATCGGCGGGCAGCAGCGCCCCGATCAGGCCGATCAGCGTGAGGCCGACGGTGCCGACCAGTGTCCATTTGCTGCTGCGCTGGGCATAGAACCAGGCGGCGAACAGCACGGTGGGAAAGGCGAACAGCGAGGATTTGGCGAGGATGCCGCTGGCCACCGCCGCGCTGTACCCGCGCGCCTGCAGATCGGAGGGCAGCCACAGCAGCAGGCCGAAATTGACGAAGCTCCAGCACAGCGCGGTCATCACCAGCGCCGCGGTAATGCGGTGATGGGTGGCGCTGGAGGGCGTATCGGCCGGCGGCTGGGCCGGTCGCGGCTTGGGCGCCAGCCCGAACCGGCGCTGCATCTGCGCCAGTTCCGCCAGCCGGCCGCTTTCGGCCAGGAAGCGCGGGGTTTCGGGGATGAAGCGCGCCAGGGCGAGCAACAGGATCCCGCTGGGAAAGCCCTGCAGCCACAGCACGCGCCAGCCATAGACCGGCTCCAGCACCAGGGCGGCGCCACTGGCGGCGAGATAGCCGCCCACCAGACCGGTGCCGCCGACCAGCACCAGCACCCAGCTGCGGTGGCGCGGCGGCATCACTTCGGCGAGCAGCGTGTAGATGACCGGCAGCATGCCCCCGGCCGATGTGCCCATCAGGAAGCACATCACCAGGTTCCAGGTGAAGGCCGGCATCGCGCCGCAGATCGCGGTGGAAACGAAGAGGATGGTGGACAACAGGATCGAGACCCGGCGGCCATAGACATCGGCGAGCCAGCCCCACAGGAATGAGCCCACGGTGGTGCCGGTCAACGCCACCAGCGGCAGCAATGCCACCTGCGATTTCGGCATCCCATATTCGGCCGC
Organism: Sandarakinorhabdus oryzae; assembly: GCF_009733735.1. Lineage (GTDB taxonomy): Bacteria > Pseudomonadota > Alphaproteobacteria > Sphingomonadales > Sphingomonadaceae > Sandarakinorhabdus > Sandarakinorhabdus oryzae. The sequence goes on along the minus strand of NZ_WNJP01000189.1, from coordinate 1,818 downwards.
CATGCCGGGCAACACGAAGCCGAGCGTGGCCGGCTTCATCACGTCGATGATCAGGCCGAGGGTGAGCACCAGCAGAGTTGCGGCATGCCAGCGGTTGAGCGGGGTTGAATCCGGTGCTTCGAAATTGGTGCCAGCATGATCGCCATGGGCGGTGCGATGCCGTGGCAGCGCCCCGAAACAGGCGAGCGGCACGCCGATCAGGATCAGGCCCATGCCCAGCCACATGCCGCTGTCCATCGGCATGCCGGCGAGGTGATTGCCCATGCTGTGGGCCATGGCCAGCATCGGCAGATGCAACAGCACGCCCGCACTGATCGCGGCGCAACCCGCCCAGAAGATCGGGGCGCGGTCGCCGACGATCGACAGTTTCTCCCCCCTGCTCGTCATCGCCATCGCTTAAGGGGCCGGGCCGGGCCGGGCAAGCCGCCGAAGCGGCATCAGGCCCTGCTGCCAAACAGCGCGCTGCCGACACGGACGACGGTGGAACCGAGCAGCGCCGCCGTCTCGTAATCGCTCGACATGCCCATGGAGAGCCCCGCCAGCCCCAGCCGTTTTGCGTGTTCGGCGAGCAGGGCGAAGTAGGGCGCCGGTTCCACATCAGCGGGGGGCACGCACATCAGGCCGACAATATTGAGGCCGGCGGTGCGGGCCTGGTCGAGCAGGGCGGGCAGATCGGCAAGGGCGCAGCCGCCTTTCTGGGCTTCGTCGCCGATGTTGACTTGGAGGTAGCAGACCGGGCGCTTGCCGACAGCCGCTTGGGCCTTGGCGAGCGCCGCCACCAGCGACGGGCGATCGACGCTGTGGATCACATCAAACAGCGCGACAGCGTCGGCGGCCTTGTTGGATTGCAGCTGGCCGACGAGGTGGAGGGTAATCTCCGGCGTTTCGGCCAGCAGTTCCGGCCACTTGCCTTGCGCTTCCTGCACGCGGTTTTCGCCGAAATGGCGCTGGCCGGCGGCGATCAGCGGCCGGATGGCATCGGCATCGAAGGTCTTGGAGATGGCGACGAGCAGCGGCGTTTCGGCGCGGCCGGCGTCGCGGCAGGCCCGGTCAAGGCCTGCCCGCACGCTGGCGAGCCGGTCGGAAGCGTCAGTCACAAGATCAGAAGGCGATGCTGGTGCCGAAATAGACCGCCTGATCGTCGCGGTTGGGCAGCACCAGCGACGGCGGTTCGGGCGCGATGCGATAGCGCAGGCCACCGGTGACCGAGAAGCGCGGCGCGACGCGATAGGCGCCGCCCAGTTCCAGCGAATAGCGGCGCGTGAGCGGGATGAAGGCCAGCGGCTGGCTCTGTTCGGCGGTGCCCTGCAGGCTGGTGCGCCAGTTGCGCCCACCATAGGACAGGCCAAGGTTGAGCTGATCGGTCATGCGGCCGATCAGCGGCGCGGCCAGCGTGGGTTCGGCGTGGGCATAGCCGGTATCGAGGGCAAAGCCCTGCCAGCCCAGCGACAGGTTCACATTGTAACCAGCCGGGACCACGAAGCGATCGACCGGGGCGGCGGCGCGCGAGCGATCGACCACGGGGGTGGTGAGGCGGGCAGCGACGCCCAGCGACAGGGCGCGGCGGTTGTCGGCCTGGCCCGACGGGGTGAAGCGGAAGCCGGTGCCCAGCGACTGCGGCATGGCTGGTGCGCCCGGCGCCGTGAAGGCAAAGCGGCCGAATTCACCGACTTGCGGCTGGAACGGGGTCAGCGGGGTATCGACCACCAGCCGCTGTTTCTGGGTGCGGGCCGGCAGCTTGGCGGCGTCGGCCGGAGCGGCGACAGCGAGCAGCGGCAGGCACAGCGCGGCGGCCGCCAGCCACGTGGTGGCTGGGCT
>NZ_WNJP01000188.1 GCF_009733735.1 Sandarakinorhabdus oryzae | reverse complement strand
CGCCGGCGCGCGCCACAGCCTCGAAGCCGCCATCGATCGCACCGTCACCGCCGCCGGCGCGCGGCTGCTCGGCCAGGACATCGCCGCGCCGCTCACCGATCCCGCAGCCATCACCGCCCGGCTCGATTTGGTCAGCTGGTTCATCGCCGATCCGCTCACCCGCGTCGGCACCCGCGACACGCTGGCCGGCCTGCCCGACATCGCCCGCGCCCTGGCCCGGCTCAGCATCGGCCGCTGGAGCCCGCGCGACCTTGGCCAGCTCCACGCCGGCCTCGCCCGCGCCACCGCGCTGAAAATGGCACTGGCTGGCCGCCCCGAACCGCCTGAGCTTCTCGGCGAAACCCTCGGCAACATCGCCACCGGCCTCGGCGCGCTCATCGACCAGCTCGCGCAGACCCTCGTCGACGAACCGCCCCTCGAACTGCCCGGCGCCATCCGCCCTGGCTTTGACGCGGCACTCGATGCCTTGCGCGACACCGCCCGCGATGGTCGCAGCGCAGTCGTCGGCCTCGAAACCCGCCTGAAGGCCGAAACCGGCATCACCGCGCTGAAAATCCGCCACAACAATGTGCTGGGCTATCACATCGAAGTCCCCGCCCAGCGCGCCGACCCGCTGCTGCGCGCCGACAGCGGCTTCATCCACCGGCAGACCATGGCCGGCGCCGTCCGCTTCTCCAGCCCCGAACTCGGCGAACTCGGTACGAAGATCGCCCAAGCCGCCGATCACGCGCTGGCCGCTGAAGCCGCGCATCTCGAAGAATTGCGCGAAACGGCGCTGGCCCACACCGCCAGCATCGCCGCCACCGCCGCCGCACTGGCCAGGCTTGACGTCGCTGCCGCACTGGCCGAACTCGCCGCCAGCGAAAACTGGTGCCGACCCACCGTGGACGCCAGCACCGCCTTCCACATCGACTCCGGCCGTCACCCGGTCGTCGAACTCGCCGTGCGCAAATCCGGCACCCGCTTCACGCCGAATGATTGCGACCTGTCGGCCGACAGGCGTGTCTGGCTCGTCACCGGCCCCAACATGGCGGGCAAATCCACCTTCCTGCGCCAGAACGCGCTGATCGCTGTCCTCGCCCAGGCCGGCAGCTACGTGCCCGCGGCCGCAGCCCACATCGGCGTGGTGGACCGGCTCTACAGCCGGGTTGGTGCCGCCGATGATCTGGCGGAGGGCCGCTCCACCTTCATGGTCGAAATGGTCGAGACGGCGGCGATCCTGACCGGCGCAACCAACCGCAGCCTTGTCATACTCGATGAAGTCGGCCGCGGCACCTCCACCTACGACGGCCTCGCCATCGCCTGGGCCGTGCTCGAAGCTGTGCACGACGATCTCCAGTGCCGCTGCCTGTTCGCCACCCACTATCACGAACTCGTGCCCTTGACCGCCAAGCTCGCCGGCCTGGCCAGCGTCACGGTGAAGGTGCGCGAATGGAAAGGCGATCTCGTCTTCCTGCACCAGGTCGCCCCAGGTGCTGCCGACAAGAGCTACGGCCTCGCCGTCGCCCGCCTCGCCGGCATCCCCAGCCCCGTCCTCACCCGCGCCCGCGCCATCCTCGCCCGCCTCGAAACCCGCCGCGAACAGACGGGTGGCATCGCCGCCGGAGTGGACTCCCTGCCCCTCTTCGCCGCGCCCCAGGCCGCCACCCAGGACGACCTGCGCGAGAAACTCAGCCAGATCGATCCCGACAACATCACGCCGCGCGAGGCGCTCGACCTGCTGGCGGATTTGAAGGCGCTGGCCGCACCAAAGAAGTGAAAAGGAGGCCTCCGGCGGGCACGGACTCAGTCCCTCCACCCGTTCATTATTGGCCGGCCCATATTTGCAAAATGCGCGCCCATCCAACCCGTCACCCCGGCGAAAGCCGGGGCCCATCGTCCATAACCTCCAAACGCGCGCCTGTCGGGGCGTATGGGTGATGGGCCCCGGCTTCCGCCGGGGTGACGATGAGAATTTTGGTCACATCAGATCGAACGGGTGCAGGGACTAAGTCCCTGCCCGCCGGAGGCCTCCTACTTCAGCTCCCAGACCTTCACCCAGTCCACCTCCATCGCCACCGTGCCGGCCTTGATCTTGTCCACCGTGGCTTGCGGCAGGCCGTAATAGGGTGCGGTCACCCCGTTGACCTTGTTGGGATAGATCCCGCCGATGGCAAAATTCAGGATCACATATTGTTTGCGGTCAAACCGCCATGGGCCATAGCGTTCGACCGTGGCGCGGGTGACGCGATAATATTCGCGGCCATCGACGGTGAAGATGATCGCGTCGGCCGTGCGCTCGACGGCATAGACATGCCAGCCGGTCACATCCTCCCCGGCCGGGAAGTCAAAGCGCTTGTAGAGCGGCGTGTCACCTGAATAGCCGGGGCCGTGGATGGCGGCGTTGGTCCAGGCCTTGTCGCCGACATTTTCCATGATGTCGATCTCGCCGCTGTCGGGCCAGGTGCCATAACCGAGCAGCCAGAAGGCCGGCCAGACGCCGGTGGCGTCGGGCATGCGGATGCGGGCTTCCACCTTGCCATAGGTCACCTCCACCCGATTTTCGGTATTGATGCGCCCCGAGATGAAATCGGTCACCCGGCCGGTGGGCGTGGCAAAGCCGGGCCGCCACACCGGCTTCAGCACCAGCGCGCCGCCATCGGCGCCCGCCGGCGTGGCAAAGCTGATCGTCTCCGGGCTGTCGAGATAGGCCTGCACCTCGTTGTTCACCCAGAAAGCCGCGCCTTCGACATTCCACTTGCTGCGGTCGAGCGTGCCGGCGTTGAATTCATCGGCAAACAGCAATTGCAGGGTGGGCGCCGGGGTTGGAGTTGGGGTTGGAGTTGGCGCAGGCGTCGGGGCCGGTGCCGACGCCGTCGGCGCAGCGATGGCACCTCCGCCGCCCCCGCTGCAGCCCGCCAGCAGCGCCAGCGCCGCCACCATCACCCAAGTGTGTCGGCCGATCCGCATGCTGCCCCCCAATCCCCGCCGGCGCACCCGGCTTGATAACGTTCTCATCAGCCTATCCGGCTTGGCTTCGGGAGGCAAGGGCGGGTGCGCTTCCGGGCGGCAGGCGGCGGGCGCGGTGCCTTTTCTCCGCTTGACCGTCCTGCCCCGCCCCGCCACCACAAGCCAATGACCGGCTGGCAATTCTGGGTGGATCGCGGGGGCACCTTCACCGATATCGTGGCGTTGCGCCCCGATGGCGGGCTGGCGACGGCCAAGCTGCTCAGCCACGCGCCCGAGCAGTATGACGATGCGGCGCTGGCCGGCATCGCACGCCTGCGCGGGGACGACAGCGCGCCGATCCAGGCGGTGCGCATGGGCACCACCGTTGCCACCAATGCGCTGCTGGAACGGACCGGCCAGCCCACATTGCTTGCCATCACCCGCGGCCACCGCGATGCGCTGCTGATTGGCCACCAGGCCCGGCCCGACATTTTCGCCTTGGAAATCCGGAAGCCCGCGCCGCTCTATGCCGCGGTGGTGGAGATTGACGAGCGGGTGACGGCAGCGGGCGAGGTGCTGCGCCCGCTTGACGAGGCGACGACGCAGGCCGCGCTCAAGGCCCAGTATGACGCCGGTTATCGCAGTCTCGCCGTCGCCTGCCTGCACGGCCACGCCCACCCGGCGCACGAGGCGCGCGTGGCCGAGATCGCGCGTGCCATCGGTTTCACCCAGGTGACGACCAGCCACGATGTTGGCGCGGTGATCCGGCTGGTGCCGCGCGCCAACACCGCCGTCGTCGATGCCTATCTGTCGCCGCCGCTCAGGGATTATGTGAACCGGGTGGCGGCGGGGCTCGAAGGAGTGAATCTCGCCTTCATGCAATCGAACGGCGGCCTCGCCCGCGCCGGGCATTTCCACGGCCGCGATGCCATCTTGTCTGGCCCGGCCGGCGGCATTGTCGGCATGGCGGCCGCCGGGCGCAGCGCGGGGGAGACGCGACTGATCGGCTTCGACATGGGCGGCACCTCCACCGATGTCTCGCTGTTCGACGGCCAATATGAACGCGCCGAGGAGGTGATCGTCGCCGGGGTGCCGATGCGCGTGCCGATGCTGAAGATCGACACGGTGGCCGCTGGCGGCGGTTCGATCATCAGCCACACGGGCGGGCGCCTGAAGGTGGGCCCGGAAAGCGCCGGTGCCGTGCCCGGCCCGGCTGCCTATCGCCGTGGCGGGCCACTGACGATCACCGATGCCAATGTGATGCTCGGCATCGTCCAGCCGGCGCATTTCCCGGCGCTGTTCGGGCCTGGCGGTGACCAGCCGCTGGATGCCGAGGCGGTGCGGGCCGGCTTTGCCGAACTGGGCGCCGCCATTGGCCAGCCGCCGGAGCAGGTGGCCGCCGGCGCCCGGGCGATCGCAGTCGAGACCATGGCCCAGGCCATCCGCCGCATCTCCATCGCGCGCGGGCACGACGCGGCGGCCTATACGCTGACCAGCTTTGGTGGTGCGGGGGGCCAGCACGCCTGCGCCATCGCCGACCAGCTGGGGATGCGGCGCATCCTCATCCACCCGCTGGCTGGGCTGCTCTCCGCCTTCGGCATTGGCCTGGCCGAAGTGCGGGTGGTGCGCCAGCGCACGCTGAACTGGCCGCTCGGCCCCGCCACCGATCTGGCCGCGCCTGCGGCGGAACTGGCCGAGCAGGCCCGTGCCGCGCTGCTGGCCCAGGGCGAGGCCGCGGCGAGCGTGCAGGTGAAGGCGCGCATCCGCTATGCCGGGTCGGACAGCGGGGTGGACCTGCCGCTGGCCCCGCCGGCAGAACTCGCCGATGCCTTTGCCGCCGAGCAATCGCGGCGCTTCGGTTTTGCCGTGGCCGACGCCGAACTGGTGGTGGACGCACTGCTGGCCGAGGCTGTGGGCGACACGCCCGCGCTGCCGGCCACCGCGCCGG
>NZ_WNJP01000187.1 GCF_009733735.1 Sandarakinorhabdus oryzae | reverse complement strand
GCAGGCGGCCGGCGGCGGCCAGTTCGGCGAGCATGGCGGCGAGGCTGGTGGTGGGCCGGGCGGCGGCGGCGGCGAGGGCGGGATGGGCGCTGCGGTCGGCCAGTTCCGGGCTTTTCATCAGCCGGTAGAGTTCGGGGTGTTCGGTGACGAAGCGGACGTAGGCCATGCTGCCCGCGACGATGCGTTGGGCGGGATCGCCAGGGGCGCTGGCCAGCGCGGCCATCTTGTCGGTGTAAAGCTGGTCGAAGCCGGCGGCAGCGACGGCGGCGACGAGGGCGCTTCGGTCCTTGAAATGATGGTAGGGCGCCATGGCGGAGACGCCGGTGGCGCGGGCGACGGCGCGCAGGGACAGGGCGGCCACGCCGTCGCGCTCGACAATGGCGCGGGCGGCATCGACCAGTGCGGCCTTCAGGTCGCCATCATAGTGCCAGGCTGATTCGGGTTTCACGAGATGGGTCTAGCTTGACCAGCGGCGGCACGCAATTTATACGATGTAAACTTTGCAGCGTAAGGCTTGATCATGAATATTGTGATGACCGGCGGCAGCCGAGGCATTGGTGCCGAAGCGCTGCGCCACCTGACCGCGCAGCCAGGCGCGCGCATCCTGATCGGGGTGAGGGGGCCGGCGCCAGCCGGCACCACCGGCCTGCCGCTCGATCTTGCCAGCCTGGCCAGCGTCGGCAGCTTTGCCGATGCGGTGATCGCGGCCCTTGGCGGGTCCGGCATCGACGCGCTGGTGCTGAACGCCGGCGGCCAGCGGCCGACGGTGGCCGAACGATCGGTGGATGGCCATGAACTGACCTTTGCCGCCAACCACCTCGGCCATTTCCTCTTGCTGCAACGCCTGTGGCCGCACCTGGCCAGCGGCGCCCGCGTGGTGATCACCAGCAGTGGCACCCATGATCCCGAGGAGCGCACCGGCGTGCCGCCGCCCCGTCACGCCAACGCCTACTGGCTGGCCGATCCCACGCTGGACCCCAAGCTGGACGCCAGCCCAATCACGGCTGGCATGCGCGCCTATTCCGCCTCCAAACTCGCCAATCTGATGACGGCACGCGTCGCAGCACTGCGGGCGGCCGCTGATCCGCGCGGCATCAGCGTGGTCGCCTATGATCCCGGCCTCACCCCCGGCACGGGCCTGGTGCGCCAGCAGATGTGGCTGGTGCGCGCGTTGGTCTGGCCACTGTTGCCGCTGATGGTGCCGTTCAGCCGCATGATGAACCCGCTTTCGGCCTCGGGACGCGGTCTCGCCGATCTGGCCACCACGCTACGGCCACCGCCGGGTCAGGTATATGCAGCGCTGCGCAAGAGCCGGATGGGCTGGCCGGAACCTTCTGCGCTGGCCCGTGATGACGCCGCCTGCGCCGCCCTGTGGGCCGACAGCCTGGCCCTGTGCGGGCTGCCGCCAGACTGATCGGCATTATTGCGAAGAGTTCGCAATTTTCCACTTGCCAAGCTGCGAATGGGTCGCAATAAGCGGCGCAACTGATAGTCATTCGCAGGAACTGCCCGATGCGTTGCGCCCTTCTGTTGTCGTCCCTCATGCTCGCCCTGCCTGTGCAGGCCGACACGATGGAGGATGACGCCGGCACCATCGTCGTCACCGGCCAGCGTGACGCGCCCTATCGCATTGGCAGCATCAGCTCCGCCACCCGCACCGACACGCCGCTGCTCGACACGCCGCAGGCCGTCACCGTGCTCAGCAAGGAGCGGCTGGACGATCAGGCCATCTTGTCGGTGCAGGAGGCCCTGCGTTTCGTGCCGGGCGCCGTCGGCGCGCAGGGCGAAGGCAATCGCGACCAGGTCGTGCTGCGCGGCAACAACAGCACCGCCGATTTCTTCGTCGATGGCGTGCGCGACGATGCGCAGGTCTATCGCGATTTCTATAACCTCGATCGGCTGGAAATCCTGAAGGGATCGAACGCCATGATCTTCGGCCGTGGTGGTGGCGGCGGCGTCATCAACCGCGTCACCAAGACCCCGCAAGCCACGCGGCTGCTGGCTGGCGATGTCGCGGTGGACAGCTGGGGCAGCTGGCGGGTTGCGGGCGACCTGAACGAGCCGCTGGCGGCCGGCATCAACGCCCGGCTGAACGGCGTTTATGAAAATGCCCACAACCACCGCCATTTCTATGGCCTGGAACGCTGGGCGGTGAACCCAACGCTGGCTTTTGATCTGGGCGGCCGCGGCACGCTGGTGCTGGGCTATGAACATATCGATGATCGCCGCACCACCGATCGCGGCGTGCCGTCGCTGGGCAATGCGCCGATTGCCGGTTACCGCGACACGCTGTTCGGCGATCCGGCGCTCAACAAGACCGGCGCCAACGGGGATGCGCTGACCCTGGCGCTGGACTACAAGCTGGCCGACAACATCAGCCTGCGCAACCGCACGCGCTATGCCAATTACGACAAGTTTTATCAGAATGTCTTTGCGTCTGGCGCGGTCGTTGCCGGCAGCGTGCCAATGCAGGCCTATCGCGAACAGTTCGTGCGCGACAATGTCTTCACCCAGACCGACCTGCTGATCAATTTCAGCACGGGCGCGCTGCGCCACGAGCTGCTGGCCGGGTTCGAACTGGGCGATCAGCGCAACGACGGCCAGCGCATCAACGGCTTCTTCAGCGCGGTCGACAACACCACTACCGCGAATGTGCCGCTGGCCGAGACGCTGAGCATTCCCGCCGTCTATTTCCGGCCGCGCCAGGGCGCATCGGCGCGCGACAACCGCAGCCATGCCACCATTGCCGCCGCCTTCGTGCAGGATCAGCTGCAAATCGGCGAGCATGTCATCCTGCTGGCCGGCCTGCGCGTCGACCGTTTCCGGCTGACCGTTGATAACCGGATCAGTGGCCTGTCATTTGCGCGCACCGACACGCTGTGGTCGCCGCGCCTGGGCCTGGTGGTGAAGCCGGCGGCGAGCGCCTCGCTTTATGCCAGCTACAGCCGTTCCTATTTGCCGCAATCGGGTGACCAGTTCACCAGCCTCGATGTCAGCCTGGCGGCGCTGGAGCCGGAGCGCTTCGAGAATCTGGAAGTGGGCGGCAAGTGGGACATCATGCCGGGCCTCAGCCTGACGGCGGCCGCCTATCGGCTGGAGCGCAGCAACACGCGCGCGCCCGGCGCGGTGGCCGGCACCATCGAACTGACCGGCAAGCAGCGCAGCCGCGGCATCGAACTGGGCCTGGATGGCCAAATCCTGCCGTGGTGGCAGGTGCAGGCCGGCGTCGCCGTGCAGAGTGCCCGCATCGTTTCCACCACCAGTGCCGCGCCAGCCGGCCGCCATGTGGCACTGGTGCCGGATTTCCAGGCCAGCCTGTGGCAGCGCTTCCAGATCGCCAAGCCGTTGGGGCTGGGCGTTGGCATCCTGCACCAGGGCGCCAGCTTCACCGGCATCAGCAACACGGTGCGGCTGCCGGCCTACACGCGGGTGGATGGCGCGCTGTTCGTCACGGTCACCAAGGGCGTGGTGGCGCAGCTGAATGTCGAGAATATCTTCAACACCAGCTATTTCCCGACGGCGCACACCGACAACAACATCACTACCGGCACACCGCGCACGGCCCGACTGACGATCAGGACGACGTTCTGAACCGTTCCCACAGCCCGATCGGCTGTTCCTTGTAGCTGGTCTCGCCAAAGATGCTGAAGCCACAGCGGCGGGCGACCGCGATGCTGGCGGCATTGGCCGGGTTGATCATGGCGACGGTGCGATCAAAGCGCGTGTCGGCCCAATTGAGCGCGCAGGCCACTGCCTCGCTGGCATAGCCCTGGCCCTGCGCTTCGGGATGAAAGGCCCAGGCCGCTTCCGGGCAGCCAAAGGGTTCGACGCCGGTGCGCTCCGCATGCAGGAAGCCAACATCGCCCAAGTGCATATCCTCGCCCGGTCTTGTGACGGCCCAGATGCCATAGCCCATCAACTGCCAGTGGCCGGCATAGCGAAGCAGACGATTCCAACTGTCTTCCCGGTTGAACGGCTTGCCGCCGAAATGCGTCACCACCACGGGATGCGACCACATCGCGACCAGCCGCTCGAAATCATCGAGCCGGTGCGGGCGAAGCACGAGCCGCTCGGAAGTGAGGATGGGCAGTTCGGCCATGGCGACAAGCATAGGCATGGCCCCGGCGTGTTTCCAGTGACCTGTTTCTGACACAGGTTGCAGCCGTGGCCGGCCGTGATAGCCATAGTAAGATGATCCGGCCTGCGCGCCCCATTGACCTGCCTCTGTTGCCGGCGATCGAGGATGCCGCCGGCACGCGCTTTGCCGGCACCAGCGCCGCCTTGGATGCCGATCTGCCCTCGATCCCGCTCGCCGCCTTTGCCGCCGCGCATGAATTGGGCTGCCTGTGGGTGGCCGCCGATCGTGATGAGGCGCCAATCGGATTTCTACTGACCGAGCCGAGAGCGCCCTGGCTGCATCTGCGCGAACTTGATGTGCATCCCGATCACAATGGCAAGGGCCTGGGCCGGGCGCTGATCGCTGCCGCCGCGGCGGCAGCGCCGTCGCTGGGTTGCGACCGGCTGTCATTGACCACGTTTCGCGACATCCCGTGGAACGCCCCCTGGTACCGCCGCATCGGCTTTCAGGACATGCAGGGCGACGCGGTGCCGGACTGGCTGGCAGCCATCCTCGCGCAGGAGGCCAGGCTTGGCCTTGATCCTGCCAATCGCTGCGCGATGGTGATGCCGGTGCTATGACCGATCTTGACCGTCTCTTCGCCTGGTTGCCGACACTGGGCTTGGCGCTTGCCGCCGGGACCCGTCTGGAGCGGCTGGGCGGCGGCATCGCCAATCGCAACGAGGGCGTGATGCTGACCACGGGCCCGGCGGTGCTGCGGCGGCCCCCGCCCGGTGTGCTGGCGGCCGGGGCCAGCGACATGGCGCGAGAGGCCC
>NZ_WNJP01000186.1 GCF_009733735.1 Sandarakinorhabdus oryzae | reverse complement strand
GCACCATCATGCGCGCCGCCCCGGCCGCCCTGCTTGCTGCCCGCGCCGCCGGTCGTGATCAGCCCACCCCTGCCGATGTCGCCGCCGCCTTGGCCGAAACGCCCGATCCGCGCCTCGAGGGCCTCGCCACCCGCATCAGCCTGTCGGATCGCAGCGAGCGCCCGCAGCTCGATGCGCTGGCCGATGCCGAATTGGACGCACTGGCCCGGCGTTGCACCCTGCGGGAAGCGCTGGCGGATCATGCCGGTGCAGGCCCCGGTGGGTTGGGCGTGCGCGCGCTGTTCAGCGGGCCGTCTGGCACCGGCAAGACCATGGCCGCCCGCCACCTCGCCCGCTTGCTTGGCCGCGAACTGTGGCGCATCGATCTGTCGGCGGTGGTGAGCAAATATATCGGCGAGACCGAAAAGGCGCTCGACCGCGCGCTGGCGGCGGCCGAAAGCCGTGACATCATCCTACTGCTCGACGAAGGCGATGCGCTGATGGCGCGGCGCACTGATGTGGGCAACGCCAACGACCGTTATGCCAACCTCGAAACCAATTTCCTGCTGCAGCGGCTGGAGGATTTTGCCGGCATCATCATCGTCACCACCAATGCTGCCGAGCGCATCGACACCGCATTCGCCCGCCGCATGGACGTGGTGGTGCCGTTCCGCCCGCCCGATGCCGCGTTGCGGGCGGCCATATTGAAAGGCCTGCTCGCCGGCAGCGACGTCAGCCCCGGCCAACTGGGCGAAGTGGCGGCGCGCTGCACGCTCACCGGCGGGCAATTGCGCAACATCGGCCTCCACGCCCGCCTGCTTGGCCTGTCCGCCGGCCGCGCGCCCGGCGATGCCGATCTGCTCCATGCCGTGACGCGCGAATATCGCAAGGATGGCGGCCACAGCCCGCTCAAGCCGCCCATCGGAGCGCGCTGAGCATGGCCTCGGCGCCGGCCCGCACCACGGCGACTGCGCCCTCCACCCAGAGCCAGCGCGCCAGCCTGCCGGTCTCCAAGCCCAGCGACCGTTCCGAACAGGAAGCCACCCGCATCGCCAGCCGCGTCGCCCAGGCCGATCCGGCTCGTATCGCGCTGCTGCCAAAGGCCGCCAAGCCCACGTCTGCCGCGCCTGCAGGCAGTGGCGGCCAGGCACTGCCGGCACCGGTCCAACTGTTGATGGAGCGCCAGTTGGGCATCGCGCTTGATGGCGTGCGCCTGCACACCGATGCCAATGCCGCGCGCGAGGCCGATCAGCTCGATGCCCGCGCCTTCACCGTGGGCGGGGACATCTTCTTTGGCGCCGGCCAATATCGCCCCGAAAGCGCCGAGGGCCGCGAGCTGATCGCCCACGAACTGGTGCACACAGTGCAGCAGGGCGCCACCAAACAACAGGGCGTGCAGCGCAGCCTTTTGCCGGGCGCCGAGGTGCAGGAACGTTCGCCCCCGATGATCCAGCGCGGCCTGTTTGCCCGCGCGCTGAAAAAGGCCCGCTCCTATCTCGCCGGTCTCGCCGATGGTCTGCCCGGTTACCGGCTGTTCTGCCTCGCCATCGGCCACAACCCGATTGCCGGCACCGATGTGGCGCGAGACGGCCCCAACGTGCTGCGCGCCATCGCCGGCGTGGTGCCGTTTGGCGACACGATCCTCGAAACGCTGCAGAACCACGGGATCATCGACAAGGGCGCGCAGTTCGTTTCCAGCCATTTCGGCGCGCTGAAGGCGCTGGGCAGCGGCATCATCAGCGATGTGAAGGCCTTCATCAGCGACCTCGGCCTTTCGGACGTGGTGCGCCCCGGCAAATTGTGGGATCGCATCAAGACCCTGGCGCGCAGCAGCATCGGCCGCGTCGTCGGCTTCTTCGGCAATCTGGTCAGCCAATTCGCCGCGCTGGTGCGCGATGCCATATTGAAACCGCTGGGCAAGTTCGCCGCTGCCAACGTGCCGCACTGGGATCTGCTGGTCGGTGTGCTCGGCGAAAACCCGGTTTCGAAGGACGGCGAAAGCCCGGCCTCCGCCCTGATCGGCGCCTTCATGACGCTGATCGGCCAGGAGGAAGTGTGGAACAACATTAAGAAGAGCGGTGCGATCGGCAAAGCCTGGACCTGGTTCAAGACCGCGATGGCCGGTGCCAAGGCGCTGGTCGTCTCGATCCCCGGCCGCGTGCTCGGCATCTTCAAGGGTCTGGGCATCACCGATCTGCTCACCCTGCCCAAGGTGTTCGGCCGCATCTTCGACACGCTGAAGAGCTTCGTCAGCGATTTCATGAGCTGGGCCGGCAGCACCGTGCTCAACCTGCTCGAAATCATCCTGTCGGTCGTCGCCCCCGCCGCCTTGCCCTATCTGAAAAAGGCCGGCGCCGCCTTCAAGACGATCATCCGCAATCCGATCGGCTTCGTGCGCAACCTGGTCAGCGCCGGCAAGCTGGGCTTCCAGAATTTCGCCGGCAATTTCCTCACCCATCTGAAGGCCGCGCTGATTGGCTGGCTCACCGGCAGCCTGGCGGGCAGCGGCGTCTACATCCCGCAGGGCTTCAACCTCAGGGAAATCCTGAAGTTCGTCGCCTCCGTGCTGGGGCTGACCTGGGCGCAGATCCGGGTGCGGCTGGTGGCAGCGGTGGGCGAGACCGCGGTGAAGGCGATGGAAACCGGCTTTGCGCTGGTCAAGACGCTGATCACCGAAGGCCCGGCGGCCGCCTGGCAGCAGATTGTCGAGGCGGTGGGGAACCTCAAGTCGATGGCGATCGATGCGGTGATGGATTATGTGAAATCCAAGATCGTCTCGGCCGCCGTGACCAAGCTGCTCTCGATGCTGTCGCCCGCCGGCGCCTTCATCCAGGCGCTGATCGCCATCTACAACACCATCATGTTCTTCGTCGAACGGCTGCGCCAGATCGCGGCGGTGGCGGCCAGCTTCATCGACAGCATCGCCGCCATTGCCAATGGCACACTCGGCCCCGCCGCCGCCCGGGTGGAGCGCACGCTGGCCGGGCTGCTGGTGCTCGTTGTCAGCTTCCTCGCCCGCATCGCCGGGCTGGGCAAGGTGTCGGACGCGATCAACAACCTCATCAAGAAGATCCGCGCGCCGATCGAAAAGGCGCTGGACAAGGTGATCGCCTGGGTGGTGGCGCAGGCCCGCAAGCTGGGCCGCTTCGTGGCGCAGGCAGGCGTGCCCAATGATCCGGCCAAGCGGCTGGAGCTGGCGGCCAACCATGCCGTTACCCTGGCCAGGCCATTGGCGGGCAAAGCCACTGCGCCGTTGCTTACAGGGGCGCTCTCACTGCTCAAGACCCGCTACGCACTCACCACGCTCACGGTGCGCGAGGAAGGCGATGACTGGGTGGCCGATATCAGCATCAACCCCAACAAGAAAAAGAAGCTGGGCGTTGGCGGCAAGAAGGGCAAGGGCAAATCCGGTGGAGGCGCCGCCGGCAAGCCAGCCACCCCGGCAGCCGGGCCGGACTGGGGGCCCATCATCGCCAAGCTGGATCAGGCGGTGGCGATGTTCACTGAATGGGCAAGCAACGGCTCCAGCAGCGTGGGCGCGCAAGTTCTGAACAAGTTGCAGGCCGCACGCACCAAGGCCAAGGCGCTGGCCGCCGACCAGAAGGCCGGCAAGACCGGGCTGGATGCACGCCGCACGGCGCTGGGAACTGAACTGCGGACCATCCAGACACTGGATCCCGATTATGAACTTGTCTCGATCGGTGAACTCGAGGTGACGATCAAGAAGGCCAAGAAGAAGATGCCGGCCAAGAAGCTGTCACCCTTCACCATGCTCGACCCCAGCTGGCGTTCGATCTATGTTGAGCAGCTTGCCGCGCAGCAGGCGGGGATCAATGCCATGACGCTGAACCAGATGGAGGGCAACAAGGACCTGTTTGTTCTCCAGGGGCGGGGCAAGCGCGAGAAGAAACTGCGTGGCGAATTTAACAAGCGCTTCGGCAATCAGCCCGGCACGGCCGCCCCGCATAATCCCGACAAGGGGTGGGCATTGGGCTTTGACGATCCCACTGGCGAGCCGGCCGACAGCGACGTCAACAGCCATATCGGCTCGCAGGGTCGTGGCAAGAAGCAGGAAATCATCGACGCCGTGATGGCGGTCAAGCCGCTCGCCCGCGTGATCACGCAGGCCAACTTCCTTCTGGTGGTGCAGTGATGGCCGGTGCCGACGAATTTCTGGCCGCCTTCGGGCCTCCTCGCGCTGGCACGGCGGGCAGAGCCGCCTGGCCGCGCGCGCTGCCCGATGTCGATGCGGCCCTCGCCATAACGGGCAGCGGCCTGTTCGCAGACGGCCTGCTTGGCCTGGCCAGTGTGCGCGAAGTCGGGCTCAGCCTGGATGGCTGGCCTGTCCCGCCTGCCGAGGCCGCTGTCCCCTTCCTGTCCACCGCCATGGGCGTGGTGTTTGCCCGCGGAAAGCAGGTGATCTGGGTAATCGACAGCTGGGAAGGCAGCGCCTTCGACAGTGACATGAGCGTGGATGAGCTTTTGTCACAACTCGCCAGCGAAGACAGCCGCAACGGCACGCTGGACTGGCCGGGATACAAAGGCTGGCTGGAGAGGTCTGGCCCGTTGCCCGACACCAGCATCCTGCAGCCCAAACCCCTGCCCATCCTCGGAGGCAGCGGCGCGATCAGTAGCTGTCACGCTGCCGAGATCAAGGTGCACATGGATATCGTGCGCCAGCTGTTATGAGCCTCTCAGCCACGCATTGAGCCGGCTCGCCGGATCGGCCAGCACCACTGCCGCCGGCCCCTGTTCGACGACCCGCCCGGCATCAATGAAGGCGCAGGCGTCGGCGATGCCGGCGGCTTCGGCGAGATCGTGGGTGACGATGATCATGGGCGCGGCGCTCTGGCGGCGGACGGCGGCGACGGCGGCGACCAGCGCGCGGCGAACGGGGGGATCAACCGCCGCGAACGGCTCATCCAGCAGCAGCACGGCCGGATTGCGCGCCAGGGCGCGGGCCAGGG
>NZ_WNJP01000185.1 GCF_009733735.1 Sandarakinorhabdus oryzae | reverse complement strand
TGCTCGCCGCCCGCGCCCAATTGGCGGCGCTGCTGGCGCGGCAGGGCGACAGCGCGGCGGCGGCCACCATGTTCCGTGCCATCGTCAAGGCGGCGCCGGAAACGCCGGGCGCCGGCCAGGTGCTGCGGCCCTTGTTGGGGCCCTGGTTTGCGCAGTTGGCGGCGAGCGGCGATGCAGCGGCCGCGTCTGACCTGTTTGACGCGTCCCAGATCCTGGTGCGCCCCGGCGTCGCCCAGACCCAGGCCGTGCTGGCGCGCGAATTGTCGGGCGGCAGTGACGAGGCCTCGGCGCTGTTCCGCCAGTCCATCACCCTGTCGCGTGACATCGTGCGCACCGAAGGCGATGTCGCCCGCCTTGGCCAGATCGACGCGCCGACTCCGGTGGAACAGGAGCAGATCGCCGCCCTGCGCGCCAAGCTGGCGCAGCTGGGCCGTGACCAGACCGCGGTGCTGGCCCGGCTGGCCGAATATCCGCGCTATCGCAGCATCAGCAACAGCACGGTGACGCTGGCCAGCCTGCAGCAGGCGCTGGCGGGCAGCGAAACCTATTACAAGCTGATCCTGGTCGGGGAGGCCGCCTATGGCCTTGCCGTGGCGCGTGACGGCGCGGCGGTGGTGAAGGTGGCGGCGACCGCGGCGGACCTCGGCCAGCTGGTCAAGGCCATTCGCGACACGGTTGTGGTGATGGAAAATGGCCGGCCCACCACCTATCCCTTTGATGCGACAGCGGCGCGGCGGCTGTTCACCGCACTCACCGGCCCGGCCGACGGTTCGGCGGCGCGCCTTGTGCTGGCCAGCCGTCACCTGGTGGTGGAGCCCGATGGCGCGCTGCTGCAACTGCCGTTCAACCTGTTGATCACCAGCGACGACGGCCTCGCCGCCTATCAGGCGCGGATCGATGATCCCAATGCCGATCCGTTCGATGCGCGCGGGCTGGCCTGGCTGGGGCGGGATCGCATCATCTCCACCGCCACCTCGGCGCGGTCGTTCATCGATGTGCGCGGGCTGGCCGGCAGCCGGGCCAGCAACGCCTATCTTGGCCTGGGCCAGAATGCGGTGCCGGCCACACCCATCCCCGCCAATGCCCTCTCGCCGCGCGCCGATTGTGACTGGCCATTGGCGGAGTGGAACCACCCGATCTCGGCCAGCGAGCTCACGCTGGCCGCCGCGTTGCTCGGGGGTGGCGGCGCCAGCGTCGAGACCGGCGCGGCCTTTACCGATACCGGCCTGATGGCGCGGCGCGACCTCAAGGATTATCGCGTCATCCACTTTGCCACCCACGGCCTGGTGACGGCGCCGCGCCCGGAATGCCCGGCCCGTCCGGCGCTGCTGACCAGCTTTGACGGTGCCGGCAGCGACGGCCTGCTCAGCTTCAAGGACATCTTCGACCTCAGCCTCGATGCCGACACCATCATCCTGTCGGCCTGCGACACGGCCGGCGCTGCCACCGCCTCGGCCACGCGCGAGGCCGGCATCACCACCGGCGGCAATTTCGCCCTCGATGGCCTGGTCCGCGCCTTTGTTGGCGCCGGCGCCCGCGCGGTGATCGCCAGCCACTGGCCGGTGCCCGACAGTTTCGACGCGACGAAAACGCTGATCACCGGGCTGTTTGCCGATGCCGGCTCGATCAGCGTGGGCGAGGCGCTGCGCCGCAGCCAGGTCAAGATGATGGACACGGCCGAAACCTCGCACCCTTATTACTGGTCGGGCTTTGCCATCATCGGCGATGCGGCCAAGCCGCTGGTTGGCGCGCCGGCGATCGCCCGACCCGGCCGTTGATGGCCAGTCGCCTGGCCAATCTGCAGCGGGCGGTGGGACTGGCCGGGCCGCTGCGCCTGTTTGTCACCGGTCTGGTGCTGGTGCTGGCGCTGCTGATCGCGCGCTACAGCTGGAATCTGCCCTTCCTGCTGGCCGCGGAGCGCGGGCTGTATGATGTGCGCGTCGATCTCAATGCGCCGCGTGTCGATCAGGATGATCGTATCGTGCTGGTGGTGTTCACCGAGGAAACGCTGGCTGCCACCGGCAAGCGCTCCCCGCTCGATCGCACCATGCTGGCCCGGGCGCTGACCAATCTTGATGCGCTCGGCCCGCGCGCCATCGGCGTCGACATCTTGATCGATCAGCCGCAGCCGGAAGACCCGGTGCTGAAGCAGGCGCTGTTGGCGATGAAGACGCCGACCTGGTTTGGCTTTTCCACCAACGCTGAGAATGGCGAATTCGTGATGCCGTGGCAGGAAGCCCATATGCGCCGCTTCTTCGCCGAAGTGGCCAGCGCGCCGGTGCGCACGGCCAATATCCGGCTGGACGTGGACAGCGACAATGCCTGGCGGCAATGGCCCAACCCGGCACAGCGGCCGCCACCCCTGCTGGTCAACGCAATTGCGGGTGTGGCCGGCTATGACCGCTATCAGGGCTCGGCGATCTTCCGCAAACCGCTGCTGGCAGACCGGCCGGTGTTCGCCTCGCTGCCGATCGACCTGTTTGGCAATGCGGAAACTGCGGCGGCGCTGAAGGACGCGATTGCCGGCAAGATCGTGCTGGTGGGGGCCGATCTGTCGGAAGTGGACCGCTTCATCACCCCCTTCACCCGCATAACCGGCACCACCACGCCAGGGGTGGAACTGCACGCCGTGCTGATCGCGCAGGCGCTGGATGGCACGAAGCTGAAGCCGCTGCCGCCGGCCGTGCTGTGGGGGCTGGCGCTGCTGGCGGTGGCGCTGGGGGCGTTCACGGGCGGCTTTGACCTCGCCGCGCGGCTGCTGGTGCCGTTCGTGGTCGGCGAGGTCGGGCTGCTCGGCTGGCTGCCCTATGGCCTGCAGGGGCAGGGCTTTGACACGTTTGAGCAACCATGCGCCGGGTTGGGCGTGGCCTGGCTGCTGGCACTGATGGCGGCGGGCACCACGGCGCGTCTGGTCGGCGCCGATCAGCGCAAGTTTGCCCAGGGCGCGCTGGGCAAATATCTGCCGCGCGACGTCGCCGAACAGATCTTGCGCGAGCCCGAGCAACTGGCGCTGAAAGGCGAGCGCCGGCCGATCTTCGCGCTGTTCACCGATATCGAGGGCTTCACCTCGATGTGCCAGAGCCAGCCGCCGGAAGTGGTGGCCTCGACGCTGAACGAGTATCTCGATACCATGAGCGACGTGGTGCTGAAGCATGGCGGCACCATCGACAAGTTCGTTGCCGATGCGCTGGTCGCCTTCTGGGGCGCACCGTTGGCCCGGCCCGACGATGCGGCGCGGGCACTGGCCTGCGCGGTGGAAATGGCCCAGGCCGGCGAGCGCTTCCGCGTCGCAACGCCGACCCGCCCGGCGATGGGCCGCACACGGGTGGGCCTGCACTGGGGCGATGTCGTCGTTGGCAATTTCGGCGGGGAAGGGCGCATCCAGTACACGGCGCTGGGCGATTCGATGAACGTCGCGGCGCGGCTGGAAGGCGCCAACAAGACGCTGAAGACCGCCGCGCTGGTCAGTCGCGAGGCGGCCGAGCAGATGGGGCTGGAGAATTTCCGCCCGATGGGCCGGGTGCGGGTGCGCGGCCGGGAAAAGCCGATCGAGGTGTTCGAACCCATCGGCGCCGGCGCTGCGGCGGCCGATCCCGAGCTGGCCGCCCTGTGCGCGGCCTTTGATCAGGGCGATATGGCGGCCTTGCCAAAACTCAAGGCGCGCGCCGCGGCTGCGCCGGAAGACATGGCCCTCACGTATCTGGTAAGACGGATGGAACAGGTGGGACCGGGAGGTGTCTATGATCTCGATTAGGTCGCTTGCTTTGGTGGTCGCGGCGCTGGCCGCATCGTCGGCACTCGCCGGCCCGCTGGTGGTGCGGGCCGCTGGCCCCTCATCGGCGCAGTTCAAGCCGGGGCAGCGCCTGCCCGATGCGCCGGTGACGTTGAAGGCTGGCGATTCCATCGTGGTGCTCGATGCCAAGGGCACGCGCAGCTTTTCCGGCCCCGGCACCTTCAGCCTGACCGCGGCCAGCGCCCAGGCCGAGCAGGTCGCCTTTTCCGACCTGCTGGTGCAGAAGCCGGCGCGCCGCGCCCGCATCGGGGCGGTGCGCGCCACCGGGCAGGACCAGGGCCCGCCGTCGCCACCGGGGGTGTGGGCGCTCGATACCCGCCAGTCCGACACGGTGTGCGTGCTCGATCCGGCCAATATCGCGCTGTGGCGGGCCGACACCAGCGCCGCGCAGAGCATGACCATCACCCGCGACGATGGCGCGACAGCGACGCTGAATTTCGGCATCGGCCAGGCGCTGGCACCACTGCCGGCGGCGGTTGCCGGCAAGCCGGGCGCGCTGAAGATCAGCGGCGGCAAGTCGCCGGTGACGCTGACCGTCAAGCAGGTTGCCGCCCCCGGCGATGTCGAGGCGCTGGGCGCGACGCTGGTGGAAGCCGGCTGCCAGAGCCAGTTCCAGCGCCTGGCGGTCAACACGCTGCAGGATTAAGCGCCACCGGCTTCTGGTTGCTTTTTGATTGACTTGGCACGCCGCGAATCCGCATCCATCGGGTCATGCCGACTCCCCGCTCGTGGCAGCATCCTGCCTGCATTGTCCTCGGTCTGCTGCTGGCCAGCGCCGCCAGCGCCGGCCCGCTGATCATCCGCGCCACCGGGCCATCGGCAGCACAGTTCAAGCCGGGCATGCGGCTTGGGGAGGCCCCGGTGCCGCTGAAAAAGGGTGATCTGGTGGTGGTGCTCGACGCCAAGGGCACGCGGCGCTTTGCCGGGCCCGGCCTGCTCGACACCAGGGCGGCCAGCAAGCCGGCGGAAGATCGCATTGATTTTTCCGACATCGCCCAGCCGGATGGCACTCGCGCCGTGATCGCGGCGACCCGGCAGATGACCCTGTCGGCGCCGGCGGCCGTGCCGGCCTTCGATGCGCTGGCTGATGAGCGTCTGTGGACGCTGCCAGTGGCGGCGGGCGGGAGGCACTGCCTGCTCAGCGGCCGGCCGCTGACCTTCGTGCGCACCAGCGCGGCTCGTCCCGCCGCGCTGACCGTGCGGC
>NZ_WNJP01000184.1 GCF_009733735.1 Sandarakinorhabdus oryzae | reverse complement strand
GCTCACGGCGGGATGTGCGGCTGCGGCGGCGGTCACCACCGCGCTCGCCGCGCTCTTCGGTCGGAGCCGCGTCAGCCGCCGGTGTTGCCACCGGGGCGGCGGCAACGGCGGCATCGCCGGTCCAGCGCGCGATCTTCTGGCGGGTCAGCTTCTCGATATTGGCCAGGTTCTCGGCATCCTCGGGCGTCGCGAAGCTGATCGCGATGCCGGTGCGCCCGGCGCGGCCGGTACGGCCGATGCGGTGCACATAATCATCCGGGTGCCACGGCATGTCGAAATTGATCACGTGGCTCACGCCCGGCACGTCGAGGCCGCGGGCGGCGACGTCGGAGGCGACCAGGATGGTGATGTCCCCCTGCTTGAACCGGTCGAGCTCGCGGATGCGGTCCGATTGTTCCATGTCGCCGTGGATCTGGCCGACCGGCAGGCGCGCGCGCTTCAGCACGTCGGCGAGGTCGCGCACCATGGTCTTCTTGTTGCAGAAGATGATGGCGGTTTTCACGTCATCTTGGCGGAGGATGGAGCGCACCAGGTCCTTCTTGTCGCGGCTGGTGGTTTCCACCACCCACTGGGTGATGTTGGTGTTGGTGCTGGCAGCGCGGGCGACTTCGATGCTTTTCGGGCTTTCCATGAACTGGTCGGCCAGCTTCTTGATCGGCGGCGGCATGGTGGCCGAAAACAACAGGGTCTGCCGGCTTTTCGGCAGCTTGGAACAGATGGTCTCGATATCGGGGATGAAGCCCATGTCGAGCATGCGATCGGCTTCATCGATGACCAGCATGGCGCAGCCGGAGAGCAGGATCTTGCCGCGCGCGAACAGGTCCATCAGGCGGCCGGGCGTGGCGATCAGCACATCGACGCCCTTTTCCAGCGCGGAAAGCTGATCCCCCATCGAGACGCCGCCGATCAGCAGCGCCATCGAAAGCTTGTGATATTTGCCGTACTTGTCGAAATTCTCGGCAACCTGCTGGGCGAGCTCGCGGGTCGGCTCCAGGATCAGGCTGCGCGGCATCAGCGCGCGGCTGCGGCCTTCAGCCAGGATGTCGATCATCGGCAGCACGAAACTGGCGGTCTTGCCGGTGCCGGTCTGGGCGATGGCGATGATATCCTTGCCCATCAGCACCGACGGGATGGCCTGGCGCTGGATGGGCGTGGGCGTGTCATAGCCGCTGTCTGCAACGGCGCGCAGCAGGGCATCGGAAAGGCCCAGGTCGGAAAAGCTCATCGTGTTCCTGTGAATGGGGGCGGCGTGCCGCCCGACGGTCGTTCAAGGTTTTGCCCTTGCGTGCGCCCATGCGGGGCAGGGCCGCAAAAGTCAATGGGCGGGGTGGTTTCCGAGGGGGCATGCGCCGCCCAAGTTCCCCCGAAAAACAAGCGGGGCGGGTGTTGTCAGCCGCCCAACTTCTCCTTCAACAGCAAGCGGGGCGGCTGTCGCCAGCCGCCCCGCCCGGGTTCAGGCGTTGCGCCTTGAGCTTAGAAGCGGAAGCCCGCCGCCACACCATAGCGCCGGGGTTCCAGCACGAAGATGTTGGTGAACAGACCTGACGACTGGTCGGTGACATAGAGACCAGTGGTCGCGCTGTTGTTGGTCAGGTTCTGCACGAAGCCGCGCAGATACCATTTGTCGTCCTTGCCGTTCAGCTGCACCTGGCTGTTGATGACGGTGTAGGACTTCACGCGGTTGATCTGGCCGTTGAAGATGTTGCCATAGCTGTCACCCGTGTGGGCGAGGTCAACACGCGGCACCAGGGTGAAGTCACCGAACTCGAAGGTGTATTGCGCACCCACCGAGAATTTGTAGGTCGGTGCCTGCGGCAGGCGGTTGCCACGGATGTTGGTGGTCACGCCTTCCGGCAGCATCTGGAACTGCGTGCCGGCACCCAGCGCCGACAGCACGCCACAGAAGCTGAAGGCGCCGGTGGCGCCGTTCAGGCCACTGTCCGTCGGGAACGGAGTCGGTCCCTGCAGGCCAGCGCCCGCCTGCAGGCCCGGAATGGCGCCCGCGTTGATGGCGTTGTTGACGTTGGTGACGAAGGCCGCGGTGGCGGCCTGGCCGCCGGCGCCGTTGTTGATCACCGCGCAGTTGGCGCCGTTCGAGATGTCCTTGATGATCACCGCATCGCTGCGGCCGCCCGACGGATCGCGCGGGTTGGCCAGGAACTTGTCGCTCGACACCTTGGTGTAGAGGTAGGACGCGTTCATGTTGATCAGCAGGTTCTTGGTCGGCTGGATGATGAATTCGCCTTCGAGGCCGTACACCGTGGCGTCGACGTTGTCGTTCACCGAGGTGCGGGCGACGATGCGGCTCAGCTGCAGGCCCTTGTACTGGTAATAGAAGGCCGTGACGTTGGCGCGCAGCGTTCCGTCAAGGAAGCTGTTCTTGGAGCCGATTTCATAGGCGTTCACATATTCCGGCAGGAACGTGTCGGACACCGCGAACACCGGCGACAGCGGCGGGTTGAAGCCACCCGACTTGTAGCCGCGCGAGTAGGACAGATAGAGCAGGTTGTCGTCGGTGATCTTCCAGTCGAGCACGACGCGGCCGGTGATCACGCCCTTGGAGGAGGTGCGTTCCTGGAATGGCTGGTTGCCGGGCCGGTTGGCGTCGGCATCAAAACCCGCCGAAGCCGGGGAGTTGAACACGTTGCCGGTGGTGCCGAACGGCACGAAGAAGCTGGCCAGCGTGGTGCGCGCCTTCACGAACTTCTCGTCGTGGCTGTAGCGCAGACCGGCGGTCAGCTTCACCTTGTCGGAGAGGTTGTAATAGGCTTCACCGAAGATGCCGTAGGATTTCAGCGTGTAGGTATCGGTGTTGTTCCGATAGAACGGCGTGCCGAGATAGCCGCCGCTGGCTGCGCCCAGCACACCGGTCAGATAGTCGATGCCGTTGGTGTTGACATAATAGTCGCCGTTGCGGACCTTGAAGTCCACATAGGTGCCGCCCACCAGGAAGTTGAACGGCCCATCCCACTGCGAGCTCAGGATGGCTTCCAGGGTCTTGGCCTTGGTGCGCTGGTTGGAGCGGTCAAAGTCCTGCGGCGTGGCCGAACACAGGCGCTGGCCGCCATAGGCGCCCAGGCCGTTTTCGACCGGCAGCGATGTGCAGAACTGCCCGCCGCTGCTGACCGCGTTGACCACGTTGGTCAGGCCCGGAATGGCTGCCGAGAAGGCAGTGGCCGTGGCGATGGCCGACGCGGCAACCGCCGGGTTGAACACGCTCATGTTGTAGTCGACCGAGCTATCCACCGAGTTGCGCTGGTACATGCCGGTGACCTGCAGCTTGATGCTGCCGAAGTTCTGCTGCAGGCGCAGCATGTACTGCTCTTCGTCGGCAAAATAGGTCGGCGTGTAATCGGTGCGGACCTGGCGCACATTGGCCGGGTTGGTGTGGCCGGCATAGTTGTACGGGTCGTTGCCGTAGAGGTTGGTCAGGCCCAGCGCACCAAAGGCGGCGCCGCCCTGGGTGATCAGGAACTGCTGGCTGGCCAGCGTGCCGACGAAGGTGGAGTTGTAGTTGATGAAGCCATAGTCGAGCCGGCCCGGCAGACAGCCCAGCACGCCGGTCGGATCGGTCTGGCAGAGCTGCTTGGAGGTGCGGTTGCGGTCGTCGTTTTCGTGGAAATAATAGGCCATCGCGTCGATGGTGGTGTTTTCCGTCGGCGTCCACCGCAGGCTGCCGCGCAGACCATAGAGATCACGGCCGTCGATGCGGGTGTTGTTGAAGACGTTGGTGGTGTAGCCGTCGCGCTTCAGATAGGTGCCGGCGACGCGGATCGCCAGCGTGTCGCTGATCGGCAGGTTGAACATGCCCTTCAGGCGCAGCGAGTCAAAATTGCCATATTCGACTTCGCCGGCGGCATGGATGGCATCGGTCTTCGGCTTGGCATTGACGAAGTTGACGACGCCGCCGGTCGCGTTGCGGCCGAACAGCGTGCCCTGCGGGCCGCGCAGGACTTCGACACGCTCCAGATCGAAGAATTCGGTTTCGAACAGGCGGGTGGCAAACAGCGGCATGCCTTCGGAGTGGATGGCGGTGGCGGCATCGCAGCTGATGCCGACGCAAAGATCGCCGATGCCGCGGATGGTGAAGCTGGAACCGGTGAAGTTGCCCTTTGAGAAGACGATGTTGGGCAGGGTCAGCTGGATGTCGAGCGGGTTGTTGATCTGCTGGCGCTGCAGGGCCTGGGCGTCAAACGCGGTCACCGCGATCGGCACGTCCTGCAGGCTCTGCGCCGTGCGCTGTGCGGTGACGACGATTTCCTCGATCCCACCGGCGTTTTCGTTCTGGGCGGTCTGCGCGAAGGCCGGCAGCGCGGCCAGGCCGATCAGCGACGCACTGGCCACCAGGCCGGCACGGATTCCAAGCGTGATTTTCATGTGTCTTCCTCCCCAAAAGCCCAAACTGGCGGAACCCTTGAACGTGGCTCTGATGGCCGGGTCCTCTGCCCTCACATGACGCCCTGATGGACGACCATGCTGCAATCATCAGTTTGGACAGGCCGGCTGCAATTTGTCCAGTGTGGGGCGGGGTTTGCCGGCGTGGGTGACCTTGTGTCGCGCTGCCTGTGTCTGCCGTGCAACAGTTTGATGACAGCGGGCCTGCTTCAGCGCCGGCGGCGGGCCTTCTTCCGCGCGGGGGTGATCTTTGGGCTGGGGGGCGGGATGATCGCGGCGATGGCGCATTCGCCGCCTGATCGCGCCCCGATGGCATCGCGGCCGGCGCACAGCTGGCCGGCCTGTTTCTGCTGATAATAAAAGCCCTGGTAGAAACTGAGGCCGGGGCATTCCTGCGCCAGCAGCAGGCGCCAGCGCGTGCCGCCGCGCATGGTCAGCTCGATGGCGCTGTCACCGAAGACCTGGGCACCGGCGATGCCATTGATACTGATGCAGCGCTTGCGGGCAGCACGCGGCAAGACCGCACGCGATTGCGCCGCGCCGCCGGGCCGTACCGGCACCCGGCGCCAGGCCTGCCCGTCAAAGCTCTGTGGTGCCGGCGGGGGCGGCGGCTTGGTTGGCTGGGCCAGCGCGGGACAGGCACATGCC
>NZ_WNJP01000183.1 GCF_009733735.1 Sandarakinorhabdus oryzae | reverse complement strand
GACGGGCTGGGCGGCGGCGATCCCAAGCTGCTTGCCGGGCTGGGCGCGCTGCTGGGGCCGTGGCAGCTGCCGTTGCTGATCACCGGCGCGGCCGCCCTGGGCCTGGCACTGGCCGGTTGGGATCAGCTGCGCGGGCGCGGCGTGACGGCCACCACGCGCCTGCCGTTTGGCGCCCTGCTGGTCGGAGTGGCGCTGGTCTTGCTATGGTTCGGGCCAGGTTGGATGGAGCTTTCGTGATGGCGCGTTTCGAAGGGGCGCAGCGTGTGCCCGACAAGCGGGTGGAGATGTTCATCCGCAAGCGCTTCCTGACCGCGGCCGAATGCACGTTCCTGTGTGCCCTGATCGATCGGCTGGTGCGGCCGTCCACCATCACCGATGCCTATGGCGCTGATGCCGATTTCCGCACCAGCGAGACAGCCGATCTGCCCGGCGACGATCCGCTGGTGGCCATCGTCCATCGCCGGCTGGCCGAGTATGCCGGGCTGGACATACGCCACGGCGAGGCGCTGCAGGGCCAGCGCTACACCCAGGGCCAGCAGTTCAAGATGCACACCGATTATTTCGAGCCGACCGGCCTCGACTATTTCCCGCACACCGAAGATGGCGGCCAGCGCACCTGGACGATGATGGTCTATCTGGATGAACCCAGGGCCGGCGGTGCGACCCGTTTCCAGCACCTGGCCAAATCCATCCAGCCAGAAGTCGGCAAGCTGGTGGCCTGGTGCAACCAGATCGACGGCCGGCCCAACCCGATGACCCTGCACGCCGGCATGCCGGTCAGGGCCGGCGTCAAGCATGTCATCACCGCCTGGTTCCGCGAACGCGCGCGCCGCCATCCGCCGATCAGGTGACACGAAAAGCCCCCGATGCTTGGCGCACCGGGGGCCGTTTCGGGGAAGGTTACGGGTGGGACGTCGTCAGAACTTGACCGACAGGCTGCCCTGGAAGCTGCGGCCTAGCGCATAGCTGTTGGTGTCGATGCGGCTGGCGTTGAGGCGCTGGAATTCCTGGTAGCGCGTGTTGGTCAGGTTGCGCGCTTCGAACTTGGCCTCGATCTCCTGGCCGAACAGTTTGAAGCCCTGGCGGATCACCACGTCGAGCCGCAGGCCGGGCTTTTCCACAAGGTCGGGCTGGCCCGACGGGCCGCGGAAGGCGACACGATTGCTGGCATAGTTCAGCAGGATCGTCTGTTCCGATAGGCCTTCATCATCCTGGAAACCGAATTGCAGGTTTGCGACATGATCCGACTGGCCGGTCAACGGGTTGCCGTCGCGGAAGATGTCGGTGGCCGGCACGGTGGTGCCCGACAGCGGGAAGCGCGTGGTGTCGCCCGCCTTCACGTTGATGCTGCTGTCGGTCCAGGTGTAGTTGGCGGCGATGAAGAAGTGGCGGGTGGCAAACAGGTCGCCCCAGCCCGACAGGTCGAAATATTTCTGGACCTCGATTTCCGCGCCATAGAGCCGGGCCTTGGGCGCGTTTGCGAACGTGGTCTGGAAGGTGCCGCCCTGCACGAAGGCGATGGCATCGATCGGCTGGTCAATGTCCTTGTAGAAACCACCCACGGACAGCCGCTCGTCCTTGCCGAAATACCATTCATAACGGGCTTCGACGTTGATCAGTTCGGAATTGGTCAGGAACTGGTTGCCGAAGCTCAGACGGTCGCTCTCGGTGTCGAAATAGGGCTGTGGCGCCAGCTCGCGGAACTGCGGCCGGGCAATGGTCTTGGAGGCGGCAAAGCGCAGCTGCATGTCTTCCGCGAAGTTCCAGGTCACCGTCAGCGCCGGCAGCCAGTAATTCTTGTTGATATCAGTCGGCGCGTTGAAAGCCGAACCGGGGTTGGCGTTGAAGACGTCAACCGGGGTGACGTTCTGGCGGCCGCTTTCATAGCGCACGCCGGCCACCACCTGCACGCCGTCTGTCGGCTCGATCTCGATCTGGCCATAGCCGGCATGCACGACCAGCTTGGCGTCATAGCGCGGCGCCACGGTCGAGATGCTGTTGAGGATGATGCCATAGGTATAGACGTTGTAGTCTGACAGCAGATAGTCGGGCCGCTGCTGCGTCACGGCGCCGGGCAGGGCGGCGTTGGACTGATAGCGATAGTCGAAGCGTTCCGACGTGCGGTCGGCGTTGCTGTAGGCATAGCCGGCGGTCAGCTTGATCGGGAACGGCCCGCCGCGGATCTTGTAGCCAAGATCGAGCCCGGCCCCATAGACATTCTCGTTGAGCCGGCTGAACGCCACCACGCTGGACTGGCCCGGCGAGCGCAGATCGTTCACATAATCGTTGAACTCGGCCGAGAAGGCATAGCTGTTGGTGCGCTCGTAGGGCGAGAGCCGCTTGGAATTGGCATAGGTGCCGCGCACATCGACGGTGAGCGCGTCGAACTTGAACTCGCCGACGAACTGGGTGTCGATCAGCTGGCGGCGGAACTGCGCGGTGGCGTTGCGCTGCAACAGCCGGTCACGGCCGACGTTGATGTCGTCGATGCCGGACTGGATGCGGGCTTCCTTGATGGTGTCGTTCACGTAGAGGTTGGAAAAGCGGATCTTGTGATCGCCGAACTCCGCGCCAAAGCTGACCAATCCATTGAGAACACTGCGTAATTCGGTGGATGCAAAATCGAAGTCCTGATCCGGGTTGAGCTGCAGGGTCCCGCCGGGGCCGACGGCGGCACCGCCCGACAGTTGCTGCTTGCCCTGCTTGGTCTGCCAGTCGTTGGTGAAGCCGGCGGCGAAGACAAAGCCGAGCCGGGCAGCACCCACGTCGAAGGCGCGGCCGCCCGCGATGTTGGCGCCCCAGTTCACCGGGATATTGTCGTTGCGCAGGATGACGTTGGTTTCGGCGTTGGTCAGCGACGCTGTGATGTCCTGCAGCTGGCGCAGCGTGTAGTTGGCGCCGACGGCCAGCGCCTTGCCGCCGTCCTGGCTGGCGCGGATGCCGGCCGGCAGGGAGCGGGTGCCATCGTCGAAACCGGTCCAGTCGTGGCGGCCGCCTGCGTAGACATAGCCGAGCCCGCCGGTGGTGACGGTGTTGCCGCCGATGCTGCCGCCCACGGTGAAGAACGGCTCCTTCGGCACGGCGCGGGTCGTCAGGTTGATCACGCCGCCGCCGAACTCGCCGGGGAAATTGGCCGAATAGCTTTTCTGGACCACCGATGAGGCCAGCACCGAGGTCGGGAACAGATCGAGCGGCACAACGCGGCGCAGCGGATCGGGCGAGGGGATCGGCAGACCGTTGAGCAACGCCAGTGAATAGCGCTCGCCCAGGCCGCGGACATAGACATAGCGGCCACCCACCACGCTGAGGCCGGTGACGCGCTTGAGGGCGCCGGCGATGTCGCCTTCGCCGGTGCGGGCGATATCGGCCTGGCTCAGCACCGACACCACCTCGCGGCTGAGCCGCACCGTGTTGGGAATGCGCTTGCCGATCACGACGATCTCGCTGCCGCGGCCGCCGGGGATGGAGACCTCAACCGGTTCTTCGGCGGGCGGTTCGTCGGCTGCAGGCGGTGCGGCCGGCGGGGCCGTTTGCGCCACGGCCGGCGCAGCCAGCGCGGCCAGCATCGTGGTGGAGAGCAGGACGTGGAGCGGTTTCATCATCTTCTTGGGTCCCCGGCAGACAGCCCGGTGAAAGGCACGCACCGGCCGGCGGCAACGCGTGCCGCCGACCGGTCGCAACAGCTTACTGGATCGGTGCCGGCGCGGCGGTGCAGCTGGTCGCGCCCGGGCCGATGCCGCAGGTCCAGCCGGCATACCAGGTGTCGGTGGCGCTGCTGAAGGCGCCGACGAAATTGGTCTGGTCGAAGAAGGTGCCGGTGCCGGTGTAAACCGTGCGCGGGTCGGTGGCGACCGCGGCGGTCTCGTTGGCGCCGGGCAGGAACAGGTTGGTCAGCGTCAGCGTCACCGGCGGCAGCAGGTTGTTGTTGCCGGTGATGATCGGCGTGATGTTGGCCAGCGGCACGTCGGCTTCATCGCGGGCCGCCCCGCCAGCGCAGCCGAAGATCACCGAGCGGAAGATCGGCGCGCCGGCTTCGTCGGTGGGTGCATCGGCGGTGGTCACCGCGGTCTGGGCACCGTCGATGTCCAGGCACAGGCCGGTGGCGACGGTGTTGTTGATGACGCCGTTGACCAGGCCATAATCGGTGCCGCCGCGCAGCAGGATCGAATCCGGGGTGCGACGGCCGACGAACGTGAAGTTGGCGATGCGCGGGAAGCTGCGCGGCGTCTTGGTTTCGCCGCCGGCGGTATCGGCCTCGATCACGCGGTCGCCGCCATCGGTGCGCTGCACCACCAGCACATATTGCAGCAGGCCCTTGAAGCCGAGATCGGTATCGAGCGAGTCATCGTCGGCGCCGGAGATCACGACATTCTTCATGTTCACGCGACCGCCGAACCATTCAATGCCGTCGTCGGAGCTGTTGTGGACCTGGATGTAACGCATCGTTGTGCCCGATCCGACACCGCCCATCGAAATGCCGTTCAGTTCGTTGCCGGGGCTGACTTCAAAGCCCGGATAACGGACCTGGACATAGGCCATGCGGCCGCTGTTGTCGGCCGGGCTGCCGCCGCCGTAGAAGGCCCCGGTCAGGCCTTCGATCGCGGACTGGCAGCTGACAGTGCCTGGCGTCGCGCCCGCACCGATGCAGGTGTGGATTGGCGCGCGGCCAAGGATGACGATGCCGCCCCACTGGCCGATCGAGCTGTCGTTGACGCCACCTTCCATGTTGGAACGGCTGGTGAAGACGATCGGCTTGGTGGCAGTGCCTTCGGCAAAGATCTGCGAGCCGCGGTTGATCACCAGCGCATCGGCGCCTGAGGAGCCGAACACGACGACGCCCGGTTCGATGGTGAGGATGCCCTGCTGGCCGCCGGCAGCCGGCGCGGCCGGATCAGCACCGAGATCGATGCCGACATTGACGCGGCCCGACAGCGAATAGACGACGCCGCGGATGTTGGCGAGCGTGAGGCCGCCGGTGATGGTACCGGAAATCTGGCAGTTGCGCAGATTGTTGATGACACCAACGTTGGTGGTGCCAGCCGGGCAGCTGTCGGCGGGGCCGGTCGGGGTGGGCGTCGGGGTCGGCGTCGGGGTCGGCGCGGGCGCCGGCGGCGG
>NZ_WNJP01000182.1 GCF_009733735.1 Sandarakinorhabdus oryzae | reverse complement strand
CGCCGAGACCTGGGTGAGGCGGGTCGCCGCCAGCCGCAGCCGGGCGCGGGCCGAAAGGTCGAGCGCGTCGCCGGCGACAACCCGCTCCCAGGCCGATGCGATCTCGGCATGGACGAGCGCGCGGGCGGCGTCGAGATCGGCATGGGCGGCGGCATAATCGGCCTGCACAACGCCGCGTTCGGCCAATGTGCGGCTGCTGCCCTGCCCCTTCTTGGCCGTGGCCAGCGCCTTCAGATCATCCATCGCACCCAGCGCATTGCCACTGGCGACCGCAGCGATGCCCAGCGCCAGCAGGCCGAACGGCGCAAAGCGATACAATGGCCCGGTTTCGCGCGGCGTGTCGGTCATGAAGGAGACACTGCGGCCCTGCGGCACGCGCACATCCTTGGCCGCCATGTCGCCCGATCCGGTGCCGCGCATGCCCAGCGCATCCCAGGTGTCGATGAGCTCGACCTCGTCGCGGCGCATCACCATCATGCGGTGATCAGGGGCGCCATTTGGCAGGCGGCGCAGTTCGCCGCCGTCCATGATGACCGCGCCGCCCAGCAGCCAGGCACAATTGGCGCTGCCCGAGGCCCAGGCCCAGCGGCCAGAGACACGATAATTGCCACCGTCCACCTCTGCCCGGCCCATCGGCGCGAAGACGCCGCCGGTGATGACATTGGGATCGCCCCAGATCGCGCGGGCATGGTCTTCGGGCAGCCAGGCCGACAGCAGCGCCGTGGTGCCGCCGATCATCACACACCAGCCGGTGGCGGCATCGGCGCGACCCAATTGCTCGAGGGTGGAGAACATGGTGGCGACGTCAACCTCCGCGCCGCCCAGCGCCTTTGGGACCAGCATCCGGAACATTCCGGCCTGCGCCAGTTCGGTGGCGAGATCGGCCGGCAGCCGGCGCTGCGCTTCGGTATCGGCAGCACGGGCAGAGACGGTGTCCAGCAAGGCTTGCGCGATCATCACAGCTTCCACAGGCTGGCGAGATTATTCTTCTGCATGTCGCTCGATCCGCCGACGATCGGCATGCCGAGCAGATCACGCACGTGGCGCTCCATGTCGAACGCGTCGGACAGGGCATAGGCGCCCATCACCTGCTGGCAGGCCAGCGCGATCTCGACACCGACATCGGCGACGAACAATTTCGCCATGCTGGTCTCGGTGCTGCACGGCCGGCCTTCCTGGGCCAGCCAGGCCGCGTGGTAGAGCATGTGCCGCGCCGCCTGCAGCTTGGTTCGCGCCACCACCAATTTGTGGCGCACGGCCTGATGCTGGCTGATGGCCTTGCCGAACTGCACGCGTTGCTGGGCATAGTCCCAGGCCTCGTCCAGCGCAGCGCGGGCGATGCCAAAGGCGCAGGCGGTGATCTCAAGCCTTTCGACGTCGAGCGCGCGGCCAGCGAGCAGCTTCCAGCCCTGGTTCCACATCTGTGGCCCGCCAACAATATTGGCGGTCGGCACGCGCACATTGTCGAAATAGACGTCCTGGCTCGCCGTGTAGCGCAGGTTGGCGTGGTGGATGTCCTGCATGCGCACACCCGCCGCATCGGTGGGGATCAGCACGAACGACAGGTTGCGGTAGCGGTCTTCGGCGGGACCGGAGCGCACCAGCGTGTAGATATAATGGCACCAGTCCGCGCCCGTGCACCAGCGCTTGGCGCCGTCGATCACCACCTCGTCGCCTTCCAGCCGCGCGCGGGTGGTGACGCTGGCAAGATCGCCGCCCACATCGGGTTCGGACAGGCCATAAGCGAAGAACAGCTCGCCCCGCGCCAGCCGGGGCAGAAATTCCGCCTTCTGCTCGGCGCTGCCGTTTTCGCTGAGGTTCATGCCACCATAGAAAGCGGTGTGGATATAGGGCCCGGCCAGGCACGGCCCGGCCTGCGCCAGTTCCTCGATCACCGCGATGGCGGCGACCAGATCCTGCCCGGCGCCGCCATAGTCCGGCGCGATGGTGAGGCCGGTGAGCCCGAGCTTGTTGAGTTCGGCATAGACATCGCGCGGCCAGCGGTGATCGCGGTCCCACTGGATGCGGGCCTCCCGCGGGGCATGGCTCGCGACAAAGCGGCGGATGGTGTCGCGCAATTGCCCGATATGGTCAGGCTCGTCGGTGAAGGTGACGGGGGGAAGCGGCGGTGCCATCACTCACCCGTCAATTTCGGCGGCCGGCGTTCGCGAAACGCCCGCACCGCTTCGGCCCGATCCTTGGCGAGGTTGGACAGCGTCTCATAGGGAATGGAGGCATCCATCAGCTGCTGCGCCAGCACCCGCAGCGGCTGGTTGGCTACCACCTTGGACCAGCGCACCGCATATTTGGGATTGTTCATCAGCTTGCCGACCAGTTCCGTCACCTTGGCATCAAGCTGGTCAGTCGGCACGGCATAGTTGATCAGGCCCATGGCTTCCGCGCGCGGCGCCTTGATCAGGTCGCCGGTCATCAGAAATTCCTTGGCGCGGGCATAGCCGATCAGTTGCGGCCAGATCACTGCGCCGCCATCGCCCGCCACCAGCCCGACCTTCACATGCGGATCGCCGATGACGGCATTTTCATCGGCCACGATGATGTCGCAAAGCAGGGCGATGGTTGCGCCCAGGCCGGCGGCGGCGCCGTTCATGCGGCAGATCACCGGCTTTTCGATGTCGAGCAGGCTGGTGACGATGCGTTTCGCATCCCAGCCGATGTCGCGGAACTGCTCGGGGTGGGCAATCTGCTCTTCGAACCAGTCGAAGTCGCCGCCGGCGCAAAAGGCGCGACCGGCGCCGGTCAGCACGATGATGTCGCTGTCCCGATCCTGCTGCAATTCGGTGAACACGCGCGCCAGTTCATGGTGCATCGGTTCGTCAACACCATTGACCGGGTTGTTGCCGGTGATGGTGGCGGTCAGCACCCGATCGTGGCCGAACTGGCCGCGCGTGAACGTAAAGCGCTGATAGTTTTCGAGCAGTGCCATCTGCCTGCCTCCCCATGATTGTGCCGCAGGGTGGCGCAGCGCGGGCAGACGGTCAACCGCAGTGGCGGCGAGCGTTCAGGGCAGCGGCAAGTGGCGCATGCTCCAGACGGTCATGCCGGCAGCGATGGCCACGGCATAGGGCAGATGCGCGCCCACCCGCACCAGGCGCGGCGCATCATCACCGGTGACGCCGGCCATGGCGAGGCTGCGGCGCAGCAGGATCAGGATGACGGCAAGGCCGCCGCCGGCAATGGCAATCAGCACCACCTGTTCGGCCAGGTTGCCCAGCGTCGCCCAGCAGGCGCAGCCGGTCATCACCTTGACGTCGCCGCCGCCCAGCCAGCCGCGCGTGAAGGCGAGCAGGCCAAAGGCGAAGAACAGCCCGCCGGCCGCCGCGTGGCTGGCCCAATCGAAACCCGGCGTGCCCAGCCCGAACAACACCGCGCCGATGATGATCAGCACGGTGATGGTGTCGGGGATTTCAAAGGTGCGCAGATCGAATGCCGCCGATGCGAGCACGGACAGCGCCATCAACAGCAGGCCAGCGTCGGCAAGGCTCATCAGCGTGGGCCGTCCCGCTGCGGCGCCACTGGACCGCCGGTCGGCTCGCGCAGCTTCTGCGCCTTCAATTCGGCCAGATATTGCAGATTGGCCCAGGCGGTGCGGTCGAACTGCGGGTTCAGCGACAGCGCGCGGTTGAAATAGGCTTCGGCGATGGCGAGGTCGCCGCGCGTCATGGCGGCATAGCCGACGGTATTGAGATCGCTGGCCAGCGTGGTCTTGTCACTGAGCACGAAGGCTTCCTGGTAACGGCCCTGCATGGCGCGCGCGAGCGCCAGGTTGGTGCGTGCCATCTTCAGGCCGGGCTGCAGCTTCAGCGCCGCGACCAGATCGCGTTCGGCGGCGACATGATGCCCGCGCAGCAATTGCGACCAGCCGCGATTGGCCAGGATGGTGCCGTCCTGCGGCGCAGCGGCAACGGCCTTGGCATAGGCGGCATCGGCGGTCGTCCAGTCACGCGCCTTGTCGGCCAGCACGCCCAGCGCGTTCCAGGCCCGGGCCAGACCGGGATCGGCGGCCACGGCCTGTTCCAGCATCGCCTTGGCCTCGCTGTCGTGGCCCTGGCGCAGCCAGGTGATGCCCAGGCCCTGCTTGGCACGGGCGGCCAGCGGACCATCGAGCAGGCCGGTGAAGGCCTCGGCGGCTTCCGGCAGGGAATCGCCGGCCAGCGCCAGCTCGGCGCCGCGCAACAGCACATCAGGCGTGCCGCTGGCCCACATCGGGGCGATCAGGTTGCGGGCATCCGGCAGCCGGCCATCGGCGATGGCAGCATCGAGCAGGGCGAGCGCTTGCGGGGTGGGCGGCGGGACGGGCAGCACCGGTGCAATCGGCTCCGGTTTGCGCTTCTCGCGGGCCGAAAGCGCGGCCGGGGCCAGCAGGGTCAGCGCCAGCGCCAGCAGCAACAGGCCGAAGGCCAGGCGGTGAAGCATGTCAAAACGACCGCCGGCATCGCCTGAAGGCTCGTCCAGCTCGGGAAGGGCCAGGGGGGTCAGCAGCGGCGCGGCTTCCGGCGGCAGGCTGATGGGGTCCATGCCATCAGGCACGCAGGTCTCCGATGCGGGCGACAAGGGCTTCGAGCCGGGCGATGGCCAGGCGCACGGCCTGGCTGTCGGCGATCACCGACAGGTCGGCCTGGGCCGACAGCGCACCAGTCAGCCGCTGGTGCGCACGCTCCACCGGGTCTTCGGCAAAACGCGAGGAGTCAAAGCCGGCAAACCAGTCGACCGCGATGCCGGCCACCGGCGCGAATGGCCGGCGCTGCATTGGCGTTGCCGTCGCCAGTTCGGGCAGAGCCGCCAGGTCGAGCAGCCGCAGTGGTCCCACAGACGCCGGCTGCAGCACCGCAACCGGGGCCAGATCAGCCTGGGCAGCGTGTGGCGCCAGTTCGGGCGGCGCATCGCCAACGCTGATCACCTGCGGCAATTGCAGGTTGATGGCGCTGGCCGAGGGTGCATCGGCGACGGCCAGCGTCGCAAGCGGGATGGTCAGCGTGGCCAGATCGCCAAGCCGGGCTTCGACAACAGCAGAAGCGGGCGCCGAAACCGCCGCTTCGTCATCGTCGGCAGCCAGCGTGATTGGCGCCGCCAGTTGCGGCACGCCGGTCGCGGCAGCGGCAAGCGTGGCAGCAAGGCGCGCCGTCGGCACGCCACCCGCCAGCCGTGCAGCCGGCACAATGGCACGCGC
>NZ_WNJP01000181.1 GCF_009733735.1 Sandarakinorhabdus oryzae | reverse complement strand
GCGGAGACCTCGCCAACGCCGGCCAGCCCGCCGATGCGCCAGCGCGGGCCGCCGGCGGCCCGCAGGGTGAGCGCGTGGCGCTCCTCCCCCCACCACAGGCGGACATGGGTTTCGGGCGCGACATTCATGCGGAAATCGAGCTGGCCAAACAGCGTGTTCCGTGGCGCATCTGTGGGCAGGCCCAGCCCCAGCGCAGCAGCGAGCAGCACCGGTGCCGGGCACAGGCCGGGCGCGGCCAGTTCGGCGGCATGGCGGGCGATGAAACCGGTATCGACCTCGCCGGCCCTGAAGGCCTTGGTGTCGGCCAGCCGGGCGAGGAAGGCGCGGTTGCATTTGAGGCCCGTCACGATGGTGGCATCGAGTGCGCCGACCAGCCGGTCGATGGCCTGGCTGCGCGTTGCGCCATGGGCGATTACCTTGGCGATCATCGGATCATAATCCAGCCCGATGCGGCTGCCGGTCTCGACGCCGGTATCGATGCGCACGCCGGGGCCGGCGCCGAATTCGAGGCATGAGATGGTGCCGGTGGCCGGCAGGAAGCCGCTGTCCGGATCCTCGGCATAGAGCCGGGCTTCCATCGCCCAGCCGTTGACGCTGAGCTCCTCTTGGCTTTTCGGCAGCGGCTCACCCCGCGCCACGCGGATCTGCCATTCCACCAGATCCTCGCCGGTAATGCACTCGGTCACCGGGTGTTCGACCTGCAGCCGGGTGTTCATTTCCATGAAATAGAAGGCGGGATCGCCGGCGAGGTCCACCGTGTCGAGATCGAGGATGAACTCCACCGTGCCGGCGCCCTGGTAGCCGATGGCATGGGCGGCGGTGACGGCGGCGACCCCCAACGTGTGGCGCAACTGGTCGGACAGGCCGGGGGCAGGAGCCTCCTCGATCACCTTCTGGTGGCGGCGCTGCAGAGAGCAGTCGCGCTCGAACAGATGGACGGCGTTGCCATGACTGTCGGCAAATAATTGCACCTCGACATGGCGCGGGCGCTGGATCAGCTTTTCCAGCATAACTCCGGCATTGCCGAAGGCGGTTTCGCCCTCGCGCTGGGCGGCCATCAGCGCTTCTTGAAATTCGTCGGCATGATGCACGGTGCGCATGCCCTTGCCGCCGCCGCCGGCCACCGCCTTGATCAGCAGCGGGAAGCCGACGCCCTCGGCGGCCTTCTGCAGCCGCACCAATGACTGGTCATTGCCCTGGTAGCCGGGCGTGATCGGCACGCCGGCCTTCTTCATCGCGGCCTTGGCCGTGTCCTTCAGGGCCATCACCCGCATGGCGCTTTCGGGCGGGCCGATGAAGATGATACCAGCCTTTTTCAGCGCCTTGGCGAAATCGGCATTCTCGGACAGGAAGCCATAGCCAGGGTGGATGGCGTCGGCGCCGGTGCGCCTGGCCGCGGCGATGATGGCGTCGACGTCGAGATAGGGCCTGTCACCGGCCAGGGGCACGGCCTGGCCGGCCTCACGCACGAAGGGGGCATTGGCATCGGCAGCCGAATGCACGGCGACCGTGGCGATGCCCATCCGGTGCGCGGTGCGGATGATGCGGCGGGCGATTTCCCCGCGATTGGCGATCAGGATCTTCTGCATTTCACTCACTTGGGTGGACAGCCCTTGGGATCAGCGGTCCAGCCGAACGTCGTCAGCAGCCATTTGCCGTCGATCTTGCTCCAGCCGAAACTGTCGATGCCGCAATGGATGCGCTTGCCGTCGATATCGAGCGTGTAGGGCGCCCAGACATGGGCATAATCGCGGGTGACGAGGATCTTCGAGCGCACGATGCGTTCATCGAACTTGCGCGGCGGGGCGTTGCGGAAATTGTCGAACAACTGCTGGCGCGTCAGCACGCTGAACCTGGCGCCGCCTTCGGCCGGAAAGCGCTGGACCTGGATGGTGAGCGACGGATGCGTCATCGCCTCGGCCGCATTGGCGTCGCCCTTGTTGAGCGCATCCATGAAGGCGTTGGTGGCGGCCAGCACGTCGTCCCTGGGCGCAGCCGCAGCCGGCGCGGCGAGCAGCAGGGCAGCGGCAAGCAAGGGCTTCATTCGATGATCCATGATGGTTTCCCCTTGTTCAAAAAGGCGGAAATGCCTTCGCGGCCTTCGTCGCTCACCCGGCGGGCGGCGATGCGGCGAGCGCTTTCCTCGCGCAGCTCCTCGGTGATTTCGGCCCCGGCAAAATCCAGCGCCAGCCGCTTGGCATCGGCCACTGCACCGGGCGCAGCCTGGCCGATATGGGCCAGCCAGTGCGCGACCATGGCTTCGGCAGCGTCGGCATCGATGGCGATTTCGTTGACCAGGCCCATGTCTCGCGCGTCAGCCGCGGTGAAGGCTTCGGCGGTGAGGAACCAGCGCCGCGCTGCCGCACCGATCTTTGCCAGCACGAACGGCGAGATTGTGGCCGGGGTGAGGCCCAGCCGCACTTCGGAGAGGCGGAACTGCGCGCCTTCGATGGCCACCGCCATGTCGGCGCAGGCCACCAGCCCGACCCCGCCGCCGGTGACATGACCATGAGCGACGACGACCACTGGCTTCGGGCATTCATCAATGGCGGCGAGCATGTTGGACAGGCCCATGGCGTCGGCCTGGTTCTCGGCTTCGCTCCAGCCGGCGGCCGCGCGCATCCAGTCGAGATCGGCGCCGGCCGAGAAGCTCTTGCCATTGCCGGCCAGCACGATGGCGCGCACCTCATCAGCTTCGCCGAGACGGGTGAAGGCTTCTTCCAGAGCTGCGATCAGTTCGGCGTTGAAGGCATTGTGCCGCTCCGGCCGGTTGAGGGTGAGCCGGGCCGTGCCCCAGTCGTCGATGGCTTCATCGAGCATCGCGCATCACATCCGGAACGTGCCGAAGCGGGTTTCGGGGATGGGCTGCTGCAAGGAGGCGGCCAGTGACAGCGCCACCACGGCGCGTGTGTCTTCCGGCGCGATGATGCCATCATCCCACAGCCGGGCGCTGGCGTAATAGGGGTTGCCCTGGGCTTCATACTGGGCGCGGATCGGCGCCTTGAACGCCTCTTCCTCGGCCTTGGTCTTGAAGCCGCCGCTCTTCACCGTGGCCAGCACGCTTGCCGCCTGTTCGCCGCCCATCACGCTGATCCGCGCATTGGGCCACATCCACAGGAAGCGCGGGGAATAGGCCCGGCCGCACATGCCATAATTGCCGGCGCCGAAACTGCCGCCCGTCACCACGGTGATCTTCGGCACGGCGGCGCAGGCCACCGCCGTCACCAGTTTGGCGCCATGCTTGGCGATCCCCTCATTCTCGAAGCGGCGTCCGACCATGAAGCCGCTGATATTCTGCAGGAACAGCAAGGGCACGCGGCGCTGGCAGGCCAGCTCGATGAAGTGCGCGCCTTTCTGGGCGCTCTCGCTGAACAGGATGCCGTTGTTGGCGATGATGCCGACGGGATAGCCCTCGATATGGGCAAAGCCGGTGACCAGCGTCTCGCCATAGCGCGGCTTGAATTCCTGCAGTTCCGATCCATCGACGATGCGGGCGATGATCTCGCGCACGTCCACCGGCACACGGGTGTCGATGGGGGCGAGGGCGTTCAGTTCGTGCGCGTCAAACAGCGGCGGCCGCGCCGGGCCACGCACCACAGCCGGCGCCGGCGGCAGGGTGGCAACGATGCGCCGGGCGATGCTCAGTGCATCCTCGTCATTTTCCGCCAGGTGATCGGCGACGCCGGAAATGCGGGTGTGCACATCCCCGCCGCCCAGATCCTCGGCGGTCACCTCCTCGCCGGTGGCGGCCTTCACCAATGGCGGCCCGCCGAGGAAGATCGTGCCCTGGTTCTTCACGATGATCGATTCATCCGCCATCGCCGGCACATAGGCGCCGCCGGCGGTGCAACTGCCCAGCACGGCGGCGATCTGCGGAATGCCAGCGGCACTCATGGTGGCCTGGTTGTAGAAAATGCGGCCGAAGTGATCGCGATCGGGGAAGACCTCGTCCTGCCGGGGCAGGTTGGCGCCGCCTGAGTCGACCAGATAGAGGCAGGGCAGGCCGTTCTGCGCGGCGATTTCCTGGGCGCGCAGATGCTTCTTGACGGTGATCGGGTAATAACTGCCGCCCTTCACCGTCGCATCATTGGCGACGATCACGCACAGCCGGCCCGACACCTGGCCCACCCCGGCGATCAGGCCGGCGGCCGGCACCTCCTCGCCATAGACATCATGGGCGGCGAACTGGCCGATTTCCAGAAAGGCGCTGTGCGGATCGAGCAGCGCCTCGACCCGCTGGCGCGGCAACAGCTTGCCGCGCGCGACATGCTTTTCGCGGGCGCTGGCCGGGCCACCCAGGGCGATGCGGGCGGCCTTTTCACGCAGCTCGGCGATCAATTCCGCCATGGCGGCGGCGGTGGTGCGGGCGGACGGGGGCAGGGGTTGACCAATGAGCGGCATGGTCGCGGGTATGGCCGATGTTGGCCATGCGCTCAATGGGCTTGCAGTGATTGCGGGTTAGACCCGTTCAAGCGTCGCGGCAGAGCGTTGCCAGCTCTTGTTGTTGATCAGATGCTCGCCCGCGGCGCCCGGCCTGGCCGCCCAGCTGTACATGTCGCCATTGCCGGTCATCAGTTGCAGAAAATGCGGGCCGTTGCTCTCGCCGACCACTTGCCACAGGCCAGTGGCACGCTCCGTCACGCGCTTGGGCTTGGCTGCGCCGTTGTCCCGGCTGTCAATTTCGACAATCCAGTCGAAATCACCCTTCTCGCCGAGATGCAGGGTTTCGCGGCGTTCCCACCAGCTGTCCCTGTCTTCGATCTTGTCCACTCGGCGAAGTACGCTGCCGGTCAACAGGGCCCGATGGTCGAACCTGCTGATCATGGTCTCAAGATAAGCGATTCGCTGCTCGCTGCCAACTATGGTTACGCATCTCGATACCAAAAATCGTGGACAGATTGTCGCTGTTCAGCACCGTGGCGGGTGGACCATCGGCGACCAGCGCGCCGCCGGCAATCAGCAGCAACCGATCGCACTGCCGGGCGAGATCGAGATCGTGGAGGGCCAGCACCACCCCGGCGCCACGTGCTGCTTCCGCCGCAAGCAGGGCCAACACGTCGAGCCGGTGGCCGGGATCGAGATTGCCGATCGGTTCATCCAGCAACAGCCAGGCCGGCCGGGCAACGAGGGCGCGGGCCAGCAGCACGCGGGCACGCTCGCCGGTGGACAGCTGGTTGACCGGACGCTCGGTGAGCGTGCTGGCATCGCAGGCGGCAAGCGCGGCGGCGACGGCGGCGGGATCGGGCG
>NZ_WNJP01000180.1 GCF_009733735.1 Sandarakinorhabdus oryzae | reverse complement strand
CGCGCAGCCGCACCGGCAGATCCATGATCGGGCGGGCGGTGAGGCGGTCGAGCCAGGCCTGATCAGCGGCAGCCAGCGGCGGCGCCGGCGCCCTGGCGGGGGCGGCGACAACAGGCGTCGGTTTGGACGGCGCAGGCGTGGATTTCGGCGGCAAGGCCGCTGCAGCTTGCGCGCCCATCACGATCAGCATCGCGGCCGTGACGCCCACCAGATCCCCCTGGAGCCGCAGTCCGGCTCCCCTCGGCTGGCCCACCCCTGAAATGGAGCGGCTACCAGATATTGTGCCTGATAACCGCATTGCGACTCGGCGGCAAGCGATGGGCCGTTGCAGATGGGCAACAGTAGGGGCGGGATGAGCAGCGACATGTTGTGGGTAACGGCCGCCACCACCACTTCATTTACCACTGCGCAACAAATAGTGCAGCGAGCTGCTGGCCGCGCGGGGCAGCGGCGCGGATTCAGCATCTTGTGGGGGCTACGCTGCCCGGCCTCAGCCGGCAGCGACCACGGTCTGTTCGATGGCACCGAAGATGCTGTGGTGCTTCTCGTCGAGCATCTCGATGCGCACCACGTTGCCGGGGCTGAGCCAGGGGGTGCTGGGCGCGCCCTGCAGGATGGTTTCCACCATGCGCTGTTCGGCGATGCAGGCATAACCGCGACCGCCGTTGGCGCAGGGCCGGCCCGGCCCGCCATCGGCATCGCGGTTGGAGACGGTGCCCGATCCGATGATGCTGCCGGCCACGATATCGCGCGTTTTCGCGAGATGAGCGATCAGCGTGCCGAAATCGAAGGTCATGTCGGTGTGGGTTTCCACCCGGCCGAACGGCTGGCCGTTGAGATCGATGTTGAGCGTGCCGACCAGTTTGCCATCCTGCCAGCTTGTCCCCAGGGCGGCGGGCGTCACCAGCACCGGTGACAGGGTGGAGGCCGGCTTGGACTGGACGAAGCCGAAGCCCTTGGCCAGTTCATCGGGGATCAGCCCGCGCAGGGAGATGTCGTTGACGAGGCCCACGAGGCGGATCGCCGCCAGCGCTTCGTCGCGGCTGGCGCCCTGGCGCACATCGCCGGTGACAACCACGACTTCGGCTTCGAGATCGAGGCCCCAGGCCGGATCGTGGAAGGCGATGGGCTCGCGCGGGGAGAGGAAATGGTCGCTGCCGCCCTGGTACATCAGCGGATCATGCCAGAAACTGGCCGGCAGTTCGGCGCCGCGCGCCCGGCGCACCAGCTCGACATGGTTCACATAGGCCGAACCATCCGCCCATTGATATGCACGGGGCAGGGGTGCTGCTGCAGCGCGTTCGTGGAAGCGGGCGTGCGGCACGGCATCATGGGCGAGGCTGAGCGCCACGCCTTCCAGCACGGCGGCGGCATGATCCCAATCATCCAGCACCGATTGCAGCGTGGGATACATGGGCGGCGGTGCAGCACACCAGGCCAGATCATCGGAGACAACGACAAGGCGGCCGTCACGGCCGGATTTCAGCGAGGCGAGCTTCATGCCCCTTGCCTGAACCGGTTTGCGGCGGCTGGCAAGCCCGGTTCCATTGGCCTTGGCGCGGCCGGCAAGCGGCGGTAGGAAGGCGCCAGCAAGGAGCATGCGCCATGGCCACCGCCGTTTCCCCCGACATCCAGCATTTCGCCCCCAAATGGCCGAAGTTCGATTGGGAGGACCCGCTGTTGCTGGCCAGCCAGCTGACCGAAGAAGAGACGATGATCCGCGATGCGGCGCGCGCTTTCTGCGATGCCGAGCTGATGCCGGTGGTGAAACTCGCCAACCGCAACGAGAGTTTTGATCCGGCGCTGATGACCAAATTTGGTGCCGCCGGCCTGCTTGGGCCGACCATCAAGGGCTATGGCTGTGCCGGTGCCTCCTATGTCGCTTACGGGCTGATCGCACGCGAGGTGGAGCGGGTGGACTCGGCCTATCGCTCGGCGATGAGCGTGCAATCCTCGTTGGTGATGTACCCGATCTACGCCTATGGCTCCGAAGCGCAGCGCGAGCGTTATCTGCCTGGCCTGGCCAGTGGCGAGACTGTAGGCTGTTTCGGCCTGACCGAGCCCGATGCCGGCTCCGACCCGGCGGGCATGAAGACCCGCGCCAAGAAGGTGCAGGGCGGCTGGTTGCTGAGCGGTGCCAAGATGTGGATCACCAATTCGCCGCTCGCCGATATCGCCGTGGTGTGGGCCAAGTGCGAGGACGACAAGATCAGGGGCTTCATCGTCGAGCGCGGCGATGCCGGGTTTTCGACGCCCAAGATCGAAGGCAAATTCAGCCTGCGTGCCGGCGTGACCGGCGAGATCGTGCTGGCCGATGTGCACCTGCCCGAAGAGCGCATCCTGAAGGGCGTGGAAGGGCTGGCCGGCCCGTTCGGGTGCCTCAACAATGCGCGCTTCGGCATTGCCTGGGGGGCGATGGGCGCTGCCGAATGGTGCTGGCACGCCGCCCGGCAATATACGCTTGATCGCAAGCAGTTCGGCCGTCCGCTGGCGGCGACGCAGCTGATCCAGAAGAAGCTGGCCGACATGCAGACCGAGATCACGCTGGGCCTCACCGCGGCGCTGGCCGGCGGCCGTTTGATGGACGAGAAGCGGCTGGCGCCGGAGGCCATCTCGCTGTTGAAGCGCAACAATTGCGGCAAGGCGCTCGATATCGCCCGCGTCGCGCGCGACATGCACGGCGGCAATGGTGTGTCCGATGAATATGGCGTCATCCGCCACGTGATGAACCTGGAAGCCGTGAACACCTATGAGGGCACGCACGACGTCCACGCGCTCATCCTCGGCCGCGCGCAAACGGGGTTGCAGGCGTTTTTCTAAACCCGGATCGGCAGCGCTGTCGTGCT
Source organism: Sandarakinorhabdus oryzae (assembly GCF_009733735.1). GTDB lineage: Bacteria > Pseudomonadota > Alphaproteobacteria > Sphingomonadales > Sphingomonadaceae > Sandarakinorhabdus > Sandarakinorhabdus oryzae. The sequence goes on along the minus strand of NZ_WNJP01000180.1, from coordinate 2,467 downwards.
CTTCACTTCATCAAGGATGATGGAAGAGCGCGCCGTTGCCACTTCCGGCGCGGCCAGGATGCGGTGGGACAGCAGCTGGTTGAAGCTGGTGAGATCGCGGGTGGCGACTTTCAGGATCAGGTCGGCTTCGCCGGTCAGCTTGTGGCACTCCATGACTTCATCGAGGCCCATGATGCGCATCCGGAACGCGTCAGCGGCTTCCGGCGAATGGCTTTTCATGGTGAGCAGCACATAGGCCATCAGGCCGACGCCCACCGCCACCGGATCGAGCACGGCGTGGAAACCGCGGACATGGCCGGCCTTTTTCAGCGCCGCCATCCGGCGCGAGCATTGCGAGGCCGAAAGATGAATGGCCTCGCCCATCTCCACCGGGCCAATGTCACCGCGCTGCTGCCAGAGTGCGAGGATTTTCAGGTCATAGGCGTCAAGCATGCACGAACTGTGCGTGATGGCGCCGAATTGCGCAACCGGTGTGACACACGGGCGCCACCGGATCAATTTACCAGGATGAAGGGATAGCCACTGTTGTTGGCTGGCCCGCAGCGGGGCCAGCCAACAGCAGGGCAAGCGGCAGCACGTGCCGCATGACGGCCTTACTTGGCCGCGTCGGTTCCGGCCGCAGGCGCCGCGCTGGCCTGGTTCGCCATGCCGCGGCTGGTGTCGTCGCCCCTGTCATCGGGCTTGCCCGGTGCCGGGGCCTCGCCTTCGGTCGGCGCGGCCGGAGCCGTGGCATCAGCTGCGGGCGCCATCGCATCGGCCGCCGGTGTGGCTTCCGTTGCCGGGGCTTCGGCCGCCGGTGCTTCCGCGGCCTTTTTTTCACCGCAGGCGGTCAGGGTGGCGGCGGCCATCACGACGCCGGCGAGCAATATGGTCTTGGTCATGCTTAACCCCCAAAGTTTCCGTGGGACCCACTCGCCCGGCCAGTGACCCGACGAGGCTGGCATCCTGCCTTGCGGCGGCGGTTGCAGCAAGAATTTGTTAAGCCGCTCAGTGGAAGTTGCGCAGGCCAATCTTGGCCAGCACGCCGAGGAAGCGCGGCTGCTTGCGCAGTGGGTCGAGCATCGGGTCATAACCGGCCAGCACCAGGCCAGAATCACGTAGCGCCAGCGCCCGGTCGAGCACGTCCAGCGCCGGCCCGATGCGGCCCCACTGGGTCAGAACCTCCACCTGCTGATACAGGCCGCCATCGCCAAACTCGCGGATCAGTTCGGCCATGCGGGCCGCACCGGCCGCCGGGCCCGACAGGCGGGCCTCGACAATGGCCAGCCCGCGCAGCCGAGACAATTTGCTGGGTTCAGCCAGAAAATGGCGGCGGGCGCCGTCGAAATCGCCGGCCACGATCGCCATGTCGCCAAAGATCCGGTGGACGATGGGCTGTCTGGGATTGAGTGACAGCGCGGTTTCCAGCGGCGTGCGCACCGCGTCATATTTGTGGGCGGCAAAGGCGATGTTGCCGGCGTTGCGGAACACCAGCGGGTTCAGCGGATCGAGCCGCTGGGCGCGGGCGATGGCCGCTTCGGCCTTGGCAAAATCGCCAATGTTGCCGAAATATTCGGCACAGGCGGACAGGCTCGCGGCATTGCCCAGGCCCAGTTCAAGCCCGCGCTCATAAGCCGGTTGTGCGGCAGCCAGTTCGAGCCGGGTCATTTGCAGGAAGCCCAGCGCGAGATGGGCGTCAGGCATGTCGGGCGCGAGGGCAATCGCCTTGCGGGCGCTTGCCAGCGCGGCGCTGCGCAGGCCGGCGGCCCGCGCCATGCTGGGTTCCTGGTTGGAAATGGCCGCCAGGGTGCGGGCGCGGGCGGCGTAGGCGGCGGCATAGTTGCCGTCAATGCTGATCGCCTTGTCGTACGCGGCCAGCGCCACCTCGTCCGTCGCGCGGCTGGTGCTGGCCTGATACAGCGCCTGGCCCTTCACAAAGGCATCAAAGGCCTCGGCGTTGCGGGTGCTGCCGGGCCGTTCCGCTCGCCACCCGCTGTCCTTGGCCAGGGTGGAGATCAGCGCATCGGCCACGGTGGTGGCAATTTCGGCCTGCACCGCCAGCACATCGGCGATGGCGCGATCAAAGGCCTGGCTCCAGCGTTCAAAGCCGGTGACGCCGTCGACCAGCCGGGCGGTGATGCGCACCGTGTCGGCCCGCTGCCGCACCGATCCCAGCAGCAGGTTGGTCACGCCCAGTGACTGGGCAATCTGGCGGGCATCGATATTGTCGCCCTTGAAGCCACCCGCCGACGCCGCGCCGCTGACCAGCAGCTGGCGGTTGAGGCTCAGCGTGGTGCGCAGTTCCTCGGCCAGGCCTTCGGCGAAATAATCCTCTTCGCTCTTCCCGCTGAGGTTGCGGAACGGCAGCACGGCGACGCTGTTGGCGGCTTCGGCCGGCGCTTCGGGGCGCAGCAGGCGCCAGCCGGCAAAGCCACCGGCCCCGGCCACCACGGCGCCGCCAACCAGAAGGGTGCGGCGCGACACGCCG
>NZ_WNJP01000018.1 GCF_009733735.1 Sandarakinorhabdus oryzae | reverse complement strand
CCGGCCAACCCGACCCGCAGTGCGCCGCCGTGACCGCCGCCGCCCGCAGCCTGGCCGCCATCTGAGCCCGGTCAGCGCCAGCCCACCGCGCGTTCGCTGCGCGCGACCCGCAGCCGGCCAGCAGCCGGATCGGACGGCGCATAGTGGAAGCCATCGGTGGCCGGGTCTTCCCAGTCCGCCACGGCCATTTCCGCGCCGTCCGGGCGCAGCCATTGGCCGGGTTCAGGGAAGACATTGCGCCAGGGGCCGCGCTGGCGGCGGGTGCGGGCCAGGGCGGCGACATGGTCTTCCAGCGCGGTGTCGCGGGTCTTCCAGTCGATCCAGCTCAGCGCATTGTCCTGGGCATAGGCATTGTTGTTGCCCTGCTGGCTGCGGCCGAATTCATCGCCGGCGGTGAGCATGATGGTGCCAGTGGAGGCAAACAGCGTGCCGAGCAGCGCGCGCAGGTCGGCAGCGCGGCGGGCGAGGACGGCGGGATCATCGCTCGGGCCTTCAACGCCGTTGTTCCACGAGAAATTCTCGCCATGGCCGTCGCGGTTGTCCTCGCCATTGGCGTGGTTGTGCCGCTCGGCATAGGCGACGGTATCAGCCAGGGTGAAGCCATCATGGGCGGCAAGGAAATTGACGCTGCGGCAAGCCGCACCGAAAATGTCGGTCGAGCCGGCCAGCCGGGTTGCAAGCGCGCCGATGCCACCATCCCCGCGCCAGAAGCGGCGGACATCGTCGCGGAAACGGTCATTCCATTCCAGCCAGTTGGGCGGGAAGTTGCCGAGCTGATAGCCGCCGGGGCCGATGTCCCACGGCTCGGCGATCAGGATACGGTCATTGAGTTCGGGATCGGCAGCGATTTCGCTAAAGATCGGGGCCGTTGACGAGAAGCCCGGCCCGCGCGCCATGACTGGCGCCAGATCGAAGCGAAAGCCATCCACCCCGCACTGTCGGACGAAGTGGCGCATGGTCGCCAGCGTGAGTGCGCGCACCGCCGGATTGGCGAAGTCCAGCGTGTTGCCGCAGCCGGTGTCGTTGATCAGGCGGCCATCGGGGTCGTGGGCGTAAAATTCATTGTCCAGCCCGCGAAAGCTCAGGATGCCGCCCTGGATGTCGCTTTCGCCCGTGTGATTGAAGACGAGATCGAGGATGACATCAATGCCGGCCCGGTGCAGCGCCGCCACCGTGTCGCGCAGTTCGGCGACACCGCCGGGGCACAGGCCGGGATCGAGCGCCATCGGCACCACCGGGTTGTAGCCCCAGGCGTTGCGCAGCCCCAGTGGCGGCAGGTGGCGTTCGTCGATCCAGGCGGTGACCGGCATCAGCTCGATGGCATCGACGTGGAGTTTCTTCAGGTGCGCAATGATCGCCGGATGGGCCAGCGCCGCCACGGTGCCGCGCCGGGCGTCCGGCACGTCGGGGTGCAAAAGGGTGAAACCGCGCACATTGATTTCATAGATGAGGCCACCCGGCGCGAACCGCGGCGTGCGGCGGCGGACGCGTGCGGTGCGACCGGGCACGATGGCACGCGGCACGATGGGGGCGGTATCGACACCGAACCGAGCCAGGGCCGGTTGCTGCACGAAGCGGCTTGTCAGTTCGACGGCGTGGGGATCGACGAGCAGCTTGGCCGGATCGAACCACAGGCCGGCGGCCGGGTTCCACTCCCCCTCGGCGCGATAGGCGTAAGGGGTGCCGACGCGATCACCCGGCAGGCTCACCACCCACTCGTCGCCGTCGCGGCGCATGGGCAGCCGCTGTTCGGCGGCGCCATCAAACAGGCAGAGGAAGACGGCGGACGCCTTGGGCGAACGGACACGAAAGTGGGTATGGCCTGCCGCGTAATGGGGCGTCATGTCACCACGTCGGGCCGGGTTCGTCCCGTATGGCGAGTGATGCCGGCCATCGTGTCGGCCGCGGCGATCAGATCGGCCAGCATGTCCGCCGTCTCGCGGTCCATGGCGCCATCGGGCGGCTGATAGGCCTCCAGATAGACGCGCAGCGTGGCCCCTTCGGTGCCGGTGCCCGACAGGCGGAAGACGATGCGCGAGCCGCAGGTGAACAGCACGCGCAGGCCCTGGTTGGCGCTGGTCGAGCCATCGACCGGATCGCTGTAGCTGAAACTGTCAGCCGCCGCGACGCTGAGCGGGCCGAAGGCGCGGCCGGGCAGGCTGGACAAGGCCGCCGTCAGTTCCGCCATCAGCGCGTTGGCGGCGGCTGTCTCCACCGCCTCATAATCATGGCGGGCGTAATAGTTGCGGCCAAAGCGCGCCCAATGTTCGCGGGCCAGCGCATCGACGCTCAGCCCTCGCACCGCGAGGATGTTGAGCCAGAGCAGCACCGCCCACAGCCCGTCCTTCTCGCGGACATGGTCGGAACCGGTGCCGGCGCTTTCCTCGCCGCAGATGGTGGCCAGGCCGGCATCGAGCAGATTGCCGAAGAACTTCCAGCCGGTCGGCGTCTCGTAACTGGGAATGCCCAGCGCCTTGGCCACCAGGTCCGCCGCCGCGCTGGTCGGCATGGAGCGGGCGATGCCCTTGAGGCCGCCGGCATAGCCCGGCGCGAGATGGGCGTTGGCGGCGAGCATCGCCAGCGAGTCCGACGGGGTGATGAAACGGTGGCGGCCGATGATCAGGTTGCGGTCACCGTCACCGTCTGACGCGGCGCCGAAATCCGGCGCACCGGGGGCCATCATCGCGTCATACAGGTCTTTCGCGTGCACGAGATTGGGATCGGGGTGATGCCCGCCAAAATCCTCCAGCGGGGTGCCATTGCGCACCGTGCCTGCCGGAAAGCCGAGGCGCCGTTCGAGAATCTCGACGGCATAGGGCCCGGTCACCGCGCTCATCGCGTCGAAGATCATGCGGAAGCCGCCGGCGACCGCGCGGCGGATGGCGGCGAAATCGAACAGGCGCTCCATCAACGCGGCATAATCGGCGACCGGGTCAATGACCTCGACCGTCATGTCGCCCACGACGCTGGTGCCGATACTGTCGATGTCGACATCGCCCGCCACCGCCAGCCAGCGGTCGATGGTCTGCGTGCGGGCGTAGATGGCCTCGGTCACCGCTTCCGGCGCCGGGCCGCCATTGGCGATGTTGTACTTGATTCCGAAATCCTCGTCCGGCCCGGCCGGGTTGTGGCTGGCAGACAGGATCAGGCCACCACTGGCGCCATATGTGCGGATGACATGGCTGGCCGCTGGCGTGGACAGGATGCCGCCCTGCCCGACCAGCACGCGGCCATAGCCATTGGCCGCCGCCATGCGGATGGCCTGGGCGATGACCACCCGGTTGTGGAACCGGCCATCGCCGCCGATCACCAGCGTGGCGCCGGCCGGCCGCTCCACCACGTCGAACACGGCCTGGATGAAATTCTCGGCATAACCCGGCTGCTGGAACACCCGCACCTTCTTGCGCAGGCCGGAGGTGCCCGGTTTCTGCCCGGCGATGGGCGACGTGGGGATGGTCTCGACGGTCATGGCGTGCCTGTCAGTTCACGATAGAGCGCGGCATAGCGCCGGCCACTGGTGGCCCAGGAAAAATCCTGCTTCATGCCGGCGCGCTGAAGACTGCCCCACTGCTCGGGCTGGTGCCACAGCGCCACCGCGCGGGTGATCGCATCGGCCAACGCCGGGTAGGTGACACCCGAAAACTGGATGCCGGTGGCGACGCCGGCGCTCAAGGCGGCGAGATTGGCGTCGATCACCGTGTCGGCCAGCCCGCCGGTGCGCGCCACCACCGGCACGCAGCCATAGGCGAGGCCGTAGAGCTGGGTGAGGCCGCAGGGTTCGAAGCGGCTGGGCACCAATATGGCATCGCCGCCGGCCTGCAGCCGGTGAGACAGCGCCTCGTCATACCCGAATTTCAGCCCGATCCGCCCCGGATGCCGCGCCGCCCCGGCGGCCAGCCCGGCAATGATCCCGGCATCGCCGCTGCCCAGCAAGGCCAGCCGGCCGCCGAGGCCGACCAGGTGATCGAGCACCTCGACGAGCACATCCATGCCCTTCTGCCAGGTCAGCCGGCTGACGACGATGAACAGCGGGCCGTCGCCCGGCTCCAGCCCGAATTCGGCCTCCAGCGCGCGCTTGTTGGCCTTGCGTCGCGCAATGGTGGCGGTGCTGTAGGGGGCCGGGATATGGGCATCGGTCGCCGGGTTCCATTCGGCCGGATCGATGCCGTTGACGATGCCCTTTACCCGATCGCCGCGGCTGACGATCAGGCCTTCGAGGCCCATGCCATATTCGGGCGAGCGGATCTCCTGGGCATAGGTCGGGCTGACCGTGGTGATGACGCTTGCCGCTTCCATGCCAGCCTTCAGGAAACCGACGCCGCCATGATATTCCACCCCGGTCAGCGACCAGGCGGCCTTGGGCAGGCCTAGCTCCTTGAATGTCTCGCGGCTGAAATAGCCCTGGAAGGCCATGTTGTGGATGGTCATCACCGTCGGCACTGCGCGGCTGCCGGGCAGCGGCGCAAAGCGCAGATAGGCCGGGGCGAGCCCTGCTTGCCAATCGTGGGCGTGCAGCAGGTCAAACGCCCGTGCCGGCACCAGCCCGCCCGCGAGGTCTGCCGCGGCCCGGCCCAGCGCTGCGAAACGCCGCCAGTTGTCGGGCCAGTCGTGGCCATTGGCATCACCATAAAGGCCGCCGTCGCGCGCAAACAGGCCGGGCGCATCCAGCACGATCAGCGGCTGCGCGCCCAGCTTGCCGGCCACCAGCCGCGCCTTCTGGCCGAGCAACTGGTCATAGCTGTGCAGCACGCGGCCGCGTTTCACCGCCTTCATCACGGCCGGATAGCCCGGCAGCAGGGTCGTCATCTCGATCCCGTGCGGCGCCAGCGCGGCCGGCAAGGCGCCAGCCACGTCAGCCAGCCCGCCAGTCTTCACCAACGGCACCGCCTCCGATGCGACGGACAGTACCCGCAGCATCACAGTTCCAGTCGGTCGATCATCGGCTGGGTGATCAGGCACACGCCCTTGTCGGTGCGGCGAAAGCGCTTGGCGTCCAGCACCGGGTCTTCACCCACCACCAGCCCGGGCGGAATCTTCACGCCGCGATCCAGCACCACCTTCTTCAGCCGGGCGTTCCGGCCGATGTCGCACCAGGGCAGGATCACCGATTCCTCGACATGGCTCCAGCTGCGGGCAAGCACCGAGGTGAACAGCAGGCTGCGTTCGACATGGCTGCCCGAAATGATGCAGTTGCCGCTGACCAGGCTGGAAATGGCCTCGCCGCGACGGCCAACCTCGTCGTGCACGAACTTGGCCGGCGGCAGCATCTCGGCATGGGACCAGATCGGCCAGTCGCGATCATAAAGATCCAGTTGCGGGATGATGTGGGTCAAGTCGACATTGGCTTCCCAATAAGCGTCCACCGTGCCGACATCGCGCCAGTAGACGCCGGTCTCGTCCTTGCCGCGCACACAGCTTTCAGAGAAGCGGTGCGCCACGGCCTTCCCGTGCTTGACCAGGTACGGAATGATGTCCTTGCCGAAATCGCGGCTGCTTTCGGGGTCGGCCGCGTCGCGGCGCAGCTGTTCGAACAGGAAGCGGGTGGAAAAGACATAGATCCCCATCGAGGCCAGCGACACGTCGGGCTTGCCGGGCATCGCCGGCGGATCGGCGGGCTTCTCGACGAATTCGACGATCCGATCCGTGTCATCCACCGCCATCACGCCAAAGCCGCTGGCCTCGGCGCGCGGCACCTCCATGCAGCCCACGGTCACATCCGCGCCCTGGTTGACGTGCTGCTGCAGCATCAACTCATAATCCATCTTGTAGATGTGATCGCCGGCCAGAATGACCAGATATTCCGGGCCATGGCCTTCGATGATGTCGATGTTCTGATAGACGGCGTCGGCCGTACCTTCATACCACTGGGTTTCCGACACGCGCTGCGAAGCGGGCAGGATATCGAAGCTCTCGTTGCGTTCCGGGCGCAGGAAGTTCCAGCCCATCTGCAGGTGGCGGATCAGCGAGTGGGCCTTGTACTGCGTCGCAACCCCGATGCGGCGGATGCCGGAGTTCAAGGCATTGGAAAGCGCAAAATCGATGATGCGCGTCTTGCCGCCAAAATAGACCGCGGGCTTGGCGCGCCGGTCGGTCAATTCCATCAGCCGGCTGCCGCGCCCGCCAGCCAGCACATAGGCCATGGCATCACGAGCCAGTGGTGCCTGTCGTCTTTGTGCCATGCGATCCCCTCCCCTCATGCCGCCGTTCTGGCGGTCACTTATCCCTCATACGCAAACATCAGTGTCGCCAATGGTGGCAGGATGACGTGGGCCGCGCCGTCTGTCACCGTGATCTGGCCCAGATTGCCCTGGCCGCTGCCGCCATAGATTGCGGCATCGCTGTTCAGCACCTCGCGCCACACGCCATCGTGGGGCAGCGGCAGGCGGTAATGGCTGTGCACGGCGGGCGTCATGTTGCTGATCACCGCCACCGGCTTTGCGCCCGGCGCCTTGCGCAGCCAGGCAAAGACGCTGGCTTCATTGTCGTTCACCACCAGCCATTCAAAGCCTTCCGCTTCGCAATCGCGGGCATGGAGCGCCGGGGTTTCGCGGTAGAGGCGATTGAGATCGCGTACCAGGCGCTGGATGCCGGCGTGCGCGGGCGCGTCCAGCAGCTCCCAATCGAGCGCGCGCTCCTCGCTCCATTCGCGGCGCTGGGCGAATTCCTGGCCCATGAACAGCAGTTTCTTGCCGGGATAGCCCCACATCAGGCCATAATAAGCGCGCAAGTTTGCGAATTTCTGCCAGTCGTCGCCGGCCATCTTGGTGAGCAAACTGCCCTTGCCGTGCACCACCTCGTCATGGCTCAGCGGCAGCACGAAATTTTCGGCAAAGGCATAGACCAGGCCGAAGGTGATCTCGTCGTGGTGATGTTTCCGATGGATCGGGTCACGCGCCATATATTGCAGCGTGTCGTGCATGAAGCCCATGTTCCATTTGAAGCCGAAGCCCAGCCCGCCTTCGTGGGCGGGCTTTGAAACACCGGGCCAACTGGTCGATTCCTCGGCGATCGTCACGATGCCGGCGTGACTTCCATAGAGCGCCTTGTTCATGGCGCGCAGGAATTCGACCGCCTCCCAATTCTCGCGGCCGCCCTGTTCGTTGGGGATCCATTCGCCAGCCTTGCGGCTGTAATCGCGGTAGAGCATCGAAGCGACGGCATCGACGCGCAGGCCGTCGACATGATAATATTCGGCCCAGAACAAGGCGTTGTTGACCAGGAAGGCCATCACCTCGCGCCGGCCGAAATTGTAGATGGCGGTGTTCCAGTCAGGGTGGAAGCCCAGCCGCGGGTCTTCATGTTCAAACAGCGCGGTGCCGTCGAAATGCGCCAGGCCATGCGCGTCAGTCGGGAAATGCGCCGGCACCCAATCGATCAACACGCTGATCCCGGCACGGTGGGCGCCATCGACGAAACGCGCAAAGCCGGCGACATCGCCGAAGCGGGCCGACGGGGCGTAAAGGCCAGTGGTCTGATAGCCCCAGCTCGGATCATAGGGATGTTCGGACACCGGCAGGAATTCGATGTGGGTGAAGCCCATCTCGACCGCATAGGGGATCAGGGTTTCGGCCATCGCGTCCCAGGTCTGGAACCAGCCGTTGGCATCGCGCCGCCACGAGCCGGGATGGACTTCATAGATCGCCATCGGCACCCGGCGCGGATCGATGCTGGCCCAGTGGGCGCGGTGGGCGGCATCGCCCCAATCCGGCTTGGCGGGCCGGGCGGTGAGGGAGGCCGTCTTCGGTCGCAATTCCGACGCCAGCGCATAGGGATCGGCCTTCAGCGGCAGCACCGTGCCATCCGGGCCGACAATGCGGTATTTATAGGCCCGGCCCGCCCCGATATCGGGCACGAAGATTTCCCACACGCCGATATCGACGCGGCGGCGCATCAGGTGACGGCGATGGTCCCAATCGTTGAAATCGCCGACCACGCTGACAAAGCGCGCATTGGGCGCCCACACCGCGAAATGCACGCCGCTCGCGCCTTCATGATCAATCAGATGCGCGCCCAGCTTGTCGAACAGCCTGAGGTGCGTGCCCTCGGCAATCAGGAAATCGTCCATCGGGCCCAGCACCGGGCCAAAACTGTAGGGATCGGTCACCCACCAGGCGTGGCCGCCGGCCTGGCAGTGATATTTGACCGGCTGGCGCTTGCCCTTCAGCCGGCCTTCGAACAGGCCGCGATCATCGACACGGGACAGGGCGCCGAGCGTCGTGCCGGACAGGCTGTGCGCCACCGCCGTCTCCGCGCCGGGCAGGATGGCGCGGGCAAACGGTCCTTCCGGGCCATCATGCACACCGAGCAGCGCAAAGGGATCGGCGTGGGTGCCGTCCAGCAGTGCTGCAATCGCCTCCCCCGGTGGCTGCATGGCCCTCAGACTTTCCAGATATCCTTCGCATATTCGGCGATGGTGCGGTCGGACGAGAACCAGCCGACATTGGCGATATTCCTGAGCGCCGCGGTGCGCCAGCCGGCCTGGTCATGCCAGCGCTGGTCCACCGCGCGCTGGGCGGCGGCATAGGCGTCGAAATCGGCTGCGACCATGAACCAGTCGTGGCTGTAGAGACCGTCCATCAGGCCGCGATAGCGCGCCGGGTCGTCGGGCGAGAACACGCCCGAGGCGATCGCCTCCACGGCCTGGTGCAGCTCGCGCGAACCCTCGATCACGGCGCGCGGATTGTAGCCATTGGCGCGCTTCTCGGCGACCTCGTCGGCGGTGAGGCCGAAGATGATGATATTCTCGTCGCCCACCCGGTCCTTGATCTCGATATTGGCGCCATCCAGCGTGCCGATGGTGAGCGCGCCATTCAGCGCGAACTTCATGTTACCGGTGCCCGAGGCTTCCATGCCCGCTGTCGAAATCTGCTCCGACAGGTCAGCCGCCGGAATGATGCGTTCGGCGAGCGACACGTTGTAGTTGGGCACGAACACCAGCTTCAGCAGCCCGCCCACCGACGGGTCGCTGTTGACGCGGCGCGCAATGTCGTTGGCCAGTTTGATGATCAGCTTGGCGTTGTGATAGCTCGACGCGGCCTTGCCGCCGAAGATCTTTACGCGCGGCACCCAATCCCGCTCCGGATGACTGCGGATCTGGTCATACAGCGCGACGGTCTCGATCAGGTTCAAGAGCTGCCGCTTGTATTCGTGAATGCGCTTGATCTGCACGTCGAACAGCGCGTCCGGGTTCAGCCTGATGCCGGTTAGATCCTTCAGATGCGCCACCAGCGCCACCTTGTTGCTGCGCTTCACCTCGGCAATGCGCTCACCCAGCGCGGCGTCGCCGGCCAGATCATCCAGCGCCTGCAACTGCTCGGCATCATCCAGGAAGCTGTCGCCGATGGCGTCGCGGATGGTGGCGGTCAGGGCCGGGTTGCACTGCTGCAGCCAGCGCCGCGGTGTCACCCCGTTGGTCTTGTTGTTGATCTTGCCCGGGAACAGCTTGTTGAGCGCCGAAAACACCGTCGTCTTCATCAGATCGGTGTGCAGCGCGGCCACACCGTTGACGCTGTGGGCGCCGGCAAAGGCCAGATTGGCCATGCGCACCCGCCGCTCGCCATTCTCGTCGATCAGCGAGATCGCGGCGATCTCGCCATCGTCCATGCCCTGGCGGCGGGCATCGCGCAGGATGCGGCTGTTGATGGCATAGATGATCTGCATGTGCCGCGGCAGCATGCGCTCGAACAGCGGCAGCGGCCAGCTTTCCAGCGCCTCGGGCAGCAACGTGTGATTGGTGTAGGCGACAGTGCGGCGGGTGACGTCCAGCGCCTCGTCGAATTCCAGCGCATATTGATCCACCAGCAGCCGCATGATCTCAGCCACCGCCACCGCCGGGTGGGTGTCGTTGAGCTGGATCGCCGCCTTGTCGGGCAGGGTGCGGATATCGCCATGATATTGGACGTGGCGGCGCAAAATGTCCTGGATGGAAGCCGAGGTGAAGAAATACTCCTGCCGCAGCCGCAGTTCCTGCCCGGCCGGGCTGGAATCGGCCGGATAGAGCACCCGCACAAGGCTGTCGGCGCGCATCTGATCGGCCAGCGCGCCGAAGTGGTCACCGGCGTTGAAGGCATCCAGCCGGATCGGATCAAGCGCCGTCGCCGTCCACAGCCGGAGCGTGTTGACGCGGCGGCCGCGCCAGCCAACCACGGGCGTGTCCACCGCGGTGGCCTCCACCACTTCGGCCGGTTTCCAGTCGACCGCTTCGCCGCCGGCCGCGCCCTTGGCGATCACCTCGCCGCCATAGCCGATGCGATAGCAGCTCTCGCGCCGTTCGAATTCCCAGGGATTGCCGTGCGCCAGCCAGGTTTCCGGCAATTCCACCTGCCAGCCATCATCGATGCGCTGGCGGAACATGCCGTTCACATAACGGATGCCATAGCCATAGGCGGGGATGTCGAGGCTGGCGAGGCTCTCCATGAAGCAGGCTGCCAGGCGGCCAAGGCCACCATTGCCCAGCGCCGCATCCGGTTCTAGATCCTCCAGCGCGGCCAGATCGAGCCCTTGCGATCGCAGTGCCTGTTCCATCTCACGACCAAGGCCAAGGTTGGAAATGGCATCGCGCAGCAGGCGGCCGATCAGGAATTCGAGGCTGAGATAATAGACGCGCTTGGCGCCGGCCGCGTGGGTGCGCTGGGTTGATTCCATCCACAGATCGATGACCTCGTCGCGCAATGCCAGTGCCGCCGCCGTGTACCAGTCGTGCGGCTTGGCGGCGCGCTCATCCTTGCCGACGCGGTGGCGCAGCACATCAACGATGCGCGCTTCCAGCTGCTCGGCCTTGGGATTGGGTCGGGGCGGCATGCGGGCACTTCTCCTTGGCGCGAAGGGAACGTTCACATCAACCCGAGACGGGCGCAACGGTCAATCATATTCAGCCATCCTTCCTCATGCCTGACTATGCCGGCCGCGCGCGATCCGGCAACAGGCGAATGACCCGCGGATTCGTATTCATCGCCAGCGGCAGGGTCTTGTGCGGCCCAAAAGCCAGGTTCAGCCCCGATGGGGCTGTTCAGGCGACGGCGCGCAACGGCCGGCCGGAACCCAGGAAGTCGCGGATCAGGCCGATCGTCTCTTCGGCCTGGTTGACCAGGAACAGATGCCCGCCGCCGTTGATGATCGTCATTTCGGCATTGGGGATCAGGGTCTTCAGGATGGTGCCATTGGCCACCGGCACGATCTGGTCATCATCGCCCATCAGGATCAGCGTCCGCGCGCCCAGAAACGGCAGGAAGGGCGCGCTGGTCCAGCCCAGCATTGCTGCCAGCTGGCCCAGATAGCCCCTCATGCTGGGCGGCTTGATGCGGTCGGCATGGCCGCCGGCACCATCAGTGGTGCCGCCATAAAGCGTGCGGAAATTCTTCAGCATGAATTCGGGATCGGTGTAACGGCGCGGATCCGCCATCTTCGACAGCGCCGCCAGCTTGCCGGGCACCATCAGCATGCCAGCCGATGTGGCGGCGAGCACCAGCTGCCCGGTGCGCCCCGGATATTGCAGGGCGAACTGCTGGGCCATGCCGCCGCCCCAGCTCACCCCCATCACGTCAACCTTGTCATGGCCGAAATCGCTGATGATCTGCTCGGCAATGCGGGCGATCATCCACGGGCGATAGGGCAGCAGCGGATCGGGCGATTCCCCCACCCCCGGCATGTCGAAAGTGATGACCTCACGATCATCCAGCCGCTCCGGCAACGGCGCCATCAGCTCGATATTGGCGCCGATGCCGTTGAAGAACAATAACGGCCGGTTGGCCCCGGCCCCTGTGCGCGCCGGCCAGCGCGCCACCCGCAACGTCCGGCCATCCACCTGCTTCATGTGAAATTCGGGGGTATGGCTGGACGTCATGGCAGGTCCTTTCAATCGAAGGCGTAACGGCCGGGGGCCTTGTCGCCGGGCGGGTGCGCCTCGTTGCCCAATACGCCCGGCGCCGGCTTCAGGTTGCCAGAGCGGTCCTTCAGCCACCCAGCCCACAGCGGCCACCAACTGCCAGCGAACTCCTCGGCCGCCTTCAGCCATTTTTCCGGCGTCGGCGGCGGCTGCACGCCGGCCGCGCGATAATATTTGGCCTTCGGATTGCCCGGCGGGTTGATGATCGCCTGGATATGGCCGGAGTGCGACAGGATGAACTCGATATTCTTGGAGCCGAACAACTGGGTGGAGCGATAGCAGGCCTTCCACGGCGTGATGTGATCGGTCACGCCGCCCAGGATGAACAGGTCGCAATCGACCTTGCTGATGTCCAGATCATGCTCGGCAATGTTGGACTTGCCGTGGTTCACGAACGGCTGCTCTTCATAGATGCGCAGATAATCCGAATGCAGCGCCGCGGTCAGGTTGGTGCTGTCGTTGTTCCAGAACAGGATGTCGAACGCCGGCGGATCCTCGCCGTGCAGATAATTGTTCACGACATAGTTCCACACCAAGTCGTTGGGGCGCAGCCAGGCAAACATGCGGCTGAGCGACGTGCCTTCGAGGATGCCCTTCTTCGCCGAGCGCTCGCGCGCCAGCTTGATGCCGTGATCGGACACCAGCGCGCCCACTTCGCTGTCGTCGCGCTTGGGATGCAGCACACACACCATCAGCGTGGCGCTGTTGGCGCGATTGTCGCCGCGCGCTTTCATCTTGGAGAGCAGGGTGGAGAGCGTGATGCCGCCCGAGCAGCCGCCCGACAGGTTGACCTTGTCGCTGCCCGTTACCTCACAGATGACATCGATGGCCTTGATGATCTCATTGACATAATCATTAAGGCCCCAATCGCGGTGCTCGATCGTGGGGTTGCGCCAGCTGATCAGGAACGGCTGCAGGCCCTGGGAAAGCTGGTACCGGATCATGCTCTTGTCCGGCGTCAAATCGTTCAGATAGGCCTTGTTGATCTGCGGCGGGATCACGAGCAGCGGGGTCTCGTGCACCTGCTCGGTCGTCGGCGCATACTGGATCAGCTCCAGCATCTCGGTGCGGTGGATGACGGCGCCGGGCTGCACGGCGATATTCTCGCCCAGCTTGAACGGCTTCTTGTCCACCTGGGAGACGATGCCGTCATTGTACATGATATCGTTATAGGCGTTCTTGAGGCCGTTCATCAGCGACTGGCCGCCGGTTTCGATCGCCTTCTTCACCGCCGACGGGTTGCCGGCCAGCGTGTTCGACGGCGCCAGCGAGTCCATGATCATGGCAGACACGAAGTTGGCGCGGGCCCGCTCCATCTCGTCCACCTTCATGTCGGCCACCCAGTTCTTCACATGCTTCTGGCTGGCTAGATAATATTGCATGGTCATGCGATACATCGGGTTGGCTTGCCACGCCGGATCCGTGAAGCGCTTGTCCTTGGGATCGGGCGCGATGCTCGACTTGGCGGTGATGATATCGGCCACATCACTGGTGAAGGCCTTCATGTGCTTGAAGCTGTTGGCCGGATTGCCCACCGTCTCGCGCAGCATCATCGTCACCGCGCCCAATATATCCTCGCGCGCAATGCCAACGATGGGGTTCAACCCGCCGCCGCTTGCCGCGCCGGCCTCATCCGCGCCCCCCAGATCAACGCCCTTCTTGGCCATCTCGCTGCCTTTCCTCCCACGCCGTAACCCGGCGATCACCCTCAACCCGGTTCATGTCGGCAATTGCGCGCCGGGTCAACGCAGGCACATCAGCGCGCACCGGCGCGGCCAAGAGGTCGTATGTGTCACATACAAAAAAATTGACAAGCCGCCAGCGTAGGGCCTAGAGCGCCGTCGCATTGCCCGGGGGTGGGCACGAATCTGGAGGGAAACATGGCCGGTCACCGCTCGCTGCAGGCACTGCTGAACGAAACGCCCGATATCGTGACGCTGCTGCGCAACCAGCAGGTCGGCCCCAATGTCTATCCGGGCGTGCCGGCCGAATTCTCCAACTGGCGTGACGAACAGCGGGCCTGGGCAGAGACCTGCGTGCTGTTCAACCAGAGCTATCACATGGCCGAACTGATGGTCGAAGGCCCCGGCGCCTTCGAATTCCTCAATGGCCTCGGCATCAACAGCTTCAAGGGCTTTGCCCCCAACAAGGCCAAGCAGTTCGTGCCGGTGACGCCCTATGGCCATGTCATCGGCGACGTCATCCTGTTCTACCTGGCCGAGGAAAAGTTCAACCTCGTCGGCCGCGCCCCCACGCTGAACTGGCTGATGTTCCATGGCGAAGGCCGCAGCGACGTGACCTTGACCTATGACGAGCGCACCGCCGTGCGCCCCGATCCGGAAAACCGCCGCCATTATCGCTACCAGATCCAGGGCCCGAACGCCGCCAAGGTGATTGCGGACGCCACCGGCGCGCCGGCGCCCGATCTCAAGTTCTTCAACATGTGCTGGATGACGATCGGCGGCTGCCAGGTCCATGCCCTGCGCCACGGCATGGCCGGCCAGCCCGGTTACGAGCTGATGGGCCCCTGGGCCGAGCGCGAGGCCGTGCACGCGGCCCTGGTCGAGGCCGGCAAGGCGCACGGCATGAAGCTGGTCGGCGGCCGCACCTATTCGTCGAACACGCTGGAATCGGGCTGGATTCCCTCCCCGCTGCCCGGCATCTACACCGGCGAGGCGCTGCGCCCCTATCGCGAATGGCTGGGCGAGCGCCATTATGAATACAAGGCGTCGGTTGGCGGCTCCTATGTGCCCGACAGCGTCGAAGGCTATTACCTGACCCCGTGGGACCTGGGCTATGGCCTGTTCGTGAAGTTCGATCACGACTTCATCGGCCGCGAGGCACTGGAAAAGATGGCCGCCGGCCCGCACCGCCGCAAGGTGACGCTGGCGCTGGACGACGTGTCGGTGACCAACATGCTGTTCGGCATGTTCACCAAGGGCGAACTGCGACCCAAGTACATGGAATTCCCCAGCGCGGTTTATGCCATGCACCCGTTCGACCGAGTCGAGCAGGACGGCAAGCTCGTCGGCCTGTCGACCTGGATCGGCTACAGCGCCAACGAGGGCAAGATCCTCACCCTGGCCATGGTCGATGAAGCGGTCGCCACGCCAGGCACCGAAGTCGAGCTGGTGTGGGGCGAGCCCGATGGCGGCACCAGCAAGCCGACCGTGGAGCCGCACCGCCAGGTGACGATCAAGGCCGTGGTTGCCGCGGTCCCCTATTCGGAAGTGGCGCGCACCAGCTATGCCGACAGCTGGCGCACCAAGTCGGCATGATGGACGCGATTGAGCGGATCATTGCCGAGCGCGCCTGCGAACGGCTGATCCTCGATTATGCCGCCGCCATCGACGCCGCTGACTGGGACACGGTGGCGGCGCTCTATGTCGCCAGCGGTCGCATGAGCCGCCCAACCGCGCCCGACGATTTCATCGAAGGCCGCGACGCGATCCTCGCCAGCTTCTGCGCCCGGCCACCGCGCACCACCCGCCATATCTGCGCCAACATCAGGGTGACGTTGCTGGACGCGGACAATGCCACGGCGAGCAGCCAGATCATGCTGTTCACCGCCAGTGACCAGCCGCCGCTGGTTGGCAGCTATGCCGACGTGATGGTGCGTGAAGACGGAACGTGGCGCTTCGTCGAACGGCGCGGCAGCCTCGATTTTATCTGACCACTTTAATTGGATCGTCGCCCCGGACTTGATCCGGGGCCCCGCTTCTCTCTGCGCCAATCAAGCGGGGCCCCGGATCAAGTCCGGGGCGACGTGTGTTTGCGTGTTCTGCCCGCGACTTCACTCCGCGTCCGGCCCCCAGATTGCCAGCAGGATCGGCCGCACGTGCGGGCGCAGCGGCTCTGGCACCCGCGCCATGATCTCGTCTTCCTGCGCGGCAAAGGCCGCCTGCACCTGATCGAGCAGCGCCCGGCCGGCACCAGTCAACGCCAGGGCCTGGGCGCGCCCGCTCATCGGCAGCCGCGAGATCAGGCCGCGCGCTTCCAGTCGCGCCGTCAGCGGCGCCATGTTGGCACGCTGGATGCCCATGATGCGGCCGGCCTCGCTCTGGGTGAGCTGCGCGCGTTCCCCGATCAACCGCAGCAGGCTGGCCTCGGCCGGGCGCAGATCAAAGGGCGCCAGCCGCTCGTGCAGCCGCGCCATCATCGCGGTCGATGCACGCCGCAACAGATAGCCGGGCAGCTGGCGAAGCGGATCGTCCATGGCCCCTCCCATAAACGCAGGGCTTGCTGGCTTCAACCAAAATCGCTATGTCATATAACATAGCAATCAGACTCGAGGGACAGGCAGATGACGGTTGAGCGCAGCGAAGAAGACACGGTCGCCTGGGAGGTTGCGGATGGCATCGCCTGGGTGAAGTTCAACCGCCCGGAAAAGCGCAACTGCATGAGCCCCAAGCTCAACCGGCAGATGAAGAAGGTGCTGGAAGAGCTGGAATTTCGTGACGACGTGAAGGTGCTGGTGCTCACCGGCGAGGGCAAGGCCTGGTCGGCCGGCATGGATCTGCAGGAATATTTCCGCGAGAACGAGGAAAAGGGCCTGTGGGCGGTGCGCAAGGCCCAGCGCGAATCCTATGGCTGGTTCGAACGGCTGCGCTGGTATGAAAAGCCGACCATCGCCATGATCAACGGCTGGTGTTTCGGCGGCGGTTACGGGCCCTTGTTCGGCTGCGACATCGCCATCGCCGCCGAAGACGCGCAGTTCGGCCTGTCGGAAATCAACTGGGGGATCTTGCCCGGCGGCGGCGCGTCGAAAGTGGCGCAGGAACTGATGCCGTTCAGGAAGGCGATGTATCACGCCATGATGGGCGAGAATCTCAGCGGCAAGCAGGCCGCCGAGCAGGGCCTGGTCACCGAAGCGGTGCCGGCGGACAAGCTGCTGGCGCGCGTGCTGGAAATCGCCGAGGTGCTGAAGAAGAAGGACGGCCACGCCCTGCGCGCCACCAAGTGGACGATGCGGCGCATGGTCGACATGACCTATGACAGCGCGCTGGATTACCAGATCCGCGCCCAGGAAGCGCTGCACAGCTTTGGCGGCGCCGAGGCCCGGTCGGAGGCCACCCGCCAGTTCCTCGACGAGAAATCGTTCAAGCCCGGTCTGGGCACGTTCGACACCAGCAAAGTCCAGCGCTGAATGAGCCGGAGGCGCTTCACCGCCGGCCAGCTTGACCGGCTGCTGCGGCCGCGATCGGTGGCAATTGTCGGCGCCTCCGACAAGCCGGGCGCGCTGGGGGCGACCCTGCTTTCCAACCTCCAGGCCAATGGCTTTGCCGGGCCGATCCATCTGATCAATCCCAATCGCGAGAGCATCGCCGGCCTGCCCTGCCTGCCGTCAGTCGAGGCGCTGCCCAACGGCGTCGATTGCGCCGTGCTGGCGGTGCCACGCCCAGCGGTGCTGGCGACGCTCGAAGCGCTGGCGGCGCGCAAGGTCGGCGCCGCGGTCATCTATGCCGCCGGCTTTGCCGAGGCCGGCGCCGAGGGGCTGGCCGAGCAGCGCGAGATTGCCCACATCGCGGCCGACGCCGGCATGGTGATCGAAGGACCGAACTGCCTGGGCTGCGTGAACTATGTCGACCGGGTGCCGCTCACCTTCGTCGAAACCCGCTGTCGCCCGCCATCCGGCCCCGGCGCCGCCATCATCTCGCAATCGGGCGCGATGGCGGCCGTGCTGGCCACCATCTTGCTCGCCCGAGACGTGCCGGTCTCCTATTCGGTCTCGACCGGCAACGAGGCAGCCAGCGGCGTCGAGGATTATGTCGCCTGGCTGGTGAATGATCCGCACACGCAGGTTGTGGCGATGATCGTCGAGCAGTTCCGCCAGCCGCGCGCCTTCCTCGCCGCGGCGCGGGCGCTGCGAGCGGCCGGCAAGATGGTCGTGCTGCTCCACCCCGGCACCTCGGGCGCAGCGCGCGAGAGCGCCGCCACCCACACTGGCGCCATGGCCGGCGATTACCAGTTGATGCGCACCCAGGTCGGCGCAGCGGGCGTGGTGTTTGCCGAAACGCTGGAGGAACTGGGCGACATTGCCGAGATCGCCCTGCGCTGCCCCGCCCTGCCCCGCCCTGGTGCGGCCGTGCTGGGCGAATCCGGTGCGTTCAAGGCGCTCACCCTCGATCTGGCCGAACAATTGGGCCTGGCGCTGGCACCGCTGGGCGATGCCGACAGCCCGGCCCTGCGCGCCGCCCTGCCGGATTTCGTGCCGGTCTCCAACCCGCTCGATCTCACCGCCTACGGCCTGTCCAACCCGCAAATCTACACCGATATCCTGTCCGCCCTGCTCGATGATGCGCGCGTCGGCAGCATCGTCGCCGGCATCATCCAGTCCGATCCGGTCACCTCGGCCATCAAGTTTCCGCCGATCATGGCGGCGATCGAGGGCCGCACCCTCACCAAGCCGGTCATCTTTGCCGGCCTCGATGAAGGCGCCGACGTGCCGCCCGAACGCATCGCCGCGCTGCGCGCCGCCGGCATCCCCTGGTTCCCCAGCACAGAACGCGCCCTACGTGCGCTTGCCCGGCTGGTCGCACCGGCCGCAACGCCTGGCCCCCTCACGCCGGCGGCACCAATCGCCGGGCTTGCGGGCCTCACCGGCGTAATCCCCGAATATCGCGCCAAGGCCCTGCTGGAGGGCATCCCCTTTCCGAAAGGCCGCTTCGCCACCAGCGCCGACGACGCTGTCGCAGCCGCCGAGGCCATCGGCTATCCGGTGGCCATGAAGGCGCAGGCCGCCGCACTCGGCCACAAGAGCGATGCCGGCGGCGTGCTGCTGAACCTGGCGGACGACGCCGCCGTGCGTGCCGCCTTCACCCGCATCCATGCCAATGTCGCCGCCTACGACGCCAATATCCGCCTCGACGGCGTGCTGATCGAAGCGATGGGCGCGCGCGGCACCGAAATGATCATCGGCGCCCGCCATGATCCGGAATGGGGCCCGGTGGTGCTGGCCGGCCTTGGCGGGGTGACGGCCGAGATCTTGCAGGACGTGCGGCTGATCGCGCCCGGCCTCAGCGAAGACCAGGTGATCGCCGAACTGCTGAAGCTGAAGCAGGCGCCCCTGCTCACCGGCTGGCGCGGCAGCCCGCCGCTCGATCTGCCGGCCCTCGCCGGCCTGGTGGTGCGGCTCGGCGAGATTCTCGCCGGCAATCCCAGCATCCGGGAAATCGATCTCAACCCGGTGATCCTCACCCCTCAGGGCTTGGTCGCGCTCGATGCGCTGATGCTGGTGGATTAGACGCTGCGGCTTTCCTTCAGCGCGATCAGCGCCAGCGCCGCCACCAGCGAGCCGCAAGCCATCACCATCGCCACCGTCGACAGCGCAAAGCCGGCCTGGAACAGATAGCCGGCCAACACCGGCGCCAGAGCCGCGCCGCCGCGGCCCACGCCGATGGCAAAGCCGGTGCCAGTGGCGCGCACATGCGTCGGGAAGATGATGGCAAACAGCGAATAGAGGCCGACAATCGCCGAGTTGGTGAAGAAGCCGGTGATGCCCACCACCGTCGCCAGCTGCGTGAGATCGCGGGCGCCCTGGCCGAACCACACCACCACGCCGACCGAGATCAGCAGCGCGCCAATGGTGACACGCTTGAGGCCGATGCGGGTGGCGAGCAGGCCCAATACGGCGCCGCCGCTGGCCCCGCCGACATTGGCCCAGGTCAGCACGCCCGCCGCCGCGCGCGGCTCGAAGCCCAGATCGACGACGATCTTGGGCACCCATTTCAGCACGAAATAGAAGCTGGTGATGTGGGCGAAATAGGCCAGCGTGATCAGCAGGGTCACCCCGATCAGGCCGGGCTTGAAGATATCGGCGAGCGAGCCCTTCTGATCGTCCGCGCTCAGTTCCGACAGCGCGTCGGCCGCCGCATGGCCGAAATGCTTCAGCGTACGGTTGATGCGGTCGAGCGCGCCGGCGGGCTGCTTGCGATCGAGCCAGGCGGTGGTTTCGGGCAGGCCAAACCACACCAGCGGGATGCACAGCGCCGTGGCGATGGCGCCCATGGTGAACACGTCGTGCCACGTGCCGCCGCTGCCATAGATGGCCTGCACGCCCAGTCCGCCGATCACCCCGCCGATGGGATAGCCAATCACCATCAGCGCCATGGCCAGGCTGCGCCAGCGCAGATTGGACACTTCCGCCGCCGCTGCATTGATCGCCGCCAGCATGCCGCCGATGCCCAACCCGGTGAGCAAACGCCAGCCCAGGAGCACCATCACGCTGCCGGCCTGGCCGGCGCTCCACATGCCGATGGCCATGGCGGCAAGGCAACCGAGGATGGTCGGCCGCCGACCGATCTTGTCAGCGACGCCGCCCAAGAGGATCGAGCCGATGGCCATGCCGAGCAGCTCCATCGACAGCACCCAGCCCAGGGTCGCCTGATCGACGCCCCAATCCTTGGCGATGCCCGGCGAGGCGAAGCTGATCGACAGCACGTCAAAGCCATCAAGCCCGTTGAGGCCAACGGTGATGGCGACGGCCAGCCACTGCCAGCGGCCCATGCGGCCCTGTTCAATTCGGCTCTTCGCGGTGGTGCCCGGCATTTCTTGTCCCGCCTACTGGTGGATACGGGTGAGATATTCGATCAGCGTCGCCACTTCGGCCGGCGTGAAGCGCGCCTTCAGCCACTCTTCGTGGGCGCGGATCGCGTCCTTGGCGGTGACCAGGATGGACTGGCCAGCGGCGGTGAGGTTCAGAGTCTGCTTGCGGCCATCGCTGGCCGATTTGCCGCGCACCAACAGGCCGCGATCCTGCAGCCGGTTGACGATGGCCATGGTCGTCGCCCGGTCCATGCGCATGCGGCGAGCGAGATCGGTCTGGGCGATATCGGGATGGTCGCCGATCAGCCACAGCACCGAAACCTGCTTCTGGGTGAGATCAAGATCGCTGAACGTCTCGGTGAAATGGCGATAGACCGCGCCATAGGCCAGGCGGATGTGGAAACCGACGATCTCGTTGATCTCGCCGATATCATCGTCGCCGTCGGCTGGCAGCGTCGTCGCCGCCAGCACCTCCTTGCGTGTCTTCATCCCGCCTCCTGCGGGATCGTTAGTGGCGCCAGCGAAGCCTGTCGAGGGGCGCGCTGCCGCGCTCACCCGGCCACCCGCCGCTCATAGGCGTGGATCCAGTCAAGCGTCGCCTTGAGGCCGCCAAAGGGATAGAAATGCAGCCGCATCGGGCCGTGTTCATCGCCCAGCCGGCGGGCAAACTCGTCGACCAATTTGTCCGGCCCGGCCGTGCCGAGCAGGTTGGTGACCGAGATGCCATATTTCTTCAGGACGGCGGTGGAGGCCCCCACCCCGCAGCGCGCGGCAAAGCCCAAAAGCCGCTTGATGCCGGCCGGGCCGGGAATGCCAATGCGCACCGGCACGTCGATGCCACGCTGGCGCAACTCCACAAGCCAGGCCAGTTGCGCCTCGGCATCAAAGCCGAACTGGGTGACGATCAGCGCCGCCATGCCGCGCGCCTGGATGGCCGTTACCTTGGCGTCGAGCACGTCCCAGCACTGCTGCGGCGTCATCACCGGATGGCCTTCGGGATGGCCGCCGATGCCGATGGCCTTGATGCCGGACCGTTCGAAGGCACCGGTCTCGATCAGCGCCATGGTGTCGAAATAGGGCCCGATCGGCGCCGGCGGATCGCCGGCGACAATGAAGCAGCGCTCCACCCCGGCCTCCACCACGACCCTGCGCAGATAGGCCTCGAAATCATCTTCCGACAGGATGCGGCGGGCCGAAAAATGCGGCATCGGCTCGAAACCCAGCTGGCGCACCGCAACGGTGGCCGCCACCCGCGCCGCCATCTCCTCACCCGGCAGGAAGGTGACCGACAGCGGCGTGTCAGCCGGGATCGCCGGGGCGGCCTCGTGCAACTGGGCTATATCTTTCGCCGTCATTTCCAGCGAGAAGCCATCGGTGATGCGCACCGGCCGTGTGCCCCAGGCCGGGTGGATCAGACGTTCTGCGAGTGTTTTGGCTGCCAGACTGGGTTCTGTCACTATTTCCCACCCGATATTTTCGCTGGGCAGGCCATAGCATTTTTTGTATGTAACACAAACGATAATCAAGAAGGAAAGATCGCATGCCCGGCCCGCATTTCGTCCTCACGCTGGTGTGTCCCGACCGGCCGGGCCTGGTGGCGGGCGTCGCTCAGATGCTGGCGCTGAATGGCGGCAACATCCTCGATTCCCAGCAATATAATGACACCGAAAGTCAGCGTTTCTTCATGCGCGTGGCGTTCGAACTGCCGGGCGGCGCCGATCGCGACCGGTTCGAGACGGGCTTTGCCGGCTATGCCAAGGCCAACCAGATGGAGTGGACGCTGCGCCATGCCGATGAGAAGCGCCGCGTGCTGCTGATGGTCTCCAAGTTCGACCATTGCCTGGGCGATCTTCTCTACCGCCACCGCATCGGTGAACTGCCGATGGAGCCGGTCGGCATCGTCTGCAACCATCCGAAGGCGGCGCTCAGCATCTCGCTGATGGACGATATCCCCTTCCACCACCTGCCCGTCACCAAGGACACCAAGGCCCAACAGGAAGCCCAGGTGAAGCAGCTGGTGGCCGACAGCGGCGCCGAACTGGTGGTGCTGGCCCGTTACATGCAGATCTTGTCAGACGACATGGCGGCCTTCCTGTCGGGCCGCTGCATCAATATCCACCACAGCTTCCTGCCCGGCTTCAAGGGTGCCAAGCCCTATCACCAGGCCCATGCCCGCGGCGTCAAGATGATCGGCGCGACCGCGCATTATGTGACCGCCGATCTGGATGAAGGCCCGATCATCCACCAGGATGTGGAGCCCATCGGCCATGCCGACACGCCGGATGATCTGGTGCGCAAGGGCCGCGATATCGAACGGCGGGTGCTGGCCCGCGCCGTCCATTTGCATCTGCAGGACCGCGTGCTGCTGAATGGCAACAAGACGGTGGTGTTCAGCGCGTAACGGTGTTCGCGGCGTCAATCAGCGCCTGCGCCACCTCGCGCGGCCGCGACAGATAGGGCGAGTGATCGGCATCGAGGCTGACCACCGTGGCGCCCGGCACCAGTTGTTGCATCTTGCGCTGGCTCGACAGCAGGATGGTGCGGTCGTTCCGGCATTCGACATAAGTGCGCGGGAGCCGGCCAAAGCGTTCGGCCGTCAGCTGCAGCGGCGTTGACCGCGGGCCGCCCGGTTCCGCCACCAGCCGCTGCATGGCGGCGTCCACCTGCTCAGGCGGAGACAGTTGCGCGAACACGGCCCGGCCGCGCTCCGGATCGACGCTGGTGCCAGCGCCGCCGTGCACCGGCGCGATGATCGCCTCGAAATCCGGATTGGGCTCCTCCAGCGCCTTGAACGCCGCGCGCGACATGCCGCCGGGCAGCATCATGGCGCAGAGATAAACGAGCGCATCCATCGCCTCGGGCGCCAATTCGGCAGCCTGGCTGATGACGATGCCGCCGCGGCTGTGCCCGGCCAGCACCACCGGCTGTTGGCTGGCGCTGCGGCACAGATCGGCGGCAAACGCGGCCCAGCCGGCCAAGGTGACGGCGCGCAAGCCCGCCTCGTCGCCGCCCATGCCGGGCAGATCGGGCGCGATCACCTCGTGGCCTTCGGCTTCCAGCAGCGCCTTGACGGCATCAAAGCACCAGCCGCCGTGCCAGCTGCCGTGGATCAGGATGAAGCTCGCCATATAGCCGGGCTCAGGCGAAATCTTCGGTGTCGATGGTCGCCTGCATGGCCGGGCCATAGCGCGGGCCGGAGACGCTCGACTGGTTTATCAGCGCATCGACGGCCGCCATCACCTCGGCCGGGATCTGCCAGTCCCAGCGGGCGATATTCTCCTCCACGTGGGCGATCTGGGCGGTGCCGGGAATGGCGACCACGTGCGGGCCGCGCGCCAGCACCCAGGCCAGCGACAATTGTGCCGGTGTCACCCCGTTGGCGGCGGCCAGCGCATTATATTCAGCAATCAGTGCCTGGTTGTGCGGCCAGTGATCGGGCTGGAAGCGCGGGAAGTTGCGACGGATGTCGCGCTCATTGAGCGCCGCCGGATCAGCCAGACCATTGGCCAGCGCGCCGCGCCCGACTGGCGAAAAGGCGACGAACGTGATGCCGAGTTCGCGGCAGGTCTCCAGCACGGCAATCTCGGGATTGCGGGTCATCGGCGAATATTCGGTCTGCACAGCGGCAATCGGGTGGACGGCATGGGCTTCGCGGATATGGGCGGCCGACCATTCCGACACGCCGATGCTGCCGATCTTGCCGGCCTGCACCAGTTCGGCCAGCGCGCCGATCATGTCGGCAATCGGCACCTTGGGATCGAAGCGGTGGAGATAATAGAGATCGATATGGTCGGTCTCCAGCCGGGAGAGCGATTCATCGATGCAGCGATGGATGGCGGCCGGCGAACAATCGATGCCGCGGCGCGGGCCGTCGACAATGATGCCCATCTTGCTGGCCAGGAACAGCCTGTCGCGCTTGCCCTTGATGGCTTTGGCGATGAGGCTTTCGTTGTGGCCGAGCCCATAGATGTTGGAGGTGTCGAAATGGTCATAGCCGATCTCCAGCGCGCGGTGCAGCAGGCGGATGCCATCGGCTTCAGCCGGCGGCACGCCATAGGCCCAGCTCAATGACATGCAGCCCAGCCCGACCGGATTGACGGCGCGGCCGTTGATCATCCTCATAGCGGCAATCCCACATAATTTTCGGCAATGGCGGTCTGCGCCGCGACGCTGTTGGCGATATAGTCGAGTTCCGCCACCTGCATCGCCCGTTCGAACGGGCCATCGCCAGGGAAGCGGTGCATCAGCCGGGTCAGCGACCAGCTGAAGCGCTCGCATTTCCACACGCGCGCCAATGCCCGTGCCGAATAGCCGGCAATGGCGTCATTGTCATGACGCTTGAACCAGCCGATCAGCGCGTCTGACAGATAGGTGACGTCGGACGCGGCGAGATTGAGGCCCTTGGCGCCGGTGGGCGGCACGATATGGGCGGCATCGCCAGCGAGGAACAAGCTGCCATGGCGCATCGGCTCGAACACATAGGAGCGCAGCTGGGCAATGCTCTTCTCGATCGCCGGGCCGCGCGTCATGCCGGCCGCCGCCTCGGGGCCCAGCCGCACGGCGAGTTCGTCCCACAGCCGGTCGTCCGGCCAGTTGGCCACGTCTTCCGTCATCGGCACGTCGATATAATAACGGCTACGCGCCTTTGAGCGCAGCGAGGCCAACGCGAAGCCGCGTTCGTGGTTGGCGTAGATCAGCTCGTCGTGGCACGGCGGCACATCGGCCAATATGCCAAGCCAGCCGAAGGGATAGACACGCTCCACCTCGCGGCCGGCTCTGGCCGGGATCGCCCGGCGCGACGGGCCGTGGAAGCCGTCGCAGCCAGCGATGAAACGGGCCTCGATGCGCTGGGCCACGCCATTATGCGTGAAGGTGACGGACGGCGCATCGCTCTCGATATCGTGCAGCGTCACGTCGCCGGCGTTGTAGATCACCTCCAGCCCGCGCGCCGGAGCCGCGTCCATCAGATCACGGGTCACTTCGGTCTGGCCATAGACGGTGACGGTCTTGCCGGTCAGCGCCTGCGTGTCGATGCGGATCAGCCGCTCGCCATCGGCGAGGCAGAAGCCTGCCTCCACCAGCCCTTCGGCATCCAGCCGTTCATGAAGGCCGAGCCGGCGCAGCAGATCGGTGGTGGTCTGTTCCAGCACGCCGGCGCGGATGCGGCCCAGCACATACTCGGGCGCAGCGCGCTCCACCACGACGCACTCAATGCCTTCGGCGCGCAGCAGATGGCCAAGCAGAAACCCCGCCGGCCCGGCGCCGATGATGGCAACCCCGGTCTTCATGCTCAGAACTGCTGCTCCAGATCATGCAGCACCTTGTAACAGGGCAGCACCTGCGCCACCGAGCTGTTGGGCTCGCGGCCTTCGCGGATGGCGGCGATGAACTCGCGGTCCTGCAGCTCGATGCCGTTCATGGAGACGGCGACACCCGACACGTCGATCGGGTTTTCCTTGCCGTCGACCAGGTCGTCATAGCGCGCGATATAGGTGGCGGTGTCCCCGATGTAGCGGAAGAAGGTGCCCAAGGGCCCGTCGTTGTTGAACGACAGGCTGAGCGTGCAGATGGCGCCGCTGGCGGCCTTGAGCTGGATCGACATGTCCATGGCGATGCCCAGTTCCGGGTGGTGCGGCCCTTCGATGGCATTGGCCTTGACGATCGGCCCGGCCTGATACGCAAACAGATCGACCGTGTGGGCGGCGTGGTGCCAGAGCAGATGATCGGTCCAGCTGCGCGGCTGGCCCTTGGCGTTCATGTTCTTGCGGCGGAAGAAATAGGTCTGCACGTCCATCTGCTGGACGGTGAAGTCGCCGGCCGTGATGCGGTTGTGCACATATTGGTGCGACGGGTTGAACCGCCGCGTGTGGCCGACCATGCAGACGAGGCCGGTCGATTGCTGCATCTTCAGCACCGCCTCGGCCTCCGCCCAGCTATCGGCGAGCGGGATCTCGACCTGCACATGCTTGCCCGCCGCCATGCAGGCGATGGCCTGTGCGGCATGCATCTGGGTGGGGGTGCACAGGATCACCGCATCGACATCGTCGCGGGCCAGCGCATCCTCCAGCTCGGTGGAGCTGTGCTTCGCGCTATATTTGGCGGCGACGGCGGCGGCCTGTTCGGCGGTGCGGCTGATGATCGAGACGATTTCGACACCGTCGATAGTCTTCAGGCCGTCGAGGTGCTTTTCCCCGAAGGCGCCGGCGCCGGCGAGGGCAATTCTCACGATGCGGGCTCCAATACCAGATGGCCGATGGCCGTGTTGCTGCACGGGATATGGTAGTGGCGGTGCAGGCAGCGCGTCACCTTGCCCAGCGCGCCGCGCATGATCAGCCACATCACCATCTCGATGCCTTCGCTGCCGGTCTCGCGCAGATATTCGATGTGCGGGATGTGGCGGGCGGCATCGCTGTCGCCGATCAGCATGTCCATGAAGCGATTGTCCCACTCGCGGTTCAAAAGGCCGGCGCGCGGGCCCTGCAGCTGGTGGCTCATCCCGCCAGTGCCCCAGATCTGCACATTGAGATCCTCGGGGAAGCTGGCAACGGCCCGCGCGATGGCCTCGCCCAGCGCCCAGCAGCGATTGCCCGACGGCACCGGGTAGGTGACGACATTCACCGCCAGCGGCACCACCTTCACCGGCCAGGCCTCGGGCTGGCCGAACATCATCGACAGCGGCACGGTGAGGCCATGATCCACGTCCATCTCGTTGATGATGGTCATGTCGAAATCATCGAGGATCAGGCTCTGGGCGATGTGCCAGGCGAGATCGGGATGGCCGATCACATCCGGCACCGGCCGCGGCCCCCAGCCCTCGTCGGCTGACTTGTAGCGTTCGCCGCAGCCGATGGCGAAGGTGGGGATGATGTTGGCATCAAAGGCCGAGGCGTGATCATTGTAGACGAGGATGACCACGTCGGGCTTCTGGTCCTGCTCCCAGGCCCGCGTCCACTCATAGCCCTTGAAGATCGGGCCGAAATACGCGTCGCCGGTCTTGCCCTGGTCCACCGCGACGCCGAGCAGAGGCACATGGCTGGAGCCGACACCGGCCGTGATGCGCGCCATCTCAATAACCCCCCTTGATGGACCGATTGCCCTCGGGCGAGCGGCCACCCTGCATCATCATCTCGCGATATTCGGGCCAGCTCATGTCGGTCATGGTGGAGACCGCTTCGGCAAACGGGATGCCGTCGGTGGAAAACAGCTTGGCGAGATAATAGATATTGCCGCCCATATCGAGCAACGCGTTGTAATCCCGTGCCAAAATCGCCGCCTTCGCCGCTTCGGAGATCGCCCATTCATCCAGATAAGCGCGCTCGTCGGCCTTGAAGCGGGCGCGGTTGTCGGCCTTCATCAGGCTCATGGCGAACTGGTTGATCCAGTAACCCTTGCGCGCCCGCGCCGCGGTGAAGACGCGGGTGCCGGGGATATCGTCGAACTCGGCCAGATAGGCGTGAATATCCTGGGTCATGCGTCCTCCGGCCAATACAGGCGCATCGGGTTGTCGACGAGCAGCCCCTGCTGCAGTTCCGGCGTCGGCGCGATGCGCGGGATCAGATCGACCAGTGCGCCATCATCGGGCATATGGCCAACCATGTTCAAGTTGGGGTGCGGCCAGTCAGTGCCCCACAGCACACGGTCCGGGAAGCGCGCCACCACCATCCGCGCAAAGGGAATGACGTCGTCATAGCCCGGCGGGCCGCTGCGGCTCAGCCGTTCCGGGCAGCTGACCTTTGACCAGACATTGTCATGCGCCATGAACTCGAGGAATCGGCCGAACTCCGGCCCGTCGACGGGCTTGGTCACATCCGGCCGGCCCATGTGATCGACGACGACGATCGTGGGCAAGGACGTGAAGAAGGCCCAGCGCTCTTCCAGGTCGGCGGCCTCGAAATAGATAACGATGTGCCAGCCCAGCGGCGCGATCTTCTCGATGATGCGGTGGTAGTGCGCATCGGGTTTGGGATCGACCAGCCGCTTGACGAAGTTGAAGCGCACGCCGCGCACGCCGGCCGCGTGCATCTCCGCCAGTTCGTCACCGCTCACATCGGCGCGCACCGTCGCCACACCCCGCGCCTGGCCATTCGAGGCCCTGAGCGCATCCAGCATCGCCCGGTTGTCGGCACCGTGGCAGGTGGCCTGCACCACCACGTTGCGCGCCAGCCCGAGATGATCGCGCAGCGCGAACAGTCGCTCCTTGCCGGCATCACACGGCGTGTATTTGCGCTCCGGCGCATAGGGGAACACATCGCCCGGCCCGAAGACATGGCAATGCGCGTCAACCGCGCCGGCCGGCAGCACGAAGTCCGGCCGCTTCGGGCTGGGGTGGAAGGGCAGCCAGTCGGCATCCATGGTGAAGCTCATCGCCCGCGCGCCTTCAGCTGGGCATCGAGGCGCGGGAACACCCGGCGCGCATTGCCTTCGAAGATGGCGTGGCGCACGTCCTCACCCACCGGCAGCGCATCGATATAGCGCTTCGTGTCATCAAAATAATGGCCCGTCGTCGGATCGATGCCGCGCACTGCCCCCACCATCTCGCTGCCGAACAAGATGTTCTTGGAATCAATCACGTCCACCAGGAGATTGATGCCCGGCTGGTGATAGACGCAGGTATCGAAAAACACGTTGTTCATCACGTGGCTGGCGAGATCCGGCTTCTTCAGCATGTCGGCCAGGCCGCGATAGCGCCCCCAATGATAAGGCACGGCGCCGCCGCCGTGCGGGATGATGAAGCGCAGGGTGGGGAAGCGGCTGAACAGATCGCCTTCCAGCAACTGCATGAAGGCGATGGTGTCTGCCGCGATATAATAGGCGCCGGTGGCGTGCTGGGCCGGATTGCAGCTGCCAGAGACATGGATCATCGCCGGCACGTCCAGTTCCACCATCTTCTCGTAGAGCGGGAACCAGTAAGGATCGGTCAGCGGCGGGTGCCGGAAATGGCCGCCACCCGGATCGGGATTGAGATTGCAGCCAATGAAGCCAAGCTCGGTCACGCAGCGCTCCAGCTCCGCCACTGAACTCGTCAGGTCGGCTTCCGGCGACTGCGGCAGCATGCACACGCCCACGAACGTCTCCGGAAACAGGCGGACAACGCGCGCGATCAGATTGTTGCAGGCCTGCGCCCAGGGCACCGCCACCGATTGATCGCCCACGTGGGGCGCCATGGCGCTGGCGCGCGGCGAGAAGATCGTCATGTCGGCGCCGCGTTCCTTGATCAGGCGCAGCTGGTTGGCTTCGATGGTCTGGCGGATCTCGTCGTCACTGATCTCGGGATAGGGCGGCGGCGCAGTGCCGGCCCTGAACGCCGCGACCTGCGCCTCGCGCCAGGCATCATGGGCCTTGGGCAGCACCGTGTAATGGCCGTGGCAATCGATGATCATCAGCGCAACGCTTCCAGTTTGGCGGCAAGGCCGGCGGGCGGCGGGGCATGGCCGCGCCCGCCCAGATCGGCC
The DNA here is from genome assembly GCF_009733735.1 of Sandarakinorhabdus oryzae. GTDB lineage: Bacteria > Pseudomonadota > Alphaproteobacteria > Sphingomonadales > Sphingomonadaceae > Sandarakinorhabdus > Sandarakinorhabdus oryzae. The sequence continues at coordinate 654 of NZ_WNJP01000018.1, read as the reverse complement.
TGGCGGGCGATGGTGCCGCGGGTCAGCAGCGGCTCGATGCCGAGTTCGGTCAGCGTCTTCGCTGCCTCCACCATCTCGGCGGCGCGGCGCGTGCCGTGCACCAGCATACGGTCAAAGCGGTAATCGGCCTGTTCCGCAAAGCCCGCGCCGAAACTCGCCACCACCTCGTCGGTCACCCCGGCGCGGTCGCAGGCGAGCAGGCATTCGGCGGTCAGCGCTTCCATCCCCTTGAACAAGACGGAGCGCAGCATCTTGATGGTGGCCGCCCGGCCAATATCGCTGCCGACGATGTGGATATTGCTGAAGCCCAGCGCCGCCAGCCGCACCTGGCCAGCGTCCGCTTCGGGCCCGGCCAGCAGCAGCGGCACGGCCAGGCGCTGCGGGTTTACCGGCGCCATGACGGCGGTATCGACATAATGGCCGCCGGCGGCCGTGATGGCCCGCGCTGCCGCCTGCTTGGCGCCGGGCGACACGCTGTTCATGTCGAAATAGAAGCTGCCTGCCGACAGATGCGGCGCGGCGGCTTCGGCAGCGGCCACGGCGGCATCGGCGATGACCACGCTGATCACCTGCGCCGCGCCGGCCAGCGCCTCGCCCAGGCTGGCGCAGCCGGTGAAGACGGGGAAGGAAAAGGAAAAAGAGAGAATAGAGAAG
>NZ_WNJP01000179.1 GCF_009733735.1 Sandarakinorhabdus oryzae | reverse complement strand
CCGGGGCGCGGCTGGAAGCCCTTAGGCCGGGTGCGGTCACGCCGCGGGCCCGGCGCGCCGTCGCCATCGGGCAGTTCAAAGCGCAGGGCGCCGGTGATCGGGTTGGCCTCGGCCAGCCGCAGCTCCAACCGCTGGCCGACGGCATAGCGCGTGCCAGTCGTCAGCCCTTCCAGGACGCGGGCATCCTCGTCGAACACGAAGCGCTCGGCGCCCAGGGTGGAGACCGGCACCAGCCCGTCGCCGCCCAGGCCATCGACGGTGGCGAAGAAGCCGAACTTGGCGACGCCGGTGATGCGCGTCTGCACGGTCTCGCCGACACGGGTCGACAGGTAAGCGGCGACATAGCGATCGATGGTGTCGCGCTCGGCTTCCATGGCGCGGCGTTCGGTCATGCTGATGTGGTCGGCGGTCTTGGAGAGGCCCTTTTCCTCTTCCTTGTGCAGCGCGCCGTCACCCAATCGATAGGCGGCAACCAGGCTGCGGTGCACGACGAGATCGGCGTAGCGGCGGATCGGCGAGGTGAAGTGGGCATAGCTGCCCAGCGACAGGCCGAAGTGGCCGACATTGGTGGGCGAATAATAGGCCTGGGTCTGCGTGCGCAGCACCTGCTCGGTGATCTGCTCGTAATTTTCACCGTCCTTGGCGCGGGCGAGGATGCGGTTGAAGATGGCGGGCTTGGCCACCTGGCCCAGCGCCAGGTTCTGGCCCAGCGTTTCGAGATAATCGCGCAGGGCGACGATCTTTTCGCGGCTCGGCACCTCGTGGCAGCGGAAGATGCAGGCGCCCTTCTTCTTTTCCAGCGCCTTGGCCGCCGCGACGTTGGCGGCGATCATGTAATCCTCGATCACCCGGTGCGCGGTCAGATGCTCGCGGATGGAGATGCCGGCGATGCGGCCCATGTCATCGAGGACGACACGCTTTTCCGGCAATTCCAGTTCCAGCGGCTCGCGGTGGGCGCGGGCCTTGGCGAGTGCGCCCCACGCTGCCCACAGCGGCTGCAGCACCGGGAGCCAGGGGCCCTCGCCCGTGTCCATCGTTGCCTGGGCTTCCTCATAGGCGATGTTGGTGACGCAGCGGATGACGGCGCGGGTGAAACGCCAGTTGAGCAGCTTGCCCTCCGGATCGATGTGCAGGTGGCAGGCCAGCACCGCGCGATCCTCGTTCTCGACGAGACTGCAGACATGCGCCGACAGCACTTCCGGCAGCATCGGCACGACGCGATCAGGGAAATAGACACTGTTGCCACGTGCCCGCGCCGAGCGGTCGAGCGCGGTGCCGGGGCGGACGTAGAAGCTGACATCGGCAATCGCCACGATGGCACGGAAATGGCCCGGGTTGTCCGCGTCCGGCGCCGCCCACACTGCGTCGTCATGGTCACGCGCATCGGCGGGATCGATGGTGAGGAAGGGCAGGCCGCGCAGATCCTCGCGATCACCCAACGATTGCCGGGCCATGCGCTCGGCCTCATCCAGCGTCGATTCGTCGAACCGATGCGGGATGCCCTTGGCGTGGATGGCGATCAGCGAAAACGCCTTGGGCTGGAACGGATCGCCCAGCACTTCCACCACCCGGCCATATTGGCGTGGCGGGCGGCCACTGGGTTCCGCCAGCACCAGATCGCCCGGCTGGCCGTCGCCGGGATCGTTGATGGCCAGATCTTGCCTCGCCTTCTTGTCCACCGGCACCAGTCGCCAGCCCGTCGCCTCCTTGCGCAAGATGCCGAGCACGAACTCCTCGGACTTGGCCAACGCCTTCATCGGAAAGGCGAGGATGCCATTCCCCTGTTCCTCGATGCGCGCCAGCAGCCGGTCGCCCAGCGCATATGCGGCGCGCTTGCGGCTTTCAATGACGCGCAGGCGCGGCGGCGGGCTGGCATGGTCCCAGCGGTCGGGCACGGCGATGGCCACGCCGTCGGCCACATCGGCGATGCGGATCACCGTCACCTTGGGCAGGCCGCCGCCCTTGTGCAGGGTGCGCCCCGGCCCGCCCTCCAGCTCACCGGCCTCCATCATTTCCTTGAGCAGCGCCTTCAGCGCGATCTTGTCCTGCGCGTGCAGACCGAACGCCTTGGCAATCTCGCGCTTGCCCACGCTGGATTTCTGGGTGGCGATGAAATCCAGGATGGCCTGGCGATCGGGCAGGCCAGGGTTGGGGCGATTGCGGGGAAGCCGGGGCATGGGCGCACCATGAGCGTTCGGCGCGGGTGGGGCAAGTGTGGGGCAACGCATCCCATTGTGCGCACGGCCGTCGCGGCCCATATGCGTGGCCATGCAGTCGCTGGCCACACCGGGCACGCCGCAAGGCAATGCCGATCTGAAGACGCTGAAGCGCTTCCTGCCCTATTTGTGGCCGGCGGACCGCTCCGATCTCAAGCTGCGTGTGGTAGGCGCCCTGTGCCTGGTGCTGCTGGCCAAGGGTGTCATGCTGGCCATGCCCTACACGCTGAAGCTGGCGCTGGATGCGATGGCCAAGAACTTGTCAGGCGGGGCCGGCGTCGCCATGGCGCTCGTCGCCTCCTATTCGCTGGCGCGCTTTGGCGGCGTGCTGTTCGATAATCTCAGGAACGCGCTGTTCGAAAAGGTCGGCCAGGAGGCCGCGCGGCGGCTGAGTCTCGACGTCTTCACCCACATCCACCGCCTGTCGCTGCGCTTCCACCTCGAACGCCGCACGGGCGCGCTCACCCGGCTGATCGAACGCGGCACCAAGAGCATCGACACCATGCTCTATTTCCTGCTGTTCAACATCTTCCCGACCGTGATTGAACTGACCGCCGTCTGCATCCTGTTCGGGCGTGGCTTTGGCTGGGAACTGGTGGCGGCGACGCTGGCGATGGTGGCCGCCTATATCTTCTACACCCAGCGCATCACCGATTGGCGCGCCCAGTTGCGCCGCGAGATGGTGGACAGCGACCAGAAGGCCACCGCGCGCGCCGTCGACAGCCTGCTGAACTATGAAACGGTCAAATATTTCAATGCGGAGGCCCATGAGAATGCCAATTATGGCCGGGCCATCAAGCGCTATACCGATGCCGCCACCAAGTCGGAGGTCAGCCTGGCCTGGCTCAACATCGGCCAGAGCTTCATCACCAACGCGCTGATGGCCGGCGCGCTGGTCTATGTCGTCTGGGGCTGGGACAAGGGCCGCTTCACCATCGGCGATATCGCCTTCGTCAACGGGCTGCTCACCCAGCTGTTCCGGCCGCTCGACATGCTGGGCATGGTCTATCGCGAGATCCGCCAGGGCCTGATCGACATGGAAGCGATGTTCCGCCTGATCGACACGCCGCCGGAAATCGCCGACGCGCCCGACGCGCAGCCGCTGCACCTGGCAGGCGCGCGCATCCGTTTCGATGCGGTGCAATTCGGCTATGACCCGCGCCGGCAGATATTGCACGGCGTCAGCTTCGAGGTGCCGCCGGGTCGCAAGCTGGCGGTGGTCGGCCATTCGGGCGCCGGCAAATCGACGCTCAGTCGCATCCTCTACCGCTTCTACGACATCCAGGGCGGGCGCGTGGAGATCGACGGGCAGGACATCGCGCAGGTCACGCAAGACAGCCTGCGCCGCGCCATCGGCATCGTCCCGCAGGACACGGTGCTGTTCAACGATACGATCGGCTACAACATCGCCTATGGCCGGCCCGACGCATCCGAGGCGGAGATCATCGCGGCGGCACGCGGCGCGGCCATCCATGATTTCATCATGGGCCTGCCCGATGGCTATCAGACGCAGGTGGGTGAGCGCGGGCTGAAATTGTCGGGCGGCGAGAAGCAGCGCGTCGCCATCGCCCGCACCATCCTCAAGGACCCGGCGATCCTGATCCTCGATGAAGCCACCAGCGCGCTCGATTCGGCGACCGAGGCCAGCATCCAGGACGCGCTGGGCGGTGTATCGGCCGGGCGCACCACCATCGTGATTGCCCACCGGCTTTCCACCATCACCGATGCCGACGAGATCATCGTGATGGACGCCGGCCGCATCATCGAGCGTGGCCGCCATGACGCGTTGCTGGCGAAGGGCGCCGCCTATGCCGAGATGTGGGCACTACAGCAGGCCGAGGACGACGACAGCGAAGCGGCCAGCGCTGCCGCATGAAAAAAGGGGCCGGCTCGGGTGAGCCAGCCCCCTGATGACGCAACCAACCAAATTTTTATGGCAGCACCACCGTGTCCACCACGTGAATGACGCCGTTGGACTGGAACACGTCGGCCTGGCGCACATGGCTCATGCCGCCCTTGGCATCGCGCAGCATGACGAGATTGCCCATCATCGACGCGGTGAGCTTTTCGCCCTGCACGGTGGTGAATTCGGCCTTGCCGCCGCCAGCCTTGATGGCCTTGACGATATCGGCGGCCGAATAGCGGCCGGCCAGCACGTGATAGGTGAGGACCGCGGTGAGCGTCGCCTTGTTTTCCGGCTTCAGCAGATTTTCAACGGTGCCGGCCGGCAGCTTGGCAAAGGCGGCATTGGTGGGGGCAAACACGGTGAACGGGCCCTTGCCCTTCAGCGTGTCGACCAGGCCAGCGGCCTTCACGGCGGCCACCAGCGTGGTGTGATCAGCCGAGTTCACGGCATTGTCGATGATGTCCTTGGTGGGCAGCATCGCGGCGCCACCAACCATCGGATAGGCGCTGGCCATGGGGGAAAGGCCGGCCGCGGCAATGGCAAACAGCGCGGCGCGCAAGGCATTAGAGGAACGCATGAGACACTCCATCTCGTCATGAGGCCCGCCGGGGGTGGCGGGGTGTTTCAGATACGAGAGATGGGTGACAAGGCTGCACTTGCCAGTGCCGCTGCGACGAAATGGCCAGATATTCCGGCTGCTTGCTTCAGGCGGCAGACAATTTGCCGGTGGCGATCACCGGCCCGGTGGGAGCGCCGGTCGGCGAACCGCCGGTGGGCTCGATCGAGATGGCCAGCACCGCACCCGGTTTCAGCCCGGCCAGCCGGTCGCGCGGGATGGCGTGGCTGGTGCCGGCCGAAATGTCGATCACGCCCAGCGAGCGCGGCGGGCTCTTGCCTTCGATCACCCACAGTTCCGGCACCTTGCCGCCCGTGGCATCGGCCGTGGTGGCGACCGGCGCAAAGCGCACCTGGCCACTGGTCGGATCATAGGCAGCCGCAATCAGCGGCTTGCCTGTCGCGTCCGCCAGCGTTGCCACCAGCGCCGGGCCGCTGGTGATCGCGGCCGGCGCGCCAGGCGTCACGCTGTCGGGCTGCACCAGCAACGCGACGGCAACAGCCGCCAGCACCGGGCCACCGATGCCAAGCAGGCGCCACAGGCCAAGGTTGGACCACAGGCCAGCGGCTGGCTGGGGCGCGTC
>NZ_WNJP01000178.1 GCF_009733735.1 Sandarakinorhabdus oryzae | reverse complement strand
GGTTTCGGCCGGCGCAAAGCCGGGCAGCGCATCAGCCACCAGCCGGGCGGCGAGATCGGCGCTGGCCAGCACAGGCCGGCGCGCAAAGCCCAGCAGGCGCGCCGCCAGCACCAGCAGCGCCACGCCGACAACCGAAAACAGCAGCAGATCGATGCGCGACAGGATCAGCCTCCCGCCAGTTGCCGGAACAGCGGCAGCAGGCCGGCGACATTATAGCCGCCCTGGCCGGCCGCCGCGATGATCGCCGTCGGATCGCCGCCCTGCCTGGCCGCTGCCAGCGCCCACAGGTTGCAGCTGCGCGTGCCCGATCGACAGAAGGCCAGCACCGGGCCCTTGGCGAGCGCGCCGGCCATCGCTTCGACCTGGTCAAGGTTGAAGCCGCTGTGATCGATGGGGATGGCGACATAATCGAGGCCGGCCGCTGCACAGGCCGCCGCAATCGCGTCACCCGGCGGCTGATCGAAACTCTCGCCATCAGGCCGGTTGTTGACGATGCAGCGAAAGCCCTGCGCTGCGGCCGCGGCCACATCCTCAGGGGCGATCTGCGGTGCCACGGACACGCTGTCGGTGATGCGGATGAAGTGGCTATCGGACATGGGTGGGGAGGTTAGGCCCAGTGCCGCCCCGGCTCAATAGGGGATGAACTCGGGGTCGCCCGGCACCATCTGGAAATGCCCAGCGCGCCAATCCGCCACGGCCTGGGCGATGCGGGCGGGATCGTGGGACACGAAGTTCCATTCGATGTGCCGGCCTTCCGGATAGGGTGCGCCGCCGAGCAGCATCAGCAGCGAATCCGCCGTTGCGAGCAGTTCGCCGTCGCCATCATCCAGCACCGCCAGCGTGCCGGTTTCCACCGCCGCGCCATCCACCTGCACCGCGCCGGAAACCAGATAGACGCCGCGCTCACCCCATTCGGCCGGCAGCGCCAGCCGCGCCCCGGCCGCCAGCCGCACCTCGGCATAGATGATCGGATGCGGGAAACTCACCGGTGAGGTCAGGCCCCACAGGCTGCCGGCAATCACCACGGCCTCCACCCCGTCCGCGCTGTGGCGTGGCATGGTGTCGGCAGGGAAATGGTCGAAGGCGGGATCGCATTCCGCATCGGCCACCGGCAAGGCCACCCAGGTCTGGATGCCGTGCATGTGGTGGCCCAGTTCGCGCTGCGCCGGCGGGGTGCGCTCGGAATGGACAATGCCGCGCCCGGCCGTCATCCAGTTGACGGCGCCGGGGTGGATGTCGATCGCCGTGCCCAGGCTGTCGGCATGGCCGAGCGCGCCGGCAAACAGCCAGGTGATGGTGGCAAGTCCAATGTGCGGATGCGGGCGCACATCGATGCCGCCGCCGGGGGGAAAGTCGGCCGGGCCCATCTCGTCGAAGAACACGAACGGCCCCAGGCTGCGGCGCTTGGGGTAAGGCAGCACCCGCGCCACCGAAAAGCCGCCAAGATCGCGGGTGCGGCCGGGAATGGCGTCGGCAATCGGCATGGCGTGGCCCCTGCTAGTGACAGTTGGCGGTTGAAAGCTGAGGCCTATCCTGCACGCCAACAAGGAGCAAGTAACATGCAGCATCTGGCCGGCAAGGTTGCTTTCGTCACCGGCGCCGCTTCTGGTATCGGGCTGGGCATCGCCGAGGCGCTGGCGCAGGCGGGCGTCAAGGTGATGATGGCCGATATCGAAGCCGACGCGCTCGCCGCTCAGGTGGCGCGGCTGGCGGCGACCAATGCCGATGTGGCCGGCATCCGTGCTGATGTCTCCTTGAAGGCGGAACTGCGACGCGCGGCAGACGCCACCATCGAACGCTTCGGCAAGGTGCATATCCTGGTCAACAACGCCGGGGTGGGCGGTGGCGGCAGCTATGGCGAATGGAACGACGCCGCCTGGGACTGGGTAATTGGCGTCAACCTGATGAGCGTTGTCTGGGGCATCGAGATCTTCGGCCCGCTGATGGAAGCGCACGGCGAAGGCGGCCATATCGTTTCCACTGCCTCGATGGCCGGGCTCGTGGCAGCGGTGGCCCCAGGTTACAACGTCACCAAATATGGCGTTGTCGCGCTGTCGGAAGGGCTGCGGCCGACGCTGGCAGCCAGGGGCATCGGCGTGTCCGTGCTCTGCCCCGGCTTCATCCGCACCCGCATCATGGAATCAGCCCGTGCGCTGCCGGAACGGCTGGCCGACAAGGTGGCCTTGCCTGATCCCACCGCAGTGCCGTCGGAATTTGCGGTGATGGCCGCCCAGGCAATCGCCAACGGCATTGATCCGCTCTACGTCGGCGAACTGGTGGTCGAAGCCATCGAAGGTGACTGGCCCTATATCTTCACCGACAATGAGTTCGAAGGCGGGGTCGACCTGCGCTTCGCCGCAATCAAGGCGGGGTTTGACAAGATCAGGGGGCGGGTGCCCCGCCGCTGAACGGCGGCAGCAGACAGCTTGGTCAGGCTGCCGCGATGGTCGTGCGGTGCAGCAGGCGGGCGTGACCCTGATAGCCACCAGTGGCGGCGTGCAGCACGGAGCGATTGTCCCACATCAGCAGCATGTCCTTCTGCCAGCGGTGGCGATACTGGAAGCGCTCCTGCCCCTGCCAGTGATAGAGCTCGACCAAGAGCGGCAGCGCCTCCTCCTCGCTCATGCCTTCAAAGCCGATGATATAGCCCAGGCAGCCGAACAGGCCCTCGCGCCCGGTCTCGGGATGGCGGCGGATGTAGGGATGCGCCTGGGTGGCGCGTGCCGCGTCCGATGGCCGGATAGTCATGCTGCGGCCCTTGTCGGCGGCGCCGTAAAAACCCTCGGGCGCATAGGCCTTCTGCGCCGAATGAATGGCTTGCAGCCCCTCAATCCGCGCTCGCAGTTCGGCCGGCATCGCCTCCAATGCCAGGTGCTGGTTGGCAAACAGTGTGTCACCACCCATCGGCGGGATGGTGAGGCCATAAAGGCAGGTGCCGGCCGGCGGGCGGGCCTGGAAGCTCCAGTCCGTATGCCAGGTCTCGGCAAAGATCGGCGCGGTTTCGTCGGCGTCGCGCTTCACGGCGATGATGTGCGTGCGGCCCGGGATCGGCGCGATGAACGGGTCTTCGCCAAATCCGCCCATGGCCAGCGTGAAGCGTTCCAGATCATCATCGGAAAGCCGCTGATCGGGAAACACCAGCACGTGGTGGGCCAGCCAGGCGGCACGAATGGCGGCAACCTGTTCGGGCGCCAGCGCCCGCGACAGATCAACGCCGGTCACCACTGCCCCGCAGGCTTGTCCCGTTGGTTCGACCTGCATTGTCCCCTCCCCGTCCTTTGCCGTGATGCTGGCAGGCCGGGGGCCATCAGGTCAATGGCCGCCGCCCATGCCGCCGCTGATCTTGACCTTGGGAATGATCCACACGGCCGCCGCTGCAATGAAGAACAGCAGCGCGGTGGCGGCATAGATGTGGACGGTGGCCACGGTTGCGGCCTGCACATCGAGCAGGCGCGACAGGCTGGCCCGCGCCTGCTCGGTGGACAGTCCGGCCGCGGTCATCTTCTGCATGGTGGCATCCACCCCGTTCATGCCTTCGGCCAGCACGCTGCGCACCCGGCTGGCCTGGGTGTCCCACTGGCTGGTGGCGACCGCCGCGCCAATCGCCCCGCACAGGGTGCGCACGAAGTTCATGATGCCGGCGGCCGACACGCTTTCCTCCGGCTTGACGCTGGCCATGGCGAGGCTGGTCAGCCCGATGAAGAAGAACGGCATGCCCAGCCCGGTGAACAGGTGCGGCCACACCAGATGGATCCAGTCGCTATCGGTTGACCAGCTGGTGCGCCACAGCGCCATCAGTCCCAGCCAGGCGACGCCGAAGGTGACGGTAATGCGCGGATCGACGCGCGCCAGCAGCAGGCCCGCTGCCGGTGCCACCAGCACGGAAAACACGCCAATCCACGCCACCGTGTAGCCGGCCTGGGTGGCGGTGTAGCCGAGCACGGACTGCAGCCACAGCGGGGTGAGCACCACCACGCTGAAGAAACAGCCGAAGCCGACGCCAATCACCCCGGTCGCCGCCGCAAAGCCGCGATGGCGGAAGATGCGCAAATCAACCACCGGATGCGCCTCGGTCAGTTCCCAGATCACGAAGGCGATGATGCCCAATGTTGCCACGATGGCCAGCACCACGATCTCGGTCGAGCCGAACCAGTCCTTTTCGCGGCCGGTATCCAGCATGATCTGCAAGGCACCAACCCCGATCACCAGCAGCAGGAAGCCGATGATATCAATGGGCAGGCGCTGCCTGGGCGTCTCGTAGCCGCGCATCCGCTGCCACACCACGGTCAGGCACAGGGCGACCACCGGCAGGTTGATGAAGAAGATCCAGTGCCACGACAGATTGTCGGAAATCAGCCCGCCCAGGATCGGTCCGAAGATCGGCGCCGCCGTGGTGGTGGAGGCCCACAGGCCGAGTGCGGCGCCCTGCTTTTCCTTGGGAAAGATCATCTGCAGCATGGCTTGGCTGAGCGGCATGATCGGTCCGCCGGAAAAGCCCTGCAGCACGCGGAAGGCGACCAACGCCTCCAGGCTCTGCGACAGGCCGCAGAGCAGGGAGAACAGCGCAAAGCCGGCGATCGACACGCAGAACCAGCGCACCACGCCGAAGCGCGCGGCAAACCAGCCCGACAGCGGCACCGAAATGGCTTCCGCCACCGAATAACTGGTCACCGCCCATGTGCCCTGCGACGGGGCGACCGCCAGGCTGCCGGCGATGGTGGGGATGGACACGTTGGCAATGGTGATGTCGAGCACCACGGTGAAATTGGCCAGCGCCAGGGTGAGCGCCGTCAACCACAAGGCGGCGCCCTGCATCGGCTGGAGCGGCGCAGACTGGCTCATTGCCGTGTGTCCACCACCGCCGTCATCGACAGGCCAACGCGCAGCGGGTGGGCCTTCACTTCGGCCGGGTCCAGCGCGACGCGCACCGGCAGGCGCTGCACCACTTTCACCCAATTGCCGGTGGCGTTCTGGGCCGGGATCAGGGCAAAGGCGGCGCCGGTGCCGCCGGCCAGGCCGACCACCTTGCCGTGATAGGTGACATCGCCGCCGTACAGATCGGATTCCAGTTCCACCGGCTGGCCGATGCGGATCGCCTTCAGCTGGCTTTCCTTGAAATTGGCATCGACGAACAGCCCGGCGGTGGGCACCAGCGTCATCAGCGGCGCGCCGGCGGCGACGCGCTGGCCCACCTGCACGTTGCGGTTGGTGACGATGCCGGCAATCGGCGCCTTGATCACCGTGCGGGCCAGATCGAGCCGGGCGCGGGCCAGCGCAGCTTCGGCGGCGCGGATATCGGGCGCGGTGGCCGGTGTCGTGCCCTTCACCAGCGCCGCGGCGGCCGCGGCA
>NZ_WNJP01000177.1 GCF_009733735.1 Sandarakinorhabdus oryzae | reverse complement strand
GCGGGATCGGGCGGGCGCTGGCCGTGGCGCTGGCGGCACGCGGGGCGCTGGTGGCGGCGGCTGACATCAACGCCGACGGCGTGGCCGAAACCGCAACATTGTGCGGCGGCGAGGCGCTGGTGCTCGATCTGGCCGATGGCGCCGCCGGCGTGCAGGCGGTGGAGTGGCTGGTCGCCCGCCATGGCCGGCTCGATACGGTGTTTGCCAATGCCGGCATCGGCTACACGCGGCGGCTGCTGAAGGCCGATCTGGATGATCCAGGCCTGGCGCGGCTGTGGGAAATCAACATGCTGGGGCCAACCCGGCTGGCGCAGGCGCTGGTCGCCGCGGCCGAAGCCGGGCGCTGGCGGGCGCGGATCGTCATCACCGGTTCGGAAAACAGCCTGTCGCTGCCGCCGTCGATCCAGAATTTCGGCAATGGCCTCTATGCCGCGTCAAAACACGGCGTGCTGATCCTGGCCGAATGGCTGGCGACCGAGGCGCGCAACGCCGGCAAGCCCCTGGACGTGCATGTGCTGCTGCCCGGCGGCGTCTACACCGGGCTCACCGCGGCCGGGCTTGGCGAGGATGAGTCGAAGTGGCCGGCCGAAATGGGCATCATCCGCCCCGAACGCGCCGCCGAAATCTGCCTGAAGGGCCTCGATCTGGGCCTGTTCCACATCCCCACGCACGCCCATCTTCATACTGACATGGCCTGGAGATACGACAGTGTGGGTGCTGCCACCGCGGCGCTGGGCCTGACGAAACAGGCGTGACAAGCCAAGGCGTCTGCCCTATCCCCCGCGACCGATTTGCAGAGAGAATTGAAGATGATGACTCCGCCGGTGCCGCCCCGGATCTTCCCGACCGCCGAAGCCGACGCCCGGCTGGGCAACACGCCCACCGCCGTGCCGCAGACCGAGCACCCGGCCTATCGCCTCGCCTTCCAGGATACGGACTTTCTGCTGCGCGAAGACCTGCGCCCGGTCCGTTTCCAGCTGGAATTGATGAAGCCGGAAGTGCTGCTCACCGAGGCTGACATCCATGCCACCTTCGTCTTCTACGGCTCGGCCCGCATCCCGGCGCCGGAAAACGCGCAAGGCCTGATCGACGCTGCCCCGACGCCGGAGCGCAAGGCTGCGGCCGAACGGCTGGCCCGCAACGCCCGCTATTACGATGTGGCGCGCGAACTGGCGGTGCTGGTCTCCACCTTCTGCAAGGACGAAAAGCGTTGCTTCACCGTCTGTTCCGGCGGCGGCCCCTCGATCATGGAAGCCGCCAACCGCGGCGCCTGGGAAAGCGGCGCGCCGTCGCTTGGCATGAACATCGTGCTGCCGCATGAGCAGGTGCCCAATCCCTATGTGACGCCGGGCCTGTCCTTCCAGTTCCACTATTTCGCGCTCCGGAAGATGCACTTCCTGATGCGCGCCAAGGCGGTCGCCGTCTTCCCCGGCGGCTTTGGCACCTTCGACGAACTGTTCGAACTCCTCACCCTGGTGCAGACCGGCAAGGTCGCCCCGCTGCCGATCCTGATCTATGGCCGCGACTTCTGGAACCGCGTGGTGAATTTCGAGGCGCTGGCCGAAGAAGGCGTGATCGCGCCGGATGACCTCAAGCTGTTCCACTTCGTCGAGACCGCCGAGGAAGGTTGGGCGGTCGTGAAGGCGCATTACGGGCTGTAGGAGACTGAAATCAGGCCGACTTTTTCTTGCAGGCCCGATTTATTGGATTGGCGCAAGCTTATATCAAAGGCGACCATCATCGAACCAAGTTAGCTGCCTAGAAAATTGCAGTTCAATTCAACGGTGGATTATCGGCCAAAGCGCAATCAATATTCCGGCAGCGGCCAGTATAATAGAAAAAGACTCCATAGGAATTGACATGAATCGGTGGCGTGCGTTGTAGAAGAGCCGGGATCTTAATGTAACTGACTGACGCAATGCGAGGCGTTTGGCGTTGAGTGTCGAACCACGCTTCCAATTGATCAATGCAGCCGTAAAGAGCGAAAGTCCCCAATACCATGGGCTGTCGGGGATATAGGCCTTCCCGATGGTTGCAGCGACGCCGAACAGGGAAAGTGTGAAAAACAATATCCAGATTGTCTGGTATCCCCGACCTTGCCACCAGAAAATGAACATTGGGCGACACCTCCGAATGCATTATTGTGCGATGCACTAGGGATTTGCAACTGGTGGTGCATATCGGTTTTGGACTGTTCGAAGATAAACGGGTGCAGGGACGAGCTCCTGCCCGCCGGAGGCCATTTCCAGCCGACCCAACGAAAAGGGGCGGCAGCCGCAGCCACCGCCCCTCATCTTGAAACCCGACGCGCTTATTTGGCGGCCGGTGCCTCCTCGGCGGGCGCTGCCGGCAGCGGCAGCGGGCTGTCGCTCTTGGTGTTGAGCCAGGCGATGACGGCGGCGCGCTCTTCCGGCTTGCTGATGCCGGCGAAGCTCATCTTGTTGCCCGGCACGTCGGCCTTGGGGCTCTTCAGCCACGCCCAGATCGCATCGAAATCCCATTTGCCGCCGACCTTGGCAGCGAGCGCGTCGGAATAGGAGAAGCCGGCATGGCTGGCGATGGGCCGGCCAACGACGCCCCACAGATTGGGGCCGGTGCCATTGGCGCCGCCCTTGTCGGCGTTGTGGCATGCTGCGCACTTCTTGAAGGTGGCCTCGCCTTTGGCGACATCGGCGCTGGCGAGATAGAACGCGGCAGGCTTTTCGGCTTCGGCGGCGGGAGCGCCACCGGCCGGTGCTTCCTCGACGCCGGCGATTTCATAACCGGGCTTTTCCGGCATGTGGCGGGCAAACATCATGTCGCTGGCGATCGAAACGCCCAGCACGGCCACCATGCCGGCGAGCAGGCCGCCGAAGATCTTATTCCACTCAAAGCTGTCCACGTCGAGGCTCCGTTGCGGCGCCCGGGCTGACCCGCCTGCGCCTTCCTGTCGCAGCGATTAGGCAATATCGCCGAGCCTCGCAAGCATTTGCTTGTTGCAGCGCACTATCATAACGAACCGTCATGAGCAGCAGCTATCCGCCCCTGGCCCAGGCCCTTGTCGATCGCATGGCAGAGGCCGCCGCCGCGGCGCCCGACCGCGCGGTGGCGTTCCAGGGTGCGCCTGGCGCCTACAGCCACCAGGCGGTGCGCGAGGCGTTCCCGGATCGGCTGCCGCTGCCGTGCGCCAGTTTTGAAGATGCCATCGAGGCCGTGCAGGCCGGCCGCGCCGGCGTGGCCATGATCCCCATCGAGAATAGCCTGCACGGCCGGGTGGCCGATATCCATTTCCTGCTCCCCGAATCCGGCCTGTCGATCGTGGGCGAGCATTTCGTGCGGGTGCGCCACTGCCTGCTGGCGCTGGGCGAGAAGGCGAGCTTGCGCGAAGTGAAGAGCCATGTCCAGGCGCTGGGCCAGGTGCGCCGCCACCTGCGGGCCTGGGGCATCGCGCCGGTGCAATATTTCGATACTGCCGCAGCCGCGGCGGCCGTGGCCGGCGACGGTGATGCCAGCGTGGGCGCCATCGCCAGCCGGCTGGCGGGGGAGCTTTATGGCCTCAACATTCTCGCCGAAGGGGTGGAAGACGCCGATCACAACACCACCCGTTTCGTGGTGCTGAGCCGCGAGGCCGCCGTGCCACCGCTTGGGATTCCGGCCATGACCAGCTTCAATTTCGAGGTGCGATCCGTGCCGGCGGCGCTGTTCAAGGCGCTGGGCGGCTTTGCCACCAACGGCGTCAACATGACCAAGCTGGAATCCTATCTGCGCGACGGCAAGTTCAGCCAGGCCGAATTCTATGCCGAAATCGAAGGCTCGCCGCAGGAGCCGCCTGTCCAGCGGGCGTTGGAGGAACTGGCCTTCTTCACCAACTGGGTGAAGCTGATCGGCACCTATCCCCGCGCGCGGGACCGGGCGGCGTAACACCCTCTCCCCTTGCGGGAGAGGGTCGACTCGCGCGCCAGCGCGGCGGGGTGAGGGGCCACAACGTCGGGATGTCGGACACCCCTCACCCCGGGCCGCTTTCGGCGTCTCTCGCCCTCTCCCACAAGGGGAGAGGGATTCAGGCCGGGGCTCGCAGCAGCCTGACCAGCGCCTTGCCGAAGCGGCGTTCCACCAAGCGCTCCCAATCGCTGGCGAGGCTGTCCCCCGCCGCGGTTTCGATGCTGATGATGGCGCCCGGTGCGATCCAGCCGCGTTCCTGTAGGGTGGTCAGGGCCGGATCGACCAGGCCCTGTCCGTAGGGAGGATCGAGAAACACCAGATGATGCGCGCGCGGCGCCGGGCCCAGGCTGGCCACCGGGCCTTGCCGCACGTCGCCGGTGGCGCCCAAGGCCGCGAGATTGGCCTTGATCGCCTTCACAGCAGCGGCGTCGCTATCCACGAAACAGGCGCTGCCGGCGCCGCGCGACAGCGCCTCTATGCCGAGCGCGCCGGTGCCGGCAAACAGATCGAGCACGTCGAGCCCCTCGAAGCTGCCAAGCCGGCTGGCGAGCATGGAGAAGATCGCCTCACGGGCACGGTCGCTGGTCGGGCGGGTGGCCTCTCCGGCCGGCGCCTTCAGCGCCCGGCCCCGCCAGCGCCCCGAGATCACCCGCATCAGCGCGTCTCCGGTCTTGCGGCCTTCAGCATCGACCTGAGCAGGGCCACATCGGAATCGGGGATTTCATCGGCCATGCGCGGCGGCAGATCATCAAGGCCGATCGGGCCATAGGCGACGCGAATCAGCCGGTTCACTTGCAGCCCGACATGTTCGAGCACGCGGCGCACCTCGCGGTTCTTGCCTTCGCGGATGGTGACGATCAGCCAGAGATTATGGCCGGTCTTGCGTTCGATATCAGCCAGGATCGAACCATAGTGCACGCCATCGATGGTGACACCATCGGCCAGCGCCTCCAGTGCCTTCTGCGTGACCTCGCCAAAGGCGCGAACACGGTAGACGCGCGGCACCTGGGATGACGGCAGTTCCAGCGCGCGCTTCAGTTCGCCATCGGTGGTGAGCAGCAGCAGGCCCTCGGTGTTCATGTCCAGCCGGCCGACGGGGACAACGCGGGGCAGGCCGGGCGGGAGAATGTCCATAATGGTCGGGCGGCCGGCCGGATCGCGCGCGGCGGTGAGGAAGCCGGCAGGCTTGTGGAAGCGATAGAGCTTGGCCGGCGCGATGCCGGCAACGGGCTCGCCATCCACGGTGACATTGGCCAGGCTGGTGATGTTGAGCGCTGGCGAAGTGAGTTTCTCGCCGGCGATGGCAATGCGGCCCTCGCCAATCATGCGCTCGATATCGCGGCGCGATCCGACGCCGGCGCGGGCCAGTGCCTTGGCGATGCGCTGCGGGGCGACCTCGGTCTGGCGCACCGGCGGCGCCGCGCGCTTGATGCGGGGGGCATCGCTGC
>NZ_WNJP01000176.1 GCF_009733735.1 Sandarakinorhabdus oryzae | reverse complement strand
CGGCCGCAGCCGCCAGCGCGGCGACCACGCTGCTGTCCACCCCGCCCGACATCGCCACCGCCACGCGCCGACCCTGCAGCGGCGCCAGCACGGCGGCAATGCTGGCCGGCATGCGAGCCAGATCGAGGGGGAAGGCGGCAGGCGCAGTCACGGCAGCGGCAATGGGGATGCGCCTCCGCGACGTCAAGTGCCGGGGCGTGCGTAAAGCATGAGCCGGCGTTGCCGTGATGAAGGCCATACACCACCCCAGCCCAAGGCCCGCCAGGGCCGGAAGGATGAGTCGCCATGTCCTTCATGTCGCCACCACCGCCCGGATTCACATCAGAGGTGTTGCCGCCAAGCGACACCGTGCGTTGGGTACCCAGCCGCAAGGCCGCGGTGATCAATGCCATCAACGATGGCCGCATCACGGTCGAGGAGGCGTGCCAGCGCTGGCGCTTAAGCATTGAAGAGATTCAACTTTGGCAGCGCGCGATGGACAAGGCGGGGCAGCCGGGCCTGCGCGTGACCCGTGTGCAAATCTATCGCCCGCTGTTCGAATCGGATGAAATAAAGGTTAACAATGACTGAACGCACTGAATCTCCTCGATAAAAAAATAAAGAGGTATTTACCAATGCTCACAAATCAGGTTAACAATGTGTCGGGGTCGGTGCCGGGCTTGTTTCGCCTGGTGGGGGTCAATCTGTTTCCGGAGACGTTTGCATGCGCGTCCTGCTGATTGAAGACGACCGTGCAATGGCCCGCAGCGTCGAGCGTATGCTCGACGAAGCGAGCATCGAGCACGAAACCGCGGGCACAGGGGAGCTCGCGCTCGAATACGCACGCACCTATGAGTTCGACGTGATCCTGCTGGACATCACCCTGCCCGACATGAGCGGGCACGAGGTGCTGCGCCAGCTGCGGCAACTGCGCATCAACACGCCGGTGCTGATCCTGTCGGGCGATGCCGAGACCACCACCAAGGTGACCGGCTTTGGTGCGGGCGCCGACGATTATGTCACCAAGCCGTTTGACCGTCAGGAACTGATGGCCCGTCTGCACGCCCTGGTGCGGCGCAGCCAGGGCCATGGCCAGTCAGTCATCGTCACCGGTCCGGTGGCGGTCGATCTCGCGGCCCGTTCGGTCGCGGTCGAAGGCAAGCGCGTGGCGCTGACCGGCAAGGAATATGCCATCCTGGAAATGCTGTCGCTTCGCAAGGGGATGACGCTGACCAAGGAAATGTTCCTGACCCACCTTTATGGTGGCCGCGACGAGCCCGAGTTGAAGATCATCGACGTGTTCGTGTGCAAGTTGCGCAAGAAACTGCACCAGGCCGGCGCCCCGTCGTCGGGCTGCATCGAAACCGTCTGGGGCCGCGGCTATGCGCTGCGCGACCCGGAGCCGAGTGAGTATCCGGCCGTGGCCTGAACAAGGTCACGGCACGCTCTACTGAAAGGGCCGTCGGGCAACCGGCGGCCCTTTTGCTGTCAGGCAGAGGCTGCCGCTTCGCGCTCTTCGGCAACGGCCCGGCCGCCAGCCCTGATCATGATGAATGAGCCCGACCATGCGCCGGGAATCGACCATTGGCCGGCGATCTCATTCCCGTCTGTCGACAAGATGCCGTCGTACAGAACCGGACGATACTGGTCGCTGTCGATGTCATAAAACTTGGTGAAGCGGACCGCGCTGGCTCGCCGCAACCCCCTGATCATTGCGCTCAGTTGCGTCGGTGCAGGAAACAACAGCGCCTCAGTCTCCGTGATCTCACCAACCAGGCTGCCCGCAACGTCGCGCAACTGCGCCTCGAACGCGCAAGGCGGATGGGAATGGGGATAGTTGTAGATGCCCGACCACATCCCGGTCAGATCATGCTCGGCCATATCTCACGTCCGCTTTCGGTCCTAACCGTGCTTGCGTGGCTCCGACAAGCTCCGCACGACTCCACGCAGGAACTGCACCTCCGGCCCGGTGAAGCCCGGCCGCGTCAGCACGTTGCGCAGCATGCGCCGCGCCGTGTCGGCCAGGCCTGGCGCCGGGTTGAAGAAGCCGTTGGCCGCCAGCCGTTCCTCCAGCGCCGCGATCAGCCCGGCCAGTTCGGCGCCCGTGGCCGGGCCCTCGTGATTGACCAGCCAGCTTGGCGGCGGTGCATCATGGCCCATCACCCAGGCATAACCCATCACGGCCACCGCCTGCGCAAGGTTGAGGCTGCCGAAATCGGGGTTCGACGGGATGGTGCAGATGGCGTGGCAGTGCAGCAGGTCGTCGCGCACCAGGCCCGTGCGTTCCGGCCCGAACAGCAGCGCGGATTTGCCGGGCAGCGCCTGCATCTCGGCGACGCAGCCGGCCGGCGAGGTGACGCGGCGGGTCATGTCGCGGGTGGTCATCGCCGTGCCAATGGCCAGGGTGCAATCGGCGATGGCATCGGCGACGCTGTCGAACAGGGTGGCACCTTCGATCACGCTGTCGGCCCCGGCCGCCGAGGGCCCGGCCTCCGGATTGGGCCAGCCGTCCCGCGGTTGCACCAGGCGCAGCTCGGTCAGCCCGAAATTCAGCATGGCGCGCGCCACCGCGCCGATGTTCATGCCCAGTTGCGGGCGCACAAGAATGATGGCAGGCGGGTTCGGGATCATGCTGCCGCCCTAGCCGGTTTGGCACGCGATGTCAGTCGCCCGCCTTGCCCTTGCCGCCCTTCACGCCATTCACGGCTTCGGACAGGCCGCCCACGAACGTCTCGAAATCCTTGGCCTCGCGGAAATCGCGATAGACCGACGCAAAGCGGATATAGGCAACCGGATCGAGCGCCTTCAGCGCCGCCATCACCAGTTCGCCCACCACATCGGCTTCGATCTCGGCCTCGCCCAGCGATTCCAGCTGGCGCACGACGCCATTGACCAGCCGTTCGATCCGCTCCGGCTCGACCGGGCGCTTGCGGCAGGCGATCTCGATGGAACGGGCCAGCTTGTCACGGTCGAACGGCTCGCGCTTGCCGCTCTTCTTGACCAGCGTCAGCTCGCGCAGCTGCACACGTTCGAAGGTGGTGAAGCGGCCGCCGCAGGCCGGGCACTGCCGCCGCCGCCGGATCGCCGAGCCGTCCTCGGTGGGACGGCTGTCCTTCACCTGGGTGTCGTCATTGCCACAAAAGGGACAGCGCATCAGGGTCTCTTCGTTATTGTGCGCAGGAAGCCGAGCGCGGCGCCTATCACCGTGCCCCAGAACAGCCCGATGCCCGAAAACAGCAAGCCGACAAAGAAGCCAACCGCTGCGCCGGCGATCATGTTGCGGCCGGCGGTGGTCGCACCCACCGGGCCGGTCTTGGCCAGCAGATCATCGGCGCCCTGCTTCAGTTTCTCACCGGTCGGATTGGCGAGCAGATCGTCCACCACCTGTCCGGCCTTGGTGAAGCCGGCGTCGGCGATGTCGGCGATCTGGCGCCCGGTCTCGCTGTCGAACGCACGCCGGCCGGCGGCAGCGGCGTCCTCGGCCATCTGCGCCAACTTGTCGGGCTCAGGCTTGCCGTCCGTCTCGTCCCCCTGCATCCGCGCGCCCCCTATCGTCTGGCGCGAAGCAGCTCAGGCCGGATAGATGGGGAAACGCGCGCAGAGCGCCCGAACCCGCTGGTTCACCGCCTTTTCCACTTCGGCGTTGCCATCATGCCCATTGGCGGCCAGCCCGTCCAGCACGTCGGCAATCATGTCGCCAATGGCCTGAAACTCGGCGATGCCGAAGCCGCGGGTGGTGCCGGCCGGCGAGCCGACGCGGATGCCGCTGGTTTTCGTGGGCGGCAGCGGATCGAAGGGCACGCCATTCTTGTTGCAGGTGATGCCGGCGCGCTCCAGCGCTTCGTCGGCGTCCTTGCCGGTGATGCCCTTGGGCGAAAGGTCGATCAGCGCCAGGTGAGTGTCGGTGCCGCCGGCGACGACCGCGCAGCCGCGCTCCACCAGCCGGGCGGCCAGCGCCTGGGCGTTGGCGATCACGGCGCGCGAATAATCCTTGAACCCGGGCTGCAGCGCCTCGCCAAAGGCCACCGCCTTGGCGGCGACCACGTGCATCAGCGGGCCGCCCTGCAGGCCGGGGAAGACGGCGCTGTTCAGCTTCTTGCCCAGCTCGGCATCGCGGGACAGGATCAGGCCCCCGCGCGGGCCGCGCAGGGTCTTGTGTGTCGTCGTCGTCACCACATCGGCATGCGGGATCGGCGACGGGTGCAGGCCGGCAGCAACCAGCCCGGCAAAATGCGCCATGTCGACATGCAGGCGCGCGCCCACCTTGTCGGCAATGGCGCGGAACCGCGCGAAATCGATGATGCGCGGATAGGCCGAGCCGCCGGCAATGATCAGCACCGGCTTGTGTTCGACAGCCAAGCGCTCGACCTCGTCATAATCGATCAGATGATCCTCGCGGCGCACGCCATATTGCACGGCGTTGAACCATTTGCCGCTCATCGCCGCCTTGGCGCCGTGCGTCAGGTGCCCGCCGGCGTCGAGGCTCATTCCCAGGATGGTCTCGCCGGGTTTGACCAGCGCCAGCATCACCGCGCCATTGGCCTGCGCACCGGAATGCGGCTGCACATTGGCATATTCAGCGCCAAACAGCGCCTTGGCACGATCAATGGCCAGTTGCTCCACCACGTCGGATGGGTGGCAGCCCTGATAATAACGCTTGCCGGGATAGCCTTCGGCATATTTGTTGGTGAACACGCTGCCTTGCGCTTCCAGCACGGCGCGGGAGACGATGTTCTCGCTGGCGATCAGTTCGATCTGGTTCTGCTGGCGATCCAGCTCGGCCGCGATCGCGGCGGCCACGGCGGGGTCGCTGCCGGCAACCGGCGTTTCAAAGAAGCCATCCGGGCGGATGTCCATCACTGGCTTGCTGCTCATGGCGCTTCTCCTTAACCCAGCTTGGCGACGCGCCCGACGTGGCGCCCGCCTTCGAACGGCGTGTTCAGAAATTCGGCAACGCAATCGCGGGCGGTTTCCACGCCGATTATCCGGCTGCCCAGCGCGATGCAATTGGCATCATTGTGCTGGCGCGCCAGCCGCGCCATCAAGCCGCTGGTGACCAGCGCGCAGCGGGCGCCGGCGATGCGGTTGACGGCGATGGAAATGCCAATGCCGCTGCCGCAGACGGCGATGCCCTTTTCGGCGCGGCCGGCAGCCACTGCCTCACCCAGCGCGCGGCCGAAATCGGGATAATCAACGCTGGCTTCGCTGTCTGGCCCCAGATCAAGCACGTCATGCCCGGCCGCGCGCAGTTCTTCAGCAAGCAGCGCCTTCAGGGCGTAGCCGGCGTGATCGGACGCGAGGGCAATGCTGGGCATGAGGGGGCGACTCCGTGGCTGCGCCCGCTCTCTAGACGCATCACACCGCCGTGCCAACCAGCCGCCCGATGCCGGCAGTGAGCGCCATGGCCAGCGCGCCCCAGAACAACACGCGCACCACCGGCCGGGCGATGGCCGCACCGCCAGCGCGGGCGCCAACAGCGCCGAGCAGGCCCAGGAACAGCAGCGCCCCGCCGGCCTGGCCGGC
>NZ_WNJP01000175.1 GCF_009733735.1 Sandarakinorhabdus oryzae | reverse complement strand
GCACGCGATTGCGCCGCGCCGCCGGGCCGTACCGGCACCCGGCGCCAGGCCTGCCCGTCAAAGCTCTGTGGTGCCGGCGGGGGCGGCGGCTTGGTTGGCTGGGCCAGCGCGGGACAGGCACATGCCGCCAGGGCGGCCAGCAGCAGCGCTGTCACCCCTGCCGATACGCCTGACCGAAACGCCAACAATCCCGATGATCCCCCTGCTTAAACCGTGCAAGACGCACAGCCCGGTGGCAGCCCCCGCGCCCCCAGCAGCCCTTGTCACTGTCTGCCAGCGCTTGAACCATGGCTGAATGTCGCGGGCAATTGGCTTGACGGCGGGGAGGTTCAGCCGGGCAGCAAAACGCGCTAGGGAAAGGCATGACCGCGCCCGCCCTGCCGCCACCACCTTCTGCTGCCGCGCTCGCCGCCCTGAAGGCCGCGGCGGGCGTCGACTGGAGCGAGGACCCTGACCTGATCGCCCCGCGCCTCGTTGACTGGCGCGGTCGCTACCAGGGGGCGACACCCTTGCTGCTGCTGCCGCGCAACGTGGCGACCCTGCAGGCCATCGTGCAGGTCGCGGCGGCGCACAATGTTGGCCTGGTGCCGCAGGGCGGCAACACCGGGCTGGTGGGCGGCGGCATCCCGCCCGGCGATGGCTCGGCGGTCCTGGTCAGCCTGGCGCGCATGAACCGCATCCGGCGGCTTGATGCCGCCGGGCAATTGCTGGTGGCCGAAGCCGGGGTGATATTGTCGGACGTCCACGCCGCAGCGGCGGAGGAGGGCCTGGCCTTCCCGTTGTCGCTGGGCGCCAAGGGCTCGGCCACGGTGGGCGGGCTGGCCTCCACCAACGCCGGCGGTGTGCAGGTGCTGCGCCACGGCACCATGCGGGCGCTGGTGGCGGGGCTGGAGGCGGTGCTGCCCGATTGCCGCGTGCTGAACCAGTTGCACGGTCTGGCCAAGGACAACACCGGGCTCGACATCAAGCAGCTGCTGATCGGCGCGGAAGGCACGCTCGGCTTCATCACGGCGGTCGCGCTGAAACTGGTGCCGGCACCGCGCCACCGCGCCGTCGGCTGGGCGGGCGTCGATCGCCCGCAGCGCGCATTGGCGCTGCTTGCCCGGCTGCGCCAATTGAGCGGCGGACAGGTGGAAAGTTTCGAGTTGATCCCGACCGATGGCGTGGACCTCGTTGCCCGCCAGCTTGGTCTCGCATCACCCTTGGCCGGCCGTCACGCCTGGCAATGCCTTGTTGAACTGGCCGGGCCGCAGCCGCTCGACGACGTGCTGGCCGAAGGGCTGGCGGAAGCCGATGACGCGGTGATCGCCCAGTCCGACACCCAGGCCGCCGCGCTCTGGCGCCGACGCGAGGAACTGCCGCTGGCCGAGCGTCAGGACGGCCCGGCGGTGCACCACGATATTGCCGTGCCGGTGTCGGACATGCCCGATTTCGCCGAGGCGGCCACGCTGGCGGTCGAAGCCGAATTTCCCGGTGCGCGGGTGCTGGCATTCGGTCACCTTGGCGACGGCAATCTCCATTTCAACGTGCGCGCGCCAGCCGACGGCGCGACGGCCTGGATTGCCGCCCACCGCGACGCCATCACGGCGCGCGTCCATGGTCTGGTGGCGGCGGCCGGCGGCTCGATCTCAGCCGAACATGGCATCGGCGTGATGAAGCGGGCCGATCTGGCGCGCTATGGCGATCCGGTGCGGCTGGCGGCGATGCGGGCCATCAAGCAGGCGCTCGACCCGCTTGGCATCATGAACCCCGGCAAACTCTATTGAAGGCCCGTGTCATCCCGTCGCAGCGCAGCCTTGCACGATGTTCATCTGCGCTTTAGGAAAGCGCACCAATTCTCACTCCAGTCACGAAAGCGCGCTTTTCCATGGCCAGCCAGCCTCCTGCCAACCAGCTTCCCCTGTTCTACAACGGCCTGGCGCCGCTGTCGTCGCAGCTGCACCCCACCCATGGCCTGAAGCCGCGCGGCGACCTGGGTTTCACCCGTGGCACCCACGCGATTCCCGTGACCGTCGACGAATTCCCGCTGGTGCAGCGCAACTATCCGATCGTGTTCGGCGTGGGCGACAATCCCGCCCCGCTGGCGCTGGTTGGCCTGCAGGAAGGCGAGAACCTCTACCTGGGCGCCGATGACCAGTGGGAAGCCAATGCCTATGTGCCCGCCTTCGTGCGCCGCTATCCGTTCATGCTGGCCCGTCTGACCCCGGAATCGACCGAGCTGTCGCTGTGCTTCGACGACACCGCCGGCATCGTGGTCGAGAATGAAGGCGAAAAGCTGTTCGCAGGCACCGAGCCGACCGATACCACCAAGGCCATCCTGCAGTTCTGCGAACAGTTCGAACAGGCCGTGATGCGCACCCGCTCGTTCATGGAAGAGCTGGCCAAGCTCGACCTGTTGATGGACGGCGAAGTCACGATCCAGCGTGATGGCCTGTCGCAGCCGGCGGTCTATCGCGGGTTCCGCATGGTCGACGAGCAGAAGCTGCAGAACCTGCGCGGCGACCAGGCCCGCAAGATGGTGCAATCGGGCATGATGGGCCTGATCTATGCCCATCTGTTCAGCCTGTCGCTGATCAGCCCGCTGTTCGAGCGCCAGTTCCTGGCGGCCCAGGCCCAGGGTTCGCTGATGCCGGCGTAACGCTTGCGCAGGCAACGGAAAACACGGGGCGGTGGCCAGTCCACCGCCCCGTTTTTCTGTCCGTCATTTATCCCCAGCACGTGATCATGTCAGCGCTTGACGTGTTATATAGTATCATCTTATGCGGTGGCCATGCCCCAGATGAAGAAGCTGTCGATGAACGTGAACCTGTCGCTTGTTACCCTGCTGCTGGTGTCGGCAGCTCCCGTGCTGGCAGCGGAAGCGCCCCCCGGTGATGGCCAGCATGGCTCGGCCGATCCCGAGATCATTGTCACCGCGCCGTTCGCCCGTGAGCGGCTGAGCGTCGCCACCACCGTTTCGATCCTGCAGGGTGACGAACTGCAGCGGCAGGTGCGTTCCACCATCGGTGAGACGCTGTCCCGCCAGCCCGGCGTGTCCTCCACCTTCTTTGGCCCCAGTGCCTCGCGGCCGATCCTGCGCGGGCTTGATGCCGAGCGGGTGCGTATCCTGTCCGATGGCATCGGCAGCTTCGATGTCTCCAACACCTCGGTCGATCACGCCGTGGCGGTCAATCCGCTGTTGGCGGACCGGATCGAGATCATGCGCGGCCCGGCGGCGTTGCTCTATGGCTCGGGGGCCATCGGCGGGGTCGTCAACATGCGCGACCTGCGCATCCCGGTGGAAGTGCCCGACAGCACCGTGCACGTCGATGCCGCCGCCGGCGTGGCCAGCGCCGCGCGCGAACGCAACCTCGCCGCCAGCCTCAACACGCCGCTGGGTGGCGGCTTCGTCGCCCATGTTGATGGCAGTTTCCTCGAAACCGACAGTTATCGCACCGGCGGCTATGTGTTTTCGGCGCCCCTACGCGCGCTGGCAGCAGAGGAAGGTGGCGATCTGGCGGCGCAGGGGCAGTCCAGGGGACGGGTGCAGAACAGCGCTGGCCGCACCTGGGATGTCGCCGGCGGCCTGGCCTGGATCGGCGCCAACGGCGCCAATCTGGGCGTCGCCGTCAGCCATCTTGCCAGCCTTTATGGCATCCCCAACAGCCTGAAGGTGGGCGTCGCCGCAAATGACGAGGAGAATATCCGCCTCGACATGCGCCAGACCCGGGTCGATCTGCGCGGCGCGCTGCCGCTCGGCGGCGCCTTCAAGGAAGTGAAGCTGCGCGCCGGCTGGGCCAATTATGCCCATGACGAGCTGGATGAGACCGGCGCCATCGGCACCAGTTTCTTCAACAAGAGCTGGGAAAGCCGCATCGAGCTGGTGCAGGCCAAGCGCGGCGGCTGGCAGGGCGCTTCGGGCGCGCAATATTTCAGCCGCAATTTCCGGTCCGAAGGCGATGAAGCCTATATCCCGGCCAATCAGACCCGCCAGTTCGGCCTGTTCACCTTGCAGGAACTGGATCTGGGCGCGCTCAAGCTCGAAGTTGGTGGTCGCTTCGAACATACTGATGTGAAGGCGCCGCCGGTGGCGCGCCAGCGCCAGTTCGACACCGTGTCGGTGTCAGCGGGCGGATCGGTGGATATTGGCGGCGGCTTCCGCTTGGCGCTGAGCCTGGCCCGCACCGAGCGCGCGCCGGCGGCCGAGGAGTTGTTTGCCGACGGCGGCCATGCCGCGACGCGCGCCTTTGAAATCGGCAACCCCGATTTCACCACTGAACGCCAGCTGGGCGCCGAAGCCGCGCTGCGTGGACGCGGGCCGGGCTGGCGGCTGGAACTGTCGGGCTTCATCAACCGGTTCGACAATTTCATCTATCTGGGCCCCACCGGCGCCGAGGAAGACGGCTTGCCGGTGTTCCAATATGGCCAGGCCGATGCGCGCTTCTATGGCTTCGAGGCCGAAGCCGGCGTGACGGTGGCGCAGCTGGGCCCGACCCGCATCGAGCTGACGGGCCTGGCCGATTACACCAATGCCACGCTGCTCGCCGGTGGCGGCGCGGTGCCGCGCATCCCGCCGCTGCGCTTCATCGGCGGGGTGGAGGCCAGCGGCGGCAACGTTGGTGGCCGTCTCGAGGTGGAGCATGTGACCGCGCAAAACCGCATCGCTGGCTTCGAAAGCCGCACGCCGGGCTGGACCATGGTCAACGCCAGCCTGTCGTGGAAGGTCTTCGGGCCCGACAGCGGCACGACGCTGCAGGTGCAGGCCAACAACATCTTCGATGTCGAGGCCCGCCGCCATAGCAGCTTCCTGAAGGACGTGGCGCCGCTGCTCGGTCGCGACATCCGGGTGTCGCTGCGCGTGGCCATCTGACGCACGGCAATTATCGCGCCAGCGACCCTTGAAACCGGCCGGGGCGACCCCAAATCATGGGCACGGCGGCCGCGTCTTCCCCCGAGCGAAGGCCGCCTGTGGCACTGCCTGCCACTCCTCCCCGAACAGTAACGGGTTCCGATCTGGCCGCGCTGGTTGCCCCCACCAGCGCGGCCATTTTGTTATTCTGCGGCTTCGGCCCACGGCGGGGCCGCACCCAGCTGCGGCCAGTCGGCCAGCAGGCGCTGCACCAGGCCGGTCATCACCGCGCGCACCTTGGAGGCGCCGCTGTGCAGCGCCAGCTTGTGGCCATCCAGATAGAGCGTGCGGTCGATCTCGATCTGTACGGCGTGGATACCGCTGGCCGGCTGGCCGTGGTGGTGGGTGGTGTGGCCGCCGGCATAGGGCGCGTTGCGTGCCACTCGCCAGCCAGCGCGGCGGAAATGATCCTCGATGGCCTGCACGATGTCGGGGTGGGCGCTGCGGCCATGGCAATCGCCCAGCACGATCTGCGGCGGCCGCGCACCGGTGGGCGACGGCATCGAATGGCAATCGATCAGCAGCGCCGCGCCGTGCGTGGCCCGCGCGGCGCCAAGGATGCGGCTGATCCGGTCGTGCCAGGGCGCGTGCAGGCTGGCCAGCCGCGCCCTGGCACGACCGGAT
>NZ_WNJP01000174.1 GCF_009733735.1 Sandarakinorhabdus oryzae | reverse complement strand
GGGGCCGACCGGCTTTGGCGGCGGCGCGGCCATTCCGCACGCGCGATTGCCCGGCTTGGCCCGCTGTGCCGCGCTGGTGGCGCGGCTGCCGCAGCCGATCGACTGGGGCGCCATCGATGGCGAACCGGTTGACGTGCTGGTGCTGCTGCTGTCGCCGGAAGGGGCGGGCGCCGATCACCTGAAGGCGCTGGCCCGCATCAGCCGGTCGTTGCGTGATCCCGCCACGTTGCCAGCGCTGCGCGGCGCCCGCGATGCCGGCGAGATGCTGGCCGTGCTCGCCAGCGAAACCAGCGTCGCCGCCTGACGTGCCCGATGATGCGCCTCTGCCCCGGCTGGCCAGCCGGGTGCGGGTCGATGCGCTCATCCGGCGTGTGAGCAGCGCCGGCGGCTTCGGCACCGTGTTGGCCCGCGGCGATGACGAGGCTGGCGCCATTGCCGTCGTGACCCGCGAATCCGGCGAAGAAGCCCTGCGCGCCGCCGTGCTGGGTGCGGGCGGCCGTTATGAGTTTGCCGAACTGGCCAGGGGTGATGCAGTGGCGGCCTGGATCGAAAAGGCGCGCCGCCGCGACCCTGATCTGTGGGTGATTGAACTGGATATCCCGCAGGCAGGGCAGTTCGTCGCCGAAATGCTGGACGGCGGTTGATTGACCAGGTGCTGCTGCGCTTGAACACTGCTCATGGTTCGTGGGGCAATCATTTGGGCGAAAAAGGGCGGCGCGCACATCGCGGCGCTGCTGCTGTTCGCCATTGCCAGCCCGGCAGCGGCTGACACCAGCCTGCCGGTGCTGCCCGGCGAAGACGACCGGGTGATGGCCGAGGTGGCGACGCCCGACGCCGCCGGCCTGCCGGCGCTGGTTCGTATGGTCGCCACGGTTCCGGCTGCTCCGGCGGTGGCCGCGTCCGACACCGAACTTGATTGCCTGGCCACCGCCGTCTGGTTCGAAAGCCGCGGTGAGGCGCTGGAAGGCCAGCTCGCTGTCGCCCAGGCCGTCGTCAACCGCGCCAAGTCGGGCCGCTGGGGCAAGGGCATTTGCGGCGTCATCCACGCCCCGCGCCAGTTCAACTTCGTTTCGGCCCGGGTCCAGCGCTCGACCGCGACCTTTGCCACCGCGCTCGCCGTCGCCCGTATCGCTGCGGCCGGCCTGTGGCACGACATGGCGGAAGGCGCCCACAGCTTCCATGCCGCCCGCCTCAATCCCGGCTGGCGCCTGACCCGCGTCGCGAAGATCGGCAACCACGTCTTCTATCGCTGACTCACCAGCCCTGTGGGGCTTGCCGTTCCCCCCTTGTTCCGCCAGACTTGCGCCATGGCGCATGATCTCACCGCAACCGATGTGCTGCGCGGCACCTGTCGCTGGCTGCTGCGCGCCGGGGTGAGCCCGCTCGCCGAGGTGCCGCTCGCCGGCGGCCGCCGTGCCGATATCCTGGGGGTGGATGCTGCCGGCCGGCTGACCCTGGTGGAGATCAAGATCAGCCTGTCAGACCTGCGCGGTGACCGCAAATGGCCGGAGTATCTTGATCATTGCGATCGCTTCTTCTGGGCGGTGCCAGCGGGCCTACCGCTCGATGACCTGCACACGCCGGCTTTCCGGCCCGACGAGACGGGCCTCATTGTTGCTGACCGCTTCGACGCCGAAGCACTGCGCGACGCCCCGTGGCGCACGCTCAACGCAGCACGGCGCAAGGCTATCACACTGGGCCTCGCCCGCCGCGCGGCCCACCGCTGGCTGGGGGTTGTCGATCCGGAAAGCGGGCTGATCGGGCTGGATTAGCGTTATTTCGGCGAACGCTTGGCCAGAATCCGCTGCAGCGTGCGCCGATGCATCTTCAGCCGCCGCGCGGTTTCCGAAACGTTGCGATCGCACAGCTCATAAACGCGCTGGATATGCTCCCAGCGCACGCGATCGGCGGACATCGGCTCCGGCGGTGCCTCGGGGCGGGCGCTGCCATCAGCCGAAAGCGCCCGCACGATGTCTTCCGGGTCGGCCGGCTTGGCCAGATAATCGATGGCACCGGCCTTCACGGCGGCAACCGCGGTGGCAAGATTGCCATAACCGGTCAGCATGACGATGCGCACGTCCGGGCTCATGGCCCTGAGTTCGGTGACGAGGTCGAGGCCGTTGCCGTCTTCCAGGCGCATGTCCACCACGGCATGGCCGGGCTTCAGCCGGGCGGCCTCTACGCGGGCTTCCTGCAGGCTGCCAACGGAGGTGACGGCAAAGCCCTTGCGCGCCAGCAGCACGGAAAGCCGCTGCCGGAACGGGGCATCGTCATCCACCAGCAGCAGCGGCCGGCCTTCGGTTTCGGGCGCACTCGCCATCGTCATTGCTCCTGTTCCTGCCCCTCGGGGTCATTAACCTCAAACTCTTCCCTTGGCCAGCGCACGTCCACCCGGGCGCCGCCTTCCGGCCGGTTGGAAAAGGCCAACCGCCCGCCGGTGCGTTCAATCAGGGTGGTGGCGATGAACACCCCCAACCCGGTCGAATCCGATTTCGATCGCGTCGGCCCCAGCATCGGCTCACCCAGCCGCGGCAGCAGGTCGGGCGGAAAGCCGAAACCATCATCCAGCACCGCCACCCGGATTTCCGACGGGGTGACGATGGTTTCCATACGAACTTCGGTGCCGGCGTGACGCACGGCATTGGAAACAAGATTGTTGAGCGCGTGCAGCAACTCTGGCGAGCGCTGGACCAGCGGCTGCGGGCTGGCGACCGCCACTTTCACCGGCACCCGCGCCGGCTTCACGCTTTCCGCCACCTCGTGCAGCAACAGGTCGAGCGTCAGGATGGCAAAGGGATCCTCCGCCTCGGCCCGCGTCGAAAGTTCCTTCATGATGCGCCGGCTGCGCGCGGCTTCGGCCGCAAGCAGGCGGATGTCCTCGCCGAAATCGGGATCGTCGCCCAGCTCCTCTTCCAGGCTGTGGGCGATCAGGCTGATGGAGCCCAGCGGCCCGCCCAGTTCGTGCGCGGCCGCGGCCGCCAGACTGCCCAGCGCGTTCATGCGCGCTTCGCGGGTCAGCGCGGCTTCGGTGGCCACGAGCGCCCGCGCCCGGTCACGCGCTTCGGCCGAGACCATCCACAGATAGACGGCGAGGAATCCGATGGCGAGGCCGTAGGCGATCAGATCGCCAACGCGATAGACCAGCGGGAAGCTCGGCGGCGGCCCGCTCCACGGCAGCGGCTGCGCCCACAGCCAGATCACCACCAGCACGCCAAGCGTCAGCGCCAGCAGCGGCGCCATCTCGCGGGCGGTGAGCAGGGTCGCAGCGATGGTCACCGGCACGATCAGCAGCAGAGAAAAGGGATTGGCCAGGCCACCGGTCAGGAACAAGAGCACGCCGGCCTGGATGAGATCGAACGACAGGTGCAGCGCCAGCTCGCGGCCGGTCATCCTGTCCGTGCGTTCGTACAGGGTCGAAAGGCCGAAGTTGAGGATGACGGAGGCGCCAACCGCGGCCAGCAGCGATCCCCATGGCAGCGGATAGCCGAACCACAGCCCAACCACGAGCAGGGTGGTGAACTGCCCGAGGATCGCAATCCAGCGGATGCCGGCAAGCGTGCGGACGCGCACGCCAGGGCGATCAAAGGCCGAAGCCGCAATGGATGGCCGTTCCATGGACACGGCCTAGACGCCCAGGCGCAGCGCGCCGATGCGGCGCATTGTCAGAGCGACGGCCCCTGGATCTTGCCGGTCGCCTTCACCGGCACGTCCTTCAGCAGCTTCGCGATGCTGGTGGCGCGCGGATCATTGTCGGCGGCAATGCGCGCGGAAATCCCGCTGTTGTCGGCAATGTCGGGGTTGGCGCCGGCGTCGATCAGCGCCTTGACCAATGTGAGATCGCGCGCCTGGACGGCCTTGAGCACCGCGGTTTCGCCCAGCCGGTTCTGTGCATTCACCTGTGCCTTCAGCCGGATCAGCGTGACCGCGCCCTCGCTCCAGCGGCCGATCGCCGCCAGGATCAGCGGCGTGTTGCCATCCCGATCCTTGACGTTGAGGTTGGCGCCCTTCTGGTAGAGCAGGCCGAGCCAGCCCAGGTCGCCGCGCCGGGTGACGATGTGAACCGCAGCTTCACCCGTATCGGAATCGCGCACGTTGACGACCGTGGTGCCCGGCTTGTCGGCCAGCTCGATCGCCTTGTTGACGTCCCGATCCTTCACCGCCTTGATGAAATTATAGCTGTCGGAAAATTGCGCTGCGGCCGGGCTGGAGCCGAATGCCACGGCCACCAGCATCGCGGCCACGAGCAGGCGCTGAAAGAGTCCCTGGCACATCATCGACAAGCCGCCACCTTTTCCCTTATGCCCATGGGGCCATGATAGCGCATAGCCACAAGAACCGTCCATGAACAGCGCCAAGAATCTGCGACTGTGGCTGGTGCTGGGCGTGGCGGTGCTGCTCGCCGCCGGTCTCGGCTGGATGCGCTTTGCCACCCCGCAGGCGCCCCCCGGCAATCTTGCCGGTGCCAGCCTGGGCGGACCTTTCAGCCTGACCAACCAGGACGGCAAGACGGTCCGCGACACGGATTTTGCCGGCCGCTACCGCCTCATCTATTTCGGCTATGGCTTTTGCCCCGATGTCTGCCCCACCGATCTGGCGCTGGTGGGCCGTGGGCTGAAGGCGTTCGAGGCGCAGTCACCGGCGCTCGGCGCCAAGGTCGCACCGATCTTCATCACCATTGATCCCCAGCGCGACACGCCAGCGGCGCTGAAGCCCTTCGTGGCCGCCTTCCACCCCCGGCTGGTCGGCCTCACCGGCACGCCGGCGCAGATCAGTGCTGTCACCAGGGCCTATGGCGTCTATGCAAGGCGCATGGACACCGGCGATGCTGAAAATTATCTGATGGACCACAGCGCGATGGTCTATCTTTACGGCCCCGATGGCCGCCCCATCGCCTTCCTGCCCCACCAGGGGCTCACTGCACAGGCGATCACGCAGATGCTGGCCACCCATGTCGGTTGATCGATTCTGGGAAACCACGCCCTTTCACCGCATGAGCCGGGAACAATGGGAAAGCCTGTGCGATGGCTGCGGCAAATGCTGCGTGCACAAGCTGGAAGATGAGGAAACCGGCGAGGTCTTCCCCACCAATGTCTGCTGCCGCCTGCTCGATACACGCACGGCGCGCTGCAGCGATTACCGCAACCGCAAGGCGCTGGTGCCCGAATGCGTGCGCCTTACCCCGGCCCGGCTCGATGATCTCGATTGGCTGCCGGAAAGCTGTTCTTATCTGCGCGTGCATCGCGGCCAGGGGCTGGCGGAATGGCATCACCTGCTCACCGGCGATCGCGAGTCCATCCATCGCGCCCGCCAGTCGGTGGCCGGCCGGGTGATCAGCGAGGATCACGCCGGCGATCTTGAAGACCATATCATCGACAAGCCGCTGTGAACTTGCACCGATGCTGCGCTGGCGCCGCCCTGCCTTGCCCAACGAGCTGCTGATCAATGGCCGCGTCGTGGCCGTGGTCGCCACAAGGCGGCCGGCGGCCCGCGGTGTGCGGCTCAGGGCCAGCGCGATCAGCGGCCGCATCGAGATCAGCCTGCCGGCGCGCGGCGGCGAGGCAGCAG
>NZ_WNJP01000173.1 GCF_009733735.1 Sandarakinorhabdus oryzae | reverse complement strand
GATGGCCAAGGCCGCGCTGGCCCGCGATCCGGCGCAGCGCGCCAGCGGCCCGGCCGTGGTCGCCACCATCGCCGAAGTGCTCGATCGGCTCTCCGCCGGCGACCGCCAGGCCAGCCGCACCGCCTTCATGGTCGATGAAATCTCGCGCTGGTGCGCCGCCTATTTCGATGAGGGCCAGGCCAGCTGGCAGATGCCGGTGCGGCACCTGTCGCCGTGGGCCGCCTGGCGCGAAACCATGAAGCATGATCGCGGCGCCGAAGCGCTGGGCGTCAAGGGCTTCCGCCGCATCATCGCCGATCTGCCGGCTGATCCTGTCGCCGCCATCGGCCACATCGTGGCGGCCATCGGCATCCCGCAGCGCGCCCAGGCCGATTATCTGCACCGCGCGCTGTTCGATATCGGCGGTTGGGCCGCCTATGTGCGCTACCTCGTGTGGGACAACAATCTCTACGGCCGGCAGGACAATCGCCTGGTCGAGCTGCTCGCCATCCGCATGGCCTGGGGCTATGCCCTGTTCCGCCAGCGCAGCGATGCCGAATTCCAGGCCGCCTGGGCCGCCGAAATGCGCCAGGCCGCTGAATTGCCGGATGATGCCGGCCTGTCCGCCGATCCGGAACTGGCGATCGATCTGCTGTTCCAGGAAGCCTATGAAATTGCCTGGCAGCGCCAGTTGCTGGCCAAGCTGGGCCGCGACGAGGCCGCGCCGCAGCCGTTCACGCTGCCGCGCGTGGCCGGCCGCACCCCGCTGCAGGCCGCCTTCTGCATCGACGTCCGCTCCGAAGTCTATCGCCGGGCGCTGGAACAGGTGGCGCCGGGTGTCGAGACCATCGGCTTTGCCGGCTTCTTCGGCTACCCGATCGAATATGTGCCGATCGGCCGCGAAACCGGCGGCGCCCATTGCCCGGTGCTGCTCACCCCGGCCTTCACCATCACCGAAATGGTCGGCGGCGCCACGCCCGACGAGGAAACCGAAGTGCTCGGCCTGCGCCTGCTGCGCCGCCGCGCGGCCAAGGCGTGGAAGAGCTTCAAGCAGTCTGCCGTCTCCAGCTTCACCTATGTCGAGGCGATGGGCCTGGCCTTTGCGCCCAAGCTGGTGGGCGACGCGCTGGGCCTGACCCGCACCGTCTCCGATCCCAACACCGACGGGCTCGACAGCGCGGTGATCGGCAAACTTGGCCCGCGGCTGGAGCCGCGCATGGTCGGCGGCCGCATGACCGGCCTCAACGCCGAACAGCGGCTGAACCAGGCCGAAGCCGTGCTGCGCGCCATGAGCCTGACCCGGGATTTCGCCCGCCTGGTGCTGCTCGCCGGCCATGGCAGCACCACCGCCAACAACCCGCACGCCTCTGGCCTGGATTGCGGCGCCTGCGGTGGCCACACCGGGGAAGCCAATGCCCGCATTGCGGCCGATATCCTCAACGATCCGGCCGTGCGCATCGGGCTGAAGAGCCGCGGCATCCACATCCCCGACGACAGCTGGTTTCTGGGTGCCCTGCACGACACCACCACCGATCAGGTGACGATCTTTGATCGCGACCAGGTGCCGGCCGCCCTGCGCGGCGACCTGGCCGAGGTAGAGGCTTGGCTGGCCCGCGCCTCAACCCTGGCCCGCCACGAACGCGCGCGCTTCCTCAATCTCGACGCGCCGGAAGGCGATATCGACGCCCAGGTGCTGCGCCGCAGCCGCGACTGGGCGCAGGTGCGGCCGGAATGGGGCCTGGCCGGCAACGGCGCCTTCATCGCCGCGCCGCGCGAACGCACACTCGGCATCGATCTGGGCGGCCGCAGCTTCCTGCACAATTACGACTGGAAGCAGGACGACGGCTTTGGCGTGCTCAAACTGATCATGACCGCGCCGATGGTCGTCGCCTCGTGGATCAACCTGCAATATTACGGCTCCACCGTGAACAACCGGGTGTGGGGCGCCGGCAACAAGGTGCTCCACAACGTGGTCGGCACCCTGGGCGTGCTGGAAGGCAACGCCGGCGATCTGAAGACCGGCCTGGCCTGGCAATCCGTGCACGACGGCGAAAAACTGATGCACGAACCGCTGCGCCTCAACGTCTTCATCGAAGCCCCGCTGGAGGCGATGAGCGCCATCATCCTGGCCCACCAGATGGTGCAGGACCTGGTGGACAACCAATGGCTGCACCTCTGGGCGATGGACGAAACCGGCCGCGTGGCGCACCGCTACACCCGCGATGGCGAGTGGGTGGCGGTCTGAGCCCCAGCTAGTAGTAGCGCCCCCCTCCCTCTCCCCTCCCTTTCAAGGGAAGAGTCGGGGGTGGGTCCGCGCCGTGGGCGCGAACCAGAGGGGCAAGGCAACAAGAGCCTCCGGCGGGCAGGACCGCAGACCCTGCACCCTTTCGTTTTCGGGCGCGCATGTAAGATAGATGGGCGCCCGCCTCACGCATTCCTTATTCTATTCTTCTGTTTTCGGCTACTTGGTCACCTGCACCACTGCAGTATACGGTGATCAGTAGATGTGCTTGAAATAGCTTGTCTAGCTCGACGTCTACTGGCGCAAAGTCATTGCCGTTCCTTTTTGAAGGATACCTAAACCGGTCCGCGGAGCGATCGAACGCTTGAACCTCGGTAATCATAGCGTGTACGCCTTGAGTGAATTCGTCGTTCTGCGGATAGCCCAATTGGTTGAGAGCGGAACTTAGTCGTGCAAACAATGCCTCAATATTATGCCCCAGACTTGGGTCAATATGCCCCTCTATCTCAACCAATGCCGCTTTTATGGACAGTTCGACGCTTTGCCGCCAAAGCATAAGGAGCGGCTGCAATAGAAGGTCAGACGTGTCTAATTTTGCGTGATCCCACAAGGTTTCGAAAGCCTTGCTGTAACTATATGCAATGAAATCCCAATTGCCGAGGATTTGCAGTTTAATAGATGAGCTATTAACTAAGAAATCACTCAGTATCGGTTGATCTGAAATGGCATGATCTATCAATTTTCTGCGATACTCTTCTGACATTATTTTTAAATCCGATTCTCCCTAGAGTCTATTAACGGGCAGGTATGCTTCTCCAGTTTCATCGGCATGCCGCCAAACACGGGTTAGTATAGGCTTTAGTCCATCTTCGCTTAACAGAGCGCGCACAATATGAGCACCATCAAGGCAGACAAATTTGAGCGCACCTTTAGCATTGACTGCGGCAATTGCCGGCTCCGTATATCCATAAATCGAGACATAAAGGCCACGAGTGTCTGCCGATTTTCCCTCAACCTTGAACGTGAAGGCACCAAATTCTGCACCGGCAACTTTTTCCTTGGTCCACTTCGCTTCAAGGAGGTGCGTGCCACCGCGCCAAGCAAACGAGCCGTCTATCTGCTCTCCCTCGATACGGAACGACCCTCTTGGTTCAAGTCCTTCAAATTCAAAGAGATCGTTCAAAAACTGCTCGAGCAAATATCCGCGCTGTTGAGCATTAGTTTCGGCCATCAATCCCATAAATCGATCATGCAGTCCGTCACGTCGCTTGGTATTTTCTGCTCGCTTAGCCTCTTTTTCTCGCTCTGCCGACCGCCTAGCGATGGCGGCTTCCCGCTCACTATCCTGCAGCTCCTGAGCTTTTGTCTTTCGGTTGGCTTCAGCCAGTGCCTTTAGAGCTTCAATAGCGGAAACTGCTGCTGGCGTTGCTTGTGGAAAGCTTCCCTTTGCTAACTGATCGATGATTCGTGCAACGATAAGATCGCCACTTGCTCCCAACGTAGATAAATCCCGAAGAATTTCTTGTACCACATACCGTTTGGGAGCTTTATCAAACCGTCCGCCAGAAGCGCGCGTTTCAGCTCTTAATCGACTTACGCGTAAAAGATCTTGCGAAAATCCGCAGCGAACTATGAAATTGTCGAGTGAATTGTGGTATTGGTAAATATCGGCTAATGCATCTTCAACATAGTGAAGCGTGACTGCGTCGAACGGCATATTATCCCTCAATAATACTAAACGTGCTGCAAGCCATATGGAATCGGCGTGTATGGTGACACTAGTCCGTGGTTGGCTCAATCTAACACCCTGATTGTAGTTTCATACATCCAATCAGACGGTGTGAATACATCTCCCTGAGCGAGCTTTGCGTAAGAGGCCTTGTCACGCGCAGATCTCAGTCGCGCTTGAGCGTTCTTCCGCGCCCCATAATGGCCATCTCGCACTATCCAGAAATCAGACGGGTGCAGGGTCCGCGACCCTGCCCGCCGGAGGCCCCTCTTCCTTTCTGCCGTCACCCCCGCCATGATGGCCCAGCATGACGACTTCCCCCGAGCCCCATCATCTCCCCGGCCATGGCCCCGCGCCTGATGACAGCGGCCGCTGGTTCCGGCGCACGTTGGCGGTGATGGCGGGGATCGGGTTGGCGTTGGCGATCTGGCAGTTGCAGCAGTTGGTGCTGGTGTTGTTTGCCAGTGCGCTGGTCGGCCTGATGCTCAGTGATTTTGCCGCCTTTCTGCAGCGGCGCTTGCGGTTGCCGTTTGCGCTGGCGATTGCGGCGGCGGTGTTGATTCCGCTCAGCGTTTTGGCGGTGATCTTCGGCCTGTTCGGCACAATGATGGTGGAGCAGTTCATCATCCTGTCGCAGCAATTGCCGGAGGCGATGGCGCGGGTGGAGGCCTGGGTGCGGGCGACGCCGATCGGCAATGATCTGATCTCCCAGCTGAGCACCTATGCGCCCAAGATGGAGCAGGT
The DNA here is from genome assembly GCF_009733735.1 of Sandarakinorhabdus oryzae. Lineage (GTDB taxonomy): Bacteria > Pseudomonadota > Alphaproteobacteria > Sphingomonadales > Sphingomonadaceae > Sandarakinorhabdus > Sandarakinorhabdus oryzae. The sequence goes on along the minus strand of NZ_WNJP01000173.1, from coordinate 910 downwards.
GGTGGGCATCGTGCAGGCGACGCTGGCCAATATCGGTTCGGCGATCACCGGCTTTGCCGTGGTGCTGGTGGCGGCGCTGTATCTGGCGGCGCAGCCCAGGCTCTATGTCGAAGGGCTGATCGACATGCTGCCGTCGGGCGCGCGCGGCCGGGCCAGCGAGACGGTGGCCGCGGTGCGCGAGGCGCTCACCGCCTGGCTGAAGGGCCAGGCCATCGGCATGGCGTTCGTGGCGGTGGGCACGTCGCTGGGCCTGTGGCTGGTCGGCCTGCCGTCACCGCTGGCGATCGGGCTGGTGGCCGGCCTGTGCGAATTCGTGCCCTATCTGGGGGTCATCCTGGTGGCGGCGCCCACCATCATCCTGGGTTTTGGCCAGAGCGCGGAGACCGGCATTTTCACCATCGTCGCGCTGGTGGTGGTGCAGCAGTTGCAGGGCAATGTGGTGATGCCGATCGCGCAGAAGACCTTTGGCGATCTGCCACCGGTGCTGACCATCTTCAGCCTGATCGCCGCTGGCACCTTGCTGGGGCCATTGGGCGTGGTGCTGGCGGTGCCGCTCACCGTCGTCTTGATGGCGTTGCTGAAGGTGCGCCTGACCCGTCTCGGCCGCTCTTCACCGCTCACGGGTAGCTAACCGCTTGCGACTCTGCGCGCGGCGTGGTGAAGACCGCCGCACATCATGTCTGAAACCTCTTCCCAACATCCGGCGTTCCTGCTGATCGATCGCACCGCCGTGCTGTTTTGCGGCGTGGCGGCCGGCATTGCCATTGGCCTGGCCTTTGCGCCGCAGCTGGAACGCTGGATGGCCGATGCGCCGGCAGCGCCAGTGGCAGCGCCGATGCCGGCGCAAAAGCTGGACGCGCAGGGCCTGCCGCAGGCGGTCGCCGCCGCGCAGGACGTGCCGCCCGGCCTG
>NZ_WNJP01000172.1 GCF_009733735.1 Sandarakinorhabdus oryzae | reverse complement strand
CCGCACCGCGCGCTGGGCGGCCCGCGCCGAGGCCGCCACCGGGGTGCAGCCCGCCTGGCGGCTGGCGCAACTGACTTCACTGCGGCTGGACGGGCGGTTTGCCGATTATCTCGATCAGTGCCGGGTCGAAGCACAGCGCTTTCCGGGCGAAGCCGGCTTTGCCAGCCACCGCGCCTGGGCGGCGCTGCGGCTGGGCGAGGTGGACGAGGCCGAAGCCGCAGCGTTGATTGCCAGCCAGGCCCGCCCGCTCGAACAGACCGGCTGGGCATTGCTCGGAACCGCCTGGCGGCTGAAGGGCGATCCGCGCGAGTTTGAACTGCTCGATTACGAGACGATGGTTTCGGCCAGCGACCTCGTCACCCCCAAGGGCTGGGCCAGCACGCCGGCGTTTCTTGCTGATCTGAAGGCCGTGCTCGAACGCCGGCACGTGATGATCAGCCAGCCGGCCGAACAGACGCTGCGCGGCGGCACCCAGACCCCCGGCGACCTGTTTGCCACTGCCGATCCGGTGCTGATCGCCTTCCGCGACGCGCTGCGCGCCACCATCGATGCCGCCATATCCCGGCTGCAGCCGCTGCCCGGACACCCGTTCCTCGGGCGCCTCACCGGCCGGGTGAAGCTGCTGGGGGCCTGGTCGGTGCGGCTGAAGGGCCAGGGTTTCCACGTCAACCATGTCCACCCGCGCGGCTGGCTGAGCTCGGCCTTCTATGTGTCGCTGCCGCCGGAAGTGGGGGTGGATGGCGATGCCGGCAAGCTGACCTTTGGCGTGCCCGACCAGGCGCTGGGCCTGGACCTGCCGCCGCGCCGGATCATCACGCCGGTGGCAGGGCGGCTGGCGCTGTTTCCGAGCTATGCCTGGCACGGGACGGTGCCGTTTTCGAGCGACACACCGCGGTTGACGGCGGCGTTTGATGCGTTGCCGGTGTAGGGCAGTGCGTGCTTTCGCGGCCGGCGGCGGAGCCGCCGAGTCCGCTTTGAGTGCCGAAGAAAAGAAGAAAAGAAGGGCGTGGCAAAACCACGCCGTCAGACGAGTCGAAGAAGGCAGCCTGAGGGCCGCCTTCTTCGCTCGCTGGCCGATCTTGCCCGAGTCCGGGCGCAACGCTGTGCGTTGCGACCTGGCCGGGCTGCGATGCGATCACGCCGTCTGTAAGCCGGGTTCTGTCCAGGGCTTTCACCCCTGGGCGACCATTCCTCTCGGACGGCGGTTACCCGCCGCCTCCAGCAACCAACCCGGATGACTGGGCCGGTTCCTGCCCTGCATGCCGAAACATGCGCGCCATCCCTATTCGGTCTTGCTCCCGGTGGGGTTTGCCGTGCCGCTTTGGTTGCCCATCGCGCGGTGCGCTCTTGCCGCACCGTTTCACCCTTGCCTGTCCGTCCCGAAGGACGCCATCGGCGGTCTCTTCTCTGTGGCACTGTCCCTGATCCCAGCCGAAACTGGAACCGCCGGGTGTTACCCGGCACCGCGTTCCGTGGAGCCCGGACTTTCCTCGGCAGGCTTGCACCTGACGCGGTCGCCCGACGACGTGATCGCGCGGGCGCTCTAGCATTTCTGGCCAAGCCGCGCCATGGCAGCGGTCATGATCGAAATCGAAGGCAGTGGTGAGAGTTTCACGGTGTCGGCCGACGTCATCGCCGAAGGGCTGAAGCTGCAACCGGACCAGGTGCAGCCGATGCTGGCCGGCCGCCTCATCACCTCGTGGGTGGAAGCCGGCGTCGACGAGGATTTCGGCACCTTCCGCCTCACCTTCGCCACCGACAAGCGTCGCCTGCGCCTGATCGTCGATGCGCTGGGCGAAGTGGTGTCGAAATCCACGCTGGATTTCGGCGGCCACGATCTGCCGCTGGGCGCCCGCAAGCCGGGCGCGGTTTAGAGCCCTTCCGCCAGCAGCAGCCCGCGCAGGATCGTGCGCGTCTCCGCGTCGATCACGCCGTCAAACCGCGCCGGGCGGTGGTGGCGCTGGAAGGCGATGACGGCCTCCCTGGGAGACCTGACGTCATAGCCATAGCGGCCAAGCGCGGCCATGAAGCCCATGTCGGTCCAGTTCGGGTCCATGCAGGGCTTGGGTGCGGCGGCAAGGCCGGCGCGGGCGAGGCGGGGCCAGTCGAAGAGTTCGCCGGGGTCTTCCTTGCGGGTGGGGGCGATGTCGCTGTGGCCGATCACGTTGGCGGGCTTGATGGCGTGGCGGGCGGTGATGTCGGCGACCAGCGCGTGCACGGCGTCCATCTGCGCCGCCGGGAAGGGCACATAGCCGAATTCATGGCCGGGGTTGGCGATCTCGATGCCGATCGATGCGCTGTTGATGTCGGTCACGCCCCGCCACCAGCTGCGCCCGGCGTGCCAGGCACGCTTGGCCTCGTCCACCATCTGCAGCACCTGGCCGTCTTCGGCGACGACATAATGGGCCGAAACCTGCGAGGCCGGGTTGGCCAGCCAGTCGATGGCCTCGGCGCCGCTGGTCATGCCGGTGTAGTGCAGCACCAGGATGCCGATCGGCAGCAGCCGGTCGTTGAAATTGGGGGAGGGGTGCTGGATCATGTCGGCTCCACCGGCATGTCGCTGTCGCGGCGCTGCGCAGTGCGGATGGTGATGATGGCGACACCGACCAGCGTCAAGAGCCCGCCCGCCAGCATCTGCCCGGTGATCGGCGTGTTGTAGACCAGCACGGCAATGGTGACCGAGATCAGCGGCGTCGGCAGGGTGAGCGGCGAGACGACCGCCACCGGATAGCGCTGGAACAGCCAGGTCATGCCGCCATGGCCGACCAGTGACGACATGATGCCCGAATAGGCCACCCAGCCCCAGGTGCTGAGCGGCAGATCGGGGATGGCGGCGAGCTTGGCGGGTTCGAACAGCCAGGCCAGCGTGGCCATCACCGGGATGGCGACCAGGCCGAGCCAGCCGTGGATGACCAGCACCGGCACGCCCTGGAGCCGGCGGAACAGCAGATTGCCCACCGCCCAGCACAGCGACGCGCCGGCGGTGAGCAAGATGCCAACCCGTTCATGGGCAATGGCCGGATCGAACCCCATCACCACCACGCCCATGAAGCATAGCGCGATGGCGGTGATGCGCGGCCAGCGGATCTCCTCCTTCATGAAGATGACGGCGAGGATCAGGCTGAACGGCACGCCCAATTGCCCGACAATGGCCAGCGCCGACACATTGTCGGCCAGGGCAAAGCTCAATCCGCCCAGCGACATGAACAAGGCCCCGGCGATGAAGCCGGTGGCGAGGATCAGCCGCATGCGGCCGGGCAGCCAGCGGATGAAGGGCAGGCAGACGATCGTGGCCACCACATAGCGCAGCAGCACCGCGGTCAGCGGCCCGGCTGACATCACGCCTTCCTTCACCGCGACAACGTTGAAGCCCCACACCACGTCGATGGCAAGGATGGCGAAAAGGTGCAGCGGCTTCATCGCCGTCTCCCGGTCAACCGGTCATAGGCGGCATTGATATCGGCCATGCGCAGTTCGGAGACGCGGATGAACTCGGGCGGCACGCCTTCGGCCAGGGCGCGATCGGGGTGATAGCGTTTGACCAGCGCGTGATAGGCGGCGCGGATGGCGGCGGCATCGGCGTCGGGGGTAATGCCGAGCACGGCCCACGGATCGTCGGCGGCGGGCGCGAGGTGGCGGCGGCGGATGCGGGCCTGGGCAGCCTCATCAAAGCCGAAACGGCTGGCAACCTGCTCGAGATAAGCCAATTCCGCCTCGTGGAAGCCATCGACGGCGGCGATCATCCACAGCGCGTCGAGCAGATCTTCGAGTGTTGGCGAGCCGGGGCCGAGCAGTTGCGCGGCCTGGGCGGCATAGGCGTCGAAGCCGGCCATCGAGGATTTGGCCAGATCATAGAAGCGCCGGGCGTTGCCGGCCTCGCGCGCGTCCACGCGGAACAGGCGCTGGAAGGTGGCGAATTCGGCGGCGCTGGCATTGCCATCGGCGGCGGCCATCTTGGCGGCGAGCGCGATGGCGGCGATGGAAAAGGCGACGCGCCGGCGTTCCGGGTTGGAGGCGCGGGCGCGGACAGCATCCACGGCACCGCCCGCCGCCGCGCCGGCCAGTGCCCCCAGCGGGCCGCCGATCACCAGGCCCAGTGCCGTGCCGGCCAAAGTCGCCCAGACGCTCATGCGTCAGTGGCTTAGGAGATTGGCGGCAGCGGGGGAAGGGGTCAGTGGTCGATGGCGACCGCCGCCACGCCGGACAGCGCCAGTTGGTCGTTCAGTTCGGCCAGCAACCGGGCCAGCGCGACTTCGTCCTTCGCTTCCACCCTCGCGGTGAGCAGATCCTGCGTGTTCGACGCGCGCAGCAGCCACCAGCCATCGGCGCGCATCACCCGGGCGCCATCGATGGCGTTGACACGGGCGCCCTCGGCGGTGAGCCGGGCCAGCACCTCGCTGACCACCGCGAATTTGCGGCCTTCGGGGCAGGGGAAGCGCAGTTCCGGCGTGTTGATCATTGCCGGCAGCGCGGACTTGAGCGCGGTGAGCGAGCCGCCGAGCAGGGTCACGGCCTCGATCAGGCGGACGGCGGCGAGGATGCCATCATCCACGCCGTGCCAGCGATGGGCGAAGAAGATGTGGCCGCTCATCTCGCCAGCCAGCGGCGCGCCCAGTTCCAGCAACCGCGCCTTCATCAGGCTGTGGCCGCTCTTCCACATGTCGGGCACGCCGCCCAGCGCGGTGATGCGATCGAACAGCGCCTGGCTGGCCTTGACGTCGCCGATGATGGTGGCGCCAGGCAGCGCACGCAGCACCGGTTCGGCCAGGATGCCGAGCAGTTCGTCGGCCCAGACCACGCGGCCCTGGCCATCGACGGCGCCGATCCGGTCCGCGTCGCCATCGAAGGCCACGCCGAAATCGCAGCCCTGTTCCAGAACCACGCGCTTCAGATCGGCGAGGTTGGCCTCCACGGTGGGATCGGGGTGGTGATTGGGGAAGCGGCCATCCACCTCTGGAAACAGCAGATGGTGGGTGCCCGGCAGGCGGCGGGTGAGCCGCTCCACCACCGGACCAGCGGCGCCGTTGCCGATATCCCAGGCGATGGTGAAGGCCTGTCCGCGGAAACCGGCAAGCAGGGCATCGACATAGCGATCGACGATGTCGACCTGGCTGGCGCTGCCGGTGCCGCCTTCCCAGTCGCCGGCGGCGGCAATGGCGCCCAGTGCCTGGATATCGTCGCCGTGGAACGGGCCGCTGTGCAGCATCAGCTTGATGCCGTTCCAGGCTGGCGGGTTGTGGCTGCCGGTGACCATCAGGCCGGCATCGGCGCCGGTCTCGAACACGCTGAAATAGAGCATCGGCGATGGGCCAAGGCCGATGTCGATCACCTCGCAGCCGGCTGCCAGCAGGCCGTTGCAAGCGGCGTGCGCCAGGCCGGGGCTGCTCAACCGGCCATCACGGCCCAGGCAGACGCGTGTGCCGCCGGCGCGGCGCAAAATGGTGCCGAAACTGCGACCGACGGCATCGGCGTCAGCCTCGGTCAACGTTTCGCCGACGATGCCGCGAATGTCATAGGCGCGCAGCGCGCTTGGGTGCAGGCGGTGGCCGGCCGGCACGCGCTCAGTCCGCGCTGTTGCGGCGCTTTTCGGCAGCGTTGATCAGGAGGTCGCGCGCCGCCGTGAGGGCCTGCGCGGCCTCGGCGCTGCCGCCGGCATCGGGATGGGCGCTGGTCAT
>NZ_WNJP01000171.1 GCF_009733735.1 Sandarakinorhabdus oryzae | reverse complement strand
CGGCCCGGCCCGATGAAACCGATGACAGTCGCCAGCACCCGCCCGGCCATCGTGCTGCCGGCCGACCTGGAAGCGCGCAGCCGATGAGGCGCGCGCTGGCGGCGTTGCTGTTGCTCGGCGCGGCCCCGGCACCCGTGGTGCAGGCCGATCTGCTGCTGAGCACCGACGCGCCGCGGCTGGCCGACTATGGCCTGTTCGATACCAGCGGCGCACCCACGGTGGGCGTGCAGCCCTATACGCTGAACACGCCGCTGTTTTCCGACCATGCCGAAAAATTCCGCTATGTCTGGCTGCCGCCGGGAACCAGGGCCGACTATCGCACGACGGGCGTGCTGGCCTTCCCGGTCGGCACCGTTCTGGTCAAGCGTTTTGCCTTCCCGGCCGATCTCAGGCAGCCGACGCAAAATGTCCGTCCGATCGAGACCCGCCTGCTGATCCACCGGCCGGCCGGCTGGGTGGCGCTGAGCTATGTCGAGCAGGACGGCGGCGCCGTGCTCAAACGGGCCGGGGTGAAGGTGCCGGTGCAGTTCATCGACAAGGCGGGCCGGCCACAGGCCATCGACTATGCCGTGCCCAACCAGAACCAGTGCAAGACCTGCCACCAGTCGGGCGAGGCGATCTCGCCGATCGGGCCAACGGCCGGCAATCTCAATGGCGGCCTGCACGGCGATGGCCCAAACCAGTTGATGACGTGGGCCGCCTCAGGCCGGCTGGCGGGGCTGCCGGCCGGTGGCTGGCCGAAACTGGCGCGCTGGGACGATGCGCGCGAACCGCTCGACCGCCGCGCAAGGGCCTATCTCGCGGTCAATTGCAGCCATTGCCACAATCGCAACGGCTTTGCCTCCAATTCCGGGCTTTATCTTGATCCGGACGAGACCGAGCCTGCGCACCTGGGCGTGCTGAAGCGGCCGGTGGCGGCCGGGCGCGGATCGGGTGGGATGGCGTTCTCGATCCTGCCCGGCCAGCCCGACCGGTCGATCCTGGTCCATCGCATGGAATCGAGCGAGCCCGGCATCATGATGCCGCAGTTCGGCCGCGCACTGGCCCATGAAGAGGGGATCGCGCTGATCCGCGCATGGATCGCCGCTATGCCCGCTCCAGCTTCGCCAGCGCCGGCAGCAGGGGCAGCACGGTAAGCCCGGCCAGCATCAGCACCAGCGGCACGCCCAGCCCGGCCCCGACCGCCGCGCCGGCACCCAGCACGGCGGCGACCTGGAACAGGCTGTTGATGATGTTGTTGGCGGCGATCGCGCTGGCCCTGGTGCCAGCCTCCCCCGCTGTCTGCAGCACGGCATAGAGCGGCACCGAGAATACCCCGCCGGCCAGCGCCAGCACGGTGAGATCGACCAGCACGCGCCAACCGGCCGGCAACGCGAAGAAGGCAGCGACATCCTTGGGTGCCGCGCCAACGCCGCCAATCGCGAACCACAGATCAAGCCCGGCCAGTGCCATCGCCAGCCCGGCGAGGCCGCACAGCCGGGTGGTGATGCGGCCCTTCAGCCAGCGCCCGACCGCCACCGATCCGGCGGCGATGCCCACCGAGAAGGCGGCCAGGAACAGGGTGGCGACGGCCTCGCTGGCGCCCATGTCGTTCTTGGCCAGCGGCACGAACTGGCTGGTATAGACAGCGCCCAGCGCCCAGAACCACGAGATCGCCAGCGTCGCGATAAGCAGCCGCCGGTTGGCAAAGGCATGGCCCAGCGCGGCGCGGCCGCTGGTCAGCGGGTTCCAGTTGAGCGTGCGGCCGGCTTCGGCCGGCGCCGGCGGGATGAAGCGTGACGCCAGCCAGCCCAGGCCGGCAATGGCCAGCGTGATCGGCCCCACCGCCTGGGTGGCGAGCAGGCCGCCGGCGACCTGGCCGAGCAAGATGGCAACGAACGTCGCGCCTTCGACGAGGCCGGTGCCGGCGAGCAGCTCATCCTCACGCAGATGCTGAGGCAGGATGGCATATTTGACCGGACCGAACAGGGTGGAATGGCAGCCCATCAGGAACACCACGGCCAGCGCCAGGCCCAGCGAGCCGAACGCCAGCGCCGCCCAACCCAGCGCCATGAAGGCGATTTCCGACAGCTTCACCAGCCGCGCAATCGCCGCCTTGTCCCGAGCGTCGGCGGCCGATCCGGCGATACCGGAAAACAGGAAGAAGGGCAGGATGAACAGGCCAGCCGCCGTGGAGGCCAGCATCGCCGCCCGCTTCGGATCAGCCGCCGCCACGTCATAAGCGACGATGAATACCAGCGCGGTGCGGAACAGATTGTCGTTGAAGGCGCCCAGAAACTGGGTGGCAAACAGGGGGCCAAAACGCCGCGTGGTCAACAGGGCCAGCATCGACCTTCAGCCTTGCCCGTTTGCGCCGCAGCCGTCCAGACTGGCAACTGCAGCCAGCATGGCATAGAAGGGACGATTGAGGAGACGCGGGCAGGTGCCAAAGCAGCGGCGCAACGATGATTGGGGCTTCCCGCGCTGGCGGGATTATGGTGCGGACCGCGCCGCCACCACCGTGCGCCTGTGCGATCGCGATGGCTGCAACAACGTGGGTGACCGCCCTGCCCCCAAGGCGCCGAACAGCCCGGAACGCTGGATGTTCTGTCAGCAGCACGCCGCCGAGTATAACGCCGGCTGGGATTATTTCCGCGGCCTGACGCCGGAAGAGGCCGCCGCCCGCGCCGCATCGGAAGACCGCCAGCGCCGATATCGCCGCGCCAGCCATTGGGAATGGGGCGGGGAAGGCGATGGCAGCCGCAGCCGGGCCGAGCTTGACGCCTTGAAAGTGCTGGGCGTGGAGCCTGATGCCAGCCCCGAAGCGATCAAGGCCGCCTGGCGCGCCGCGGCCAAGGCCAGCCACCCCGATGTTGCTGGCGCAGAGCCGGAAGCCGCCGAACGTTTCCGCGCCGTGCAGGCGGCCTGGTCCGTGCTGCAGGCCGCCGAAGCCGCGCGGGCACAGGCAGCGGAGCGGGGCTGAAACTCGGCCTTTCGCACACGCAAGAATTCGCCAGCTTGCCGCCGCGGCGGCGCTGCTGTTTGGAGGACCTCATGATGGCCAATCTTCGCACCCTGTTCGCCGCCGGTCTGATCGCCGGCCTGACTGCCGCTCCAGCGCTGGCCGCCGGCCTTTATGGCCAATGGCGCGTCAGCTTCGACGCCCACCCCGGCGGGCCATTGCCGTTCACGCTCGACGTGCGCGAAGGCAAGAGCGGGCCGGAGGCGTGGTTGGTCAACGCGCCGGAACGGCTGAAGGTGGAGCAGGTCGAGGTGACCAGCGATGCCATCACGCTCATCTTCCCCAGCTACAACAGCCGCCTCGAACTGAAGGCCACCGGCAGCGGCGGCCTTGCCGGCACGGCGACCGTGCTGCGCTCCACCGGCACGGTGACGCTGGCCGCCACTGCCCAGCGCGGCGCCTGGCGCTTCACGCCGGGCGCGGTGAAGCCGGGGGGCAACGTCACCGGCCGCTGGAACCTGACCTATGGCGACAACAAGGTGAAGGGCCTCGTGCTGCTCAAGCAGGTGGGTTCGCAGGTGTCGGGCACGGTGCAGTTGCCCACGGGCGACATGCGCTACCTGTCGGGCGAATTGAACGGCAACCAGCTGAAGCTCTCCACCTTTGATGGCAGCTTCACCAACCTGTGGCTGGGCACGCTGGCGGGCGACACGCTGAAAGGTGCCCAGTTTGCCGCCACCAGCCGGCCAACCGGCAATGCCTTCGAGGCGAAGAAGGAAAAGGCCGCCACCATGAACGCGGTGGTGGTGGAGGCGCCCGGCGGTGAGCGGCTGTCGTTCCGCCTGCCGACGCCAGAGGGCCAGATGATCAGCCTTTCCGACCCGCGCTACAAGGGCAAGGTGGTGGTGATCTCGCTGGGCGGCGCCTGGTGCCCCAATTGCCACGACGAGGCGCAGTTCCTTGGCCCCTATGCCGCCCGGCGGCAGAAGGAAGGCTTGGAAATGATCGGCCTGCAGTTCGAATATGGCACGGATGTGCCCCGCGCCATGCGCCAGATCACCAGCTTCAAGACCCGCTACAAGCTGCCCTACCCAATGGTCTATGGCGGCCGGCCAATCGACGAGGACACCAAGAAAGTGCTCGGGCCACTGGCGCCGGTGAAGGTGTGGCCTTCGACGATCTTCATCGGCCGCGATGGCCGGGTGAAGGAAGTCCATGTCGGCTGGGCCGGCCCGGCCACCGGCGCGCTCGCTGAGAAGGTGAAGCGCGAATTTGACGAGACGGTGACCAAGCTGCTGCGCGCAAAAGCCTGAGGCCGCGATCAATCCACATCTGTGTGCGGTGACGCACCGGCGCGCCCCCTACCACGGGTGCGCCGGCCCTGCTAAGCACGGGCCATGAGCCCGCCCGTCCGCATTGCCCCGTCGATCCTGTCGGCAGATTTCGCGCGACTGGGCGAGGAGGTGCGGGCGATCAGCGCCGCCGGAGCCGACTGGATCCATGTCGACGTGATGGACGGGCATTTCGTGCCCAACATCACCATCGGCCCGGCGGTGGTGAAGGCCCTGCGCCCGCACAGCGACCTGCCGTTCGACGTCCACCTGATGATCAGCCCGGTCGATCTGTATCTGGAGGCCTTTGCCGAGGCCGGTGCCGACATATTGACCGTCCACCCCGAAGCCGGCCCGCACCTTCACCGCACCATCCAGCGCATCAAGGCGCTGGGCAAGAAGGCCGGCGTGTCGCTGAACCCGGCCAGCCCGGTCGAACTGGTCGAGGAGGTGCTGGGCGATATCGACCTCATCCTGGTGATGAGCGTCAACCCCGGCTTCGGCGGACAGAGCTTCATCACCAGCCAACTCAAGAAGATCGAGCGCCTGCGCCGGATGATCGACGACAGCGGCCGCGCCATTCACCTGGAAGTCGATGGCGGGGTGGATGCGAACAACGCCGCCACCGTGGTCGCCGCTGGCGCCGATGTGCTGGTCGCGGGCACCGCCAGCTTCAAGAGCGGCACGGCGCATTATGCCGCCAACATCGCGGCGCTGAAGGGCCGCTGATGGCAAAACCGCCCCAGCTGCCAGACCTGGAAGATGAGGACGGCAGCTTGCGCCGTGGCGGCGGCGAACGCGGCCTGTCGCTGTCTGAACGGCTGGCGGCGGGGCTGGCGACGCGGGTCTATGCCTCGCCGCTGCACCGGCTGCGGCTGCGCGGGCGCTTTCCGCTGAAACTGCTCGGCGTGCCGGTCGATCCGGTGCCCGGCGATCCCCACATCGGTGAGCGCATCCTGGCCGGCCGCCTGATCCACGCCGGTCACACCGCGATGACGCGGGACATCACATTTCGCGAGCCGACGCCGCCGCCGGAATGGCAGGATTGGGCGCATGGCTGGGAATGGCTGCGCGATCTGGCCATTCTGCCCGACCGGGAGGCGGCCCGGCGCGCGGCGGAAAATCTGGTCGAGCGCTGGCTGGCCAGCTTCAGCGAATTCGATCCGCTGGCCTGGCGCGCCGATCTCACCGGCACCCGCCTCCTGATGGCGCTGGGCCATGCCCCACTGATCCTGTCGTCCTCCAACCAGATCTATCGTTCCGCCGTGCTGTCGGCGATGGCGACCTGGGCGCGGCACCTCGATCGCGCCGCGCGCCGCGGCAACGAGGGGCTGGGCAAGGCGAGGGCGCTGTGCGGGCTCTATGCGGCCGGCACGCTGATCCCCGGCGGCGAGGTGCGCGCCG